>JBJTRH010000491.1:0-2135 GCA_046076065.1 Planctomycetaceae bacterium | reverse complement strand
GTCGACCGCGACGGTACAGAAGTGCTCACCGCCGCCAGTCCGTTTCAGTTCGACGGCATGAAGCCGGCCGTGTCCACCCGCTGGCCGGGCCTCGGCGAGGATGGCGCCGACGTCATCCGCCGCTGGCTCGGCTCAGGCGTGCCGGACGATCGCGACGGGGCCGACCGGCCGACGGCTCCCATCGCCCGATGACCTGGTGATGCACGGATTCGGCCTTGGCCGCCCCGCCGGCCTGTGTATACTTCAAGGTGTTGTTCGCATACATCGCCGGAGAAGGCGGCCACGGGGGCCGTCGCCCCGGCGCCGGGGGTGCAGGATGTCTCGCCAGTCGCGTCCAGCTGCGTTCACGCTTGTGGAACTCCTGGTGGTGATCGCGATCATCGCGGTCCTCATCGGCCTGCTGCTGCCCGCCGTGCAGGCGGCCCGCGAGTCGGCGCGGCGGATGTCATGCACCAACAACCTCAAGCAGGTGGGCCTCGGCATGCTCACCCACGAGAGCGCCACCAAGGCGCTTCCGGCTGGATTCGAGTACGTCAACACGAATCGGGCCGCCTGGGGGTGGGGCGTGTTCATCCTTCCGTACACCGAGAACACGCCTCTCTTCGACGCCCTGTCCACGGGCACGACGGAGCTCGACGCCTACCTGCCCGCTCCTCCGCCCGCCGTTCGGGCGGCCCTGCAGACGCCGCTGGGCATGTACCGCTGCGCCTCCGACAACACCGGCCCGCTCAACAATCTCTGCGACTTCGGAGACAAGGCGCCGCTCACGTCGGGCTTCTTTCTGCCGACGAGCAACTACGTGGCCAGTGCCGGGGACGGCGCGATCAACTCGGGTGGCACCGGATCCAACGGACCGATCAACGCCAACGATTCCGGTGGCGCTTTCTTCGGATTCCGAAACTCGTTGCGAGGGCTGAAGATGAAGAGCTTTCCGGACGGCCTGAGCAAGACGTTGCTCGCCGGCGAGCGGGCCGGGGCGACGGCCAAGGAATCGGCCGACGCGGGGCAGGGAAGTTATGCGGCGGTCTGGGCTGGCAATGGGCTGCCCGCCAACGGCACGAGCCGCAACGGTGCGGGGCGGTGCCTCGCCCGCACGGCGGGCGCGGGCTACCCCGCATCCTCGTCGTCGGGCTGGTACCTCAACGACTTCAATCCCGCCTCGGGCTCCTTCGGCAAGGGCTTCAGCAGCTGGCACAAGGGGGGCGCGATCTTCCTGTTTGGCGACGGATCGGTGCGGTTTGTCGCCGATGCCATCGACCCTCTCATCCTCTGTGCGGCGGCTCGCCGCAACGACGGCAAGTCGTTCGAGGAATCCGGCAACTGAAGGCGGAGCGACCCACCCCATGCGACCGACGACCCGCCGCCACCTCCTCGCCCTCGTGCCGCTGCTGCTCGCCGCCCCCGGCTGCGGCGACTGGTGGCTACGGATCACGGAGGTCTCCGGCACGGTGCGGATCGACGGCAAGCCGGCCGGGGGTGTGCAGGTGGTTTTTCAGCCCAGCGATGCCTCGCGGCCGCGGGCGATCGCACAGACCGACAAGGAGGGCCGGTACCGCCTCGGTCGTCAGGGGCCGGGCAACCGGCAGGGCGCGGCGTCTGGGAAGTACCGCGTGCAGCTGTTCACCGACACCGACGGCCCGAACCCGGTGCTTATCCCCGCCGAATACAACACCAACTCGACGCTCGAGTTCGACGTGATCCCGGGCCAGGCGAACGTCTTCGACGTCGACATCCAGACGAAGAAGAAATAGCGGGCTGGTTCAGAGAACCACCTGGCAAACGGCCGCGCCGACCACCGTCATCGCGAGGCCCCAGGCGAGCCCCTGACGATAGAGCCGCCGCCGGTCGGCCTCGTCCGCGCAGGCCGCCACGCACAGGGCGCCGATCGTCGACACGCTCGACACGTCGACCACGTTGCTGCCCACGTTGATGGCGGTGGCGGCCGCGAGCAGCGAGGCCGTCGAGGGTTCCTCGCCGAGATGCCGGATGACCTCCGGAACCATCGGCAGGAACGTGGGCAGCACCACGCCCGACGTGCTGCTGAACACCGACACGAGCCCCGTGAGACCGGCCAGCCAGCCGGTGAGCGTGGCGGGCGTGGCACAGGCCGCGATCCAGCGGCCGATCTCCGCCAC
>JBJTRH010000490.1:0-4247 GCA_046076065.1 Planctomycetaceae bacterium | reverse complement strand
CGACGAGGTGATCGACGGCGACCGCAGCGTGGTGGTCACGCAGGCGGCCAACCGGATGCACGTGCAGAAGGGGCTGATCGCGTGGCTTCTGGGCCACGCGTGACCCCGCCGTACCGCTTACGCGGTTACGCTTCCAAAAAGCCGCAATCGCGTAAGCGATGCGGGCCGCAGCACGCGTGCCCCCGCCGGCGGGTCACTTCACCGGCTTGGCCGCATCCAGCAGGATCGACGCGGAGTTGATGCAGTAGCGCAGGCCGGTCGGCGGCGGGCCGTCGTTGAACACGTGCCCAAGGTGGGCTCCGCAGCGGCGGCAGGTGACCTCCGTCCGCACCATGAAGTGCGACCGGTCGTCATGCTCGGCGATCGCCGTTCCCTTCACGCCGTCGATCGGGGCCGAGAAGCTCGGCCAGCCGCAGCCGCTGTGGAACTTCTCGCCCGACGCGAACAGCGGCTCCCCGCAGCACACGCAGCGGTAGGTACCGGGCGTCTCGGTGTCGGTGTACTTTCCGGTGAAGGCCCGCTCGGTCGCCTTCTTCTGGGTGATCTCGTACTGCAGCGGCGTGAGCCGCTGCCGCCACTCGGCCTCGGTCGTCGGGATCTTGTCGTCGGGCACGCGGCCCTCGATGGCCGGGTTGTCGGTGGGGGTGTCTTCGGCGGGGAACCGGTCGGACATGGTCGGGGAATCCTCGGGGGGCTTCGCGGGGGCGGTGCCCGCGGCAGCCGCCAGGGAGGCGATCGCGAGCCATCCCGCGATGAACGAGTGCAGCATCGGCCGATTCATCGACGCCTCCGGAACCGTGGGCCGGTCACCGCGAGGGCGACCGCGTGTCGGGCTTCGTCTGGGGCACGTACGGGTGATTCCGCTTCCGCACCACCTCAGCCTTCACAATTGTATCCGGCTGGATGCCGGAGACAGGCCGCCCCTGGTCGTCGGTCGTCCGCATGATCTTCGGCAGCACGTCGAAGCCCTCGATCACCCGGCCAAACACGGTGTGCTTGCCGTCGAGGTGCTCGGTGGGCCGAAACGTCAGAAAGAACTGCGATCCGCCCGTGTCGCGGCCGGCATGGGCCATCGAGAGCGTGCCGCGGAAGTGCTGCCGGGCCCCGGGCGCGTCGACCTCGCAGGCGATCGTGTAGCCGGGGCCGCCGGTGCCGGTGCCGGTCGGATCGCCCCCCTGCGCCATGAACCCGTTGATCACGCGATGAAACGGGGTGCCGTCGTAAAAGCCCTTCTCGACGAGGCTGACGAAGTTGGCGACGGTGTTGGGGGCCTCGTTCTCGAAAAGCTCCACGACGACGTCGCCGACGCTCGTCGAGAGCCGCACGCGGGGCAGGTCGTCGGCCGCGGCCTCCGCCTTCCGCTTCGCCATCTCCTCTTCGATCTTCGGTCGATCGCGCTGGATGACCATGACCGCCTTCTCGAGCTGGGCCTGCGGCGCGCCGGCCTTGCCCGCCTTGGCGAGCCAGGCGGCCGCCTCGTCGGGCCGCGACAGCGCCATCGACGCCTGGGCCGCCATGAGGAGCGTGTCCATGCCCGCCACGCCCGCCGCGTCGAGCTTGGTCGCCTTCTCCAGGGCCACCTCCGGGGCGTCGGCCTTCATGGCCCCGGCCACCGACTCCGCGCTGATCTTCCGGGCCTCCGACGCATCGGGGTCGACGATCGCGAGCCCGAGGGCCGCGCTCTCCAGCCGGATGCCGGCGGCGGCGGCCTGCGGTGCAAGCTCGCCATACCGCTTCTCGATCGCCGGCTTGTCGGAGTCGGGCAGGTGATACTGCGACTGCAGGGCGCTGAGCTCGGCGAACAGCCGCTTCATGTCGGCGGAGGCTGCGTCAAACTCCGCCTGCGCCGCCGCCTTGTCGGGCTGGGCCGCCACCGCGGGATCATGGGCCGCCAGCACGACCGCCAGAACCACCGTCGCCGCCACCGCGCCGCATCGCGAATCCATGCGAATCGACCTCCGTGTTGAAGCGGGTACCATACCATTCCCGGGCGTCCCGGGAGGAGAACCCGGCGACCATGCCCCGCCCCGCGCGACCATCGAAGCGGCCCGCTTCTGCAGCCCCGGCCGATGCCCAGGCCACCTCGGCCCCGAGGATCATCGGCGGCAGCCTGCGGGGCCGCCGCCTGCCCCATCTGCCCGGCGGCGGCACGCGTCCGATGAAGGACCGCGTGCGGGAGTCGCTCTTCGACCTGATCGGCACCGCGGTCCGCGGCACGCTCGCCGTCGACCTGTTCGCCGGCACCGGCGCGCTGGGTTTCGAGGCACTCAGCCGCGGCGCGGCGCGGTGCGTGTTCGCCGAGCGGCACTTTCCGACCGCCGACCTGATCCGGCGCACCGCCCGCGAGCTCGGCGTGGACGACCGCTGCGAGATCCGGCCGGGCGACGTGCTCCTCTGGCCACGGCGGTTTCCCACCCTTTCCACCGACGCGCCGTGGCTCGTGTTCGTCTCGCCGCCGTGGGCGATGTTCGCGGCGACCGATCCTCGCCATGCCGAACTGCTCGCGCTGGTGACGGCCGTGCACGGGGCGGCGCCGCCGGGCAGCACGATCGTCGTGGAGGCCGACGCCGGCTTCGACGCGGCTGTGCTCCCGGACGCGGCAGCGTGGGACACGCGGGCGATCCCGCCGGCGGTGCTCCACCTGCTCCATCCCACCCCCGGCCTCGCATGACGGCCCCGCCGCCGGCCGGCCGGTTTCGGATCGGCGGCCGTCTGGTATGTTTCTAGAGGTGGGGGATGGCTGCCCTCCAGCGTCGTCACTCCGGCCAGCCGCCGCCCGCCCGTCGATGCCCATGGATGTCGTGAACCAGCAGGACGCCGAGCCGTTCACCACGGTGGACGGCTCGACGATCCGCGAGCTCCTCGCCCACCGCAACTCGTCGATTCGCAAGCAGAGCCTCGCGGAGGCGCGGCTCGCGGTGGGATGCGCCACGATCCCGCACCACCATGCCGTGACGGAGGAGATCTACTACATCCTCTCCGGGGCGGCCGAAATGACGCTCGGGCACGAGTCGCGGCCCGTGCGGCCGGGCGACGCGATCGCCATCCCACCGGGGGTGCGGCACACGATCCGCAACACCGGCTCCGTCGAACTGGTGTTCCTCTGCACCTGCGCCCCGGGCTACGAACACGCCGACACATTCCTCGAAGACCGTCCCTCCGCGACCTGACGGCCCGGCCGTCCCCTCCCGCCCCTCCATGGCCGACCAACTCTCCAAGCTGCTGATCGCCGAAGGCATCGTCTCCGCCGAGCAGGTCGCGGAGGCCACGCGGGTGGCCGGCTCCGCGGGCCGCAAGGTCCACGACGAGCTCGTGCGGCTCGGCTACGCTCCCGCGGAGAAGGTGATGAAGGCGATGGCGAAGGCCCATCGCCTGAAGTTCGTGAACCTCGCCGACATCTCGGTGCCGGAGGAGGTGGTCCAGCTGCTCCCCGAGAGCGTGGCCCGCGAGAACACCATCTTCCCGCTCTCCGAGTCGGGCGGCGCCCTGCGGATCGCCACCTGCGACCCGACCGACATGGACGCGCAGGAGAAGCTCCGCTTCATCCTCAACCGCGACATCGAGATGGCGCTCGCCGTCCGCGAGCAGATCGTGGAGGCCATCAACCGCCACTACGGCCTCTCCGACGGCGAGAGCGCCGACTCGATGCTCCAGGAGTTCACCGACACCGCCATCGACTTCACCGAGAAGGCGGTCGAGCAGGAGTCCGGCGCGGCCCAGGAAGACAACTCCGACGCCCCGGTGGTCAAGCTCTGCAACCTGATCATCACCGAGGCGGTGCAGCTTCGGGCCAGCGACATCCACATCGAGCCCTTCGAGGACCGGATCCGGATCCGCTACCGGATCGACGGCCGGCTGGTGGAGCGAGACAACCCTCCCCGCCGGCTCCTGGGGGCGATCCTGTCCCGCATCAAGATCCTCTCGAAGCTCGACATCGCGGAGCGGCGGCGGCCCCAGGACGGGCGGATCAAGCTCACCGCCGACGGCAAGGACTACGATCTGCGAGTTTCAGTCCTGCCGACGAACCACGGCCAGTCGGTCGTGATGCGAATTCTGGGCAAGGACAACATCCGCGTCGGCATCCGACAGCTCGGCCTCTCGGAGGGGGACTTCCGCAACTTCAAGAACCTGATCCGCCGGCCCAACGGGATCATCCTGGTGACCGGCCCCACCGGGTCGGGCAAGACGACCACGCTCTACGCCTCGCTCAACGAGCTCAACCGCCCCGACACGAAGATCATCACGGC
>JBJTRH010000489.1:0-2944 GCA_046076065.1 Planctomycetaceae bacterium | reverse complement strand
ATCGACCGCGGGGCGCTCGTTCGCGACCCCACGAAGTCGCTCCGCGACGGCGCCCTCGACCTCTGGCCGACGCTCGATGGCCCCCAGGGCCGGCGCATCGGCCGGGCGATGCTCGAGGCGCTCGGGGCCGTCACCGGACTGCCGCTCGACGTGCCGCTCGGCGATCTCTCCGGCCTCCAGCAGCGGGTGCTCTTCGAGGGCACGGGAGAGAAGTGGATCGACGTGCCGCGGCCGAAGGGGGTTGCCGGCAAGGGGCCGTGGTTCTCGTTCCAGTTCAAGGGACTGGAAAACTCCTGCGAGGAGGCGGCGCGGCTCGTCGTCGCCCTCCGCAGCAAGGTGGACGCCGTGATGGACGAGGTGCCGTGCAGCGACTGCGGCGGCAGCCGGCTGGCCGACGTGGCCAGCGCCGTCACGCTCTGGGGCCGGTCGCTCGACGTCTGGGGCCGGATGCCGCTCGGCCGGCTGCAGCAGGAGCTCGCCGCCGTCGTGCTCGACGATGCCGACAAGCGAATCGCCGGCGATCTCCTCCGCGAGCTCAATGCCCGCGTGTCGTTCCTCGTGGACGTGGGCCTCGACTACCTCGACATGGCCCGGCCGGCCGGCAGCCTCTCGGGCGGTGAGCTCCAGCGGATCCGCCTCGCGGCCCAGGTGGGCAGCGGCCTGACCGGCGTGCTCTACGTGCTCGACGAGCCGACGATCGGCCTCCATCCCCGCGACACGCACCGGCTGATCACGGCCCTCGGCAAGCTCCGCGATCTCGGCAACACGGTCGTCGTGGTCGAGCACGACCGCGACGTGGTCGCCACGGCCGATCATGCCCTCGACTTCGGGCCGGGGAGCGGCCGCGAGGGGGGCCGGATCGTCGCCCAGGCCACGCCGAAGAAGCTCGAGTCGCTCCGCGAGAGCGTGACGGGGCCCTATCTCTCGAAGCGGCGGGCCTGCGACGCAGTGCTCGCGCGGAAGGCCGAGCACGGCCGCCGCACGCCCGCGGGCTGGCTCGAGCTCCGCGGCGTGCGGCATCGCACGCTCAAGGGGCTCGACGTGAAGGTCCCGCTGGGCGTGCTTGCGGCGGTGACCGGTCCGAGCGGCTCGGGCAAGACGTCGCTGGTGCTCGAGGTGCTCTGGCGGGCGCTGGCCAGGCGGCTGCACGCGGCCCGCGAGCAGCCGGGGCAGTACGACGCCCTCAAGGGGCTCGACCAGATCGACAAGGTGATCCTCGTCGACCAGGAGTCGATCGGCTCGACGCCGGGCTCCACGCCGGCCACCTACACCGGCGTGTTCGACCACATCCGGCAGCTCTACGCGAAGGTGCCCGAGTCGCGCACCCGCGGGTTCACGCCGCGGACGTTCTCCTTCAACGTGGCCGGCGGCCGCTGCGAGGCCTGCGAGGGGCTGGGGCAGCGGCGGGTGGAGATGCATTTCCTGCCCGACGTGTGGGTGGAGTGCGAGCACTGCCGCGGCCGGCGGTTCGCGGCCGAGACCCTCCACGCGAAGTGGCACGGGAAGAACATCGCCGACGTGCTCGAGATGAGCGTGGCCGATGCGGCGGCCTTCTTCGAGACGGTGCCGCAGGTGTCGCGGATCCTCGAGACGCTCGTGGACGTGGGGCTCGGCTACGTGACGCTCGGCCAGCCGGCGCCGCAGCTCTCGGGGGGCGAGGCCCAGCGGGTCAAGCTCTCCCGCGAGCTGGCCAAGCCGGGCACGGGGAGCACGCTCTATATCTTGGACGAGCCGACGACCGGCCTGCACTTCGCCGACATCGAGAAGCTCCTCCACGTGCTCGAGCGGCTGGTCGACGCGGGCAACACGGTACTGGTGGTGGAGCACAACCTCGAGGTGATCTCGGCGGCCGACTGGGTGCTCGACCTCGGCCCGGAGGCGGGGGCGGGCGGCGGCCACCTGGTGGCGGAGGGCCCGCCGGAAGACGTCGTCATCCACGCCCGCCGGTGGACGAAGCAGTTGGCCGGTGGTGCCTCCGCGGGCGAGCCTCTGCTCCGCAGCCACACGGGCGAAGCCCTCGAAGCCTTCGGGGCGACGCCGGTGTGAAACTGGGCAAGCCGCGCGGATCAAGGCCTTGGCGCTGCCGGGGCGAATGCCCGAGCCGGGACAACGAACAGACTCGCAAGGCGGGGCAAGTCCTGCGGAGGACTTAAGGTCGGCGCAATCTCCCTGACGCGAACCCCGCACGACCGCGTGACGCGGAGCGATCGTCACGACCGATTCCACCCGGCATTCAGGAGTCTTTCACGGAGGCCGCATCCATGCCCGTCCGACGCAGTTCGATCCGCACGTTCGCTCGTTCTTCCACGGCCGCCAGGGTGGCCTTGATGGCCTTAGTGGGCTTCGGCGCCCGGTCGGCCGCAGCCCAGGATCCGTGGACGGTACCACCGGCCGAGTCGGTGCTGATCGACGAGGAGAATGTCTCCCTGCCCCCGATTTCCGATGGGCCGGCGATCAACGCGGGCTCCATGGTGCCATTCGACGGCGGATACTCGGTCGGCGACGCGGGCTCTCCGTCGGACGCGGTCATGTGTTTCGAAAACGTCCCGTCCGCACCCGGCACGGTGGCGGAAGGCATGACCGGCACGGGGTACGACGGATACGACCCGGTGGGCTGTGGTGCCGCCGGGTGCGTCGGCCAGTGCGAGACCTGCTTTCCAGGCGGCTGCCCGCCGGCCGACTCCTGGTGCGGCGATCATCACGGCAAGGACGGAATCTGCTGGGTTGGCAGGGCCGACGCGCTGATCCTCTGGCGGTCGGCCCCGCCGGGCCGGGCACTCGTCGAGACGGGGCTCGGGGGCGTCCCGGTGCTCGACGCGGACACGATGGACAGCCCGGCCGCAGCCGGTCCACGGTTCTCCCTCTTCCGATTCAACCGCTGCAACGGCACGGGCGTCGAGGCCACCTACTTCCAGGCGGCCAACTGGCGGAGCGAGCGGCCGCT
>JBJTRH010000488.1:0-9159 GCA_046076065.1 Planctomycetaceae bacterium | reverse complement strand
GCCAACGCCGCCCGCAATGGGGTCGCCGATCGCGTGACGGTGTCGGCCGACCTGCCCCCGGCGGCGGAGCCGTGCGACCTCGTGCTGGCCAACATCACGGCCGACGTGCTCCTGCGGCATGCCGACGACCTCTGCCGCCGGGTGCGGCGCGACGCGGCGACCGGGCCGGCGGGCCGGCTCGTGCTGTCGGGTCTGCTCGCGGCCGACGTGACTGGTGTGGCAGACGCGTTCACGCAGCGGCTCGGAGTCGCGCCACGCATCACGGCCCGCGGCGACTGGCACTGCCTGCTGCTCGTGCCGGGATCCTCGGCCATGACCGGAGCCGCCGCATGCCGCTCGTGACGCTGCGCGATGTGCGGGTGCGATTTCGCGGGCCGCCGCTGCTCGACGGCGTGTCGTGCCACGTGGAGGCGGGCCAGCGGATCGGCCTCCTCGGCCGCAACGGCGCCGGCAAGACCACGCTCATGCGGCTGCTCACCGGCGACCTCCGCCCCGACTCCGGCGAGGTGATCACCGCGCCCGGCATGCGAGTCGCGATGCTCCGGCAGGACGTGCCGCAGGGTGTGGCCGGCACGATCCGCGACGTCGTGGCGACGGGGCTCGAGGGGGTGCCATTGCCAGCCACGGCCGCCGACGACGAGCATGACCTCGCGTGGCGGCGGGAGCACGCGATCGACCAGATCCTCTCGCGGATGGAGCTCGATCCCGAGGCGGTCTTCGACCGGCTCTCGTCGGGCATGAAGCGGCGGGTGCTCCTGGCGCGGGCGCTCGTGGCGGGCCCCGACCTGCTCCTGCTCGACGAGCCGACCAACCACCTCGACATCGACGCCATCGAGTGGCTCGAGACGTTTCTGGGCCGCTGGGGCGGCACGCTCCTGTTCGTGACCCACGACCGCGCGTTCCTGCGGCGGATGGCGACACGGATCCTCGAGGTCGACCGCGGCCGGCTGTTCGACTGGTCGTGCGACTACGACACCTTCCTGGTGCGGAAGGAGCAGGCCCTCGCCGCCGAGGAGAAGCAGGCCGCCCTGTTCGACAAGAAGCTCGCCGAGGAGGAGGTCTGGATCCGCACCGGCATCAAGGCCCGCCGCACCCGCAACGAGGGCCGCGTGCGGCGGCTCGAGGCGATGCGGCGGGACCGGGCCGAACGCCGCGAGCGGCAGGGCAGGGCGGGCCTCGCGATTCAGGAGGCGCAGCGGAGCGGGGCGCTCGTGGCCGAACTCGACGGCGTGTCGTTCGCGCGGGGCGACAGGCCGATCATCGCCGACCTCTCGCTGACGGTGATGCGGGGCGACCGGATCGGCATCGTGGGCCCCAACGGCGCGGGTAAGTCGACGCTGCTCGGCCTCATGCTCGGGTCGCTCGAGCCGGATGCCGGTACGGTGCGGCTCGGCACGAACCTCGAGGTGGCGTTCTTCGATCAGCTCCGCGAGCAGCTCGACGACGAGAAGAGCGTGGCCGACAACGTGAGCGACGGCTCGGAGACGGTGCGGATCGGCGGCGCCCCGCGGCACGTGCTCGGCTACCTCAAGGACTTCCTCTTCGATGCGGAGCGGGCCCGGCAGCCGGTGAAGTTTCTGTCGGGCGGCGAGCGGAACCGGGTGCTGCTCGCGCGGCACTTCGCGAAGCCGGCCAACGTGATCGTGCTCGACGAGCCGACCAACGACCTCGACGCCGAGACGCTCGAGCTGCTCGAGGAGCGGCTGATGGAGTTCACCGGCACCGTGATCGTGGTCAGCCACGACCGGGCGTTTCTCGACAACGTGGTGACGAGCCTGGTGGTGTTCGAGCCGCGGGAGGCGCGAGCGGGGCGGCCGGGCCATGCGATCCGCGAGGTCGTGGGCGGCTATTCCGACTGGCTGCGGCAGCGACCCGCGCCAGCCGAAGACAAGGCGGCCGCCCCGCCGCAAAAGGCGGTTGCGGCAGAGACGCCGGCACCGGCCGGAAGCCGCAGGAAGCTTTCCTATAAGGAGCAGCAGGAACTGGCCGGCCTGCCCGCGACGATCGAGCGGCTCGAGGCCGAGATCGCGACGGTGCACGCGGCGATGGCGGCGGAGGGCTACTTTCGCCGGCCGGGCGACGAGCTCGCGGCCGACAAGACGCGGCTCGACACGGCCCAAGCGAGCCTGGCGAGAGCCTACGCACGCTGGGAAGCGCTCGAGGACGCGGGGTGATGCCCACGCGAGGCGGCCGCCCCGTGGCCGGGCGATACCCGTCAGCCCGCTTCCTGCAGGCGACGCTCCGCCTCGGTCGGCGCGGGGGCAGGAGTCAGTTTGCCCTCGAGGTTCAGCTCGAGACGCGACGTCGATCCCGAGATCTCCAGCATCAGGCCGGATGTGGCATCGTTGCCGTACTTCTCGGGCACGATCCAGTACAGGCGGTTCCCGACGGTCTGGTTGACGATCACCGACGCCGGGTGCGAGCCCTCGAGGCAGCCGTCGTTCGCGGTGGAGGTGGTGAGCGAGAAGCGGCCATCGGCCGGGTCGATCCGTCCGGTGGCAGCGCGAAATCCCTTCGGCACGACCCGGACGAAGCCCGGATAGCCGGTGAGCGGCTTGCCATTCATCAGCACCTGCCCGGAGGCCGGCACGATCCGCGGGCCGCTGTCGCAGCCGACGAGCGATCCGCACGCCGCTGCGAGCAGGAGCCGCCCCGCCGCGAGACGCATCGTCGGCCGCATCGGGAGCAGGGGCTTGCAGGTCCGGGGTGTCATTGAGTCGCCTTCGCCTGATTCGAGGCCCGCTGGCCGAGCAGGCGGTAGAGCGTGAGATCGATCGTCTCGTCGATGAAGCGAACGCTCCCGTCGACTGTTGCGAACTGCGAGCCGCCGCGGTGCTTGCTGCCAAAGGCGCCGTTCGCGCCCCCGCGTTCCGGCGGAAGGACGACTCCCTGGCCCCACGGTGTGTTGATCGGGTTGTCGGTGCTGCGCATGGAGTCCAGATGACGGTTGGCGAACCAGAACTTGTTGGGCGGCGTGGTCACATCCTGCACCTCGCCGATCAGGAGGGTTTTCGTCGTGCCGTCGATGATCTCCTTCGACTTGATCCGGGTCACGTAGAGCGCCATGCCCGTGTTGAGGCTCTTGACCGCACACGCGATGCCGTAGGTCGGGCCCTGGTGGCCTTGGCACATCGCATAGCTGCCGTACCCGACCTCGGGCTGGAGGCCGGCCATGTTCGTTCCCGAGAACAGCCCCGTCGTCGACGCGCAGCGAAAGGTGGTCGGCGACTGGCTGAAGATTCTCACGGCGAAGGCGCCCGGGATGTCTCCCTCGACGGGCGTGGTAGCGGCGGCCTGCGTGTAAGCATCGTGGAGCCCCTTCTCCTCGATGAAGGGCAGGATCAGAACGAACGAACTGGTGTTCTTTCCCATCGCGGGCTGCACGGGGCACCCGCCGTCGCTTCCCTCCCGCCCGGGCGGAAAGGCCTTCTTGGCGCTCTCGTAGAGATTCATCCCGAGCGCGATCTGCTTGAGATTGTTGGAGCACGACGACCGCCGGGCGCTCTCGCGGGCGCTCTGCACGGCCGGCAGCAGCAGCCCGATGAGCGTGGCGATGATCGCGATCACCACGAGGAGTTCCACGAGCGTGAAACCGGTCGGCCGGCCGCCCGTCCGCCGCGGTCGGCGGCAGACCACGAGCATCGCGATGCCGGCACCGATCGCGACCGCCGTGGTGGGCTCCGGCACGACGGTGATCGTGCCGGTGGCCTGCGAGAATGTCAGCGTCTGGGCATCCTTCGCGAGCGAGTACGTGCCATTGAGATTGTCGGTCCAGGTGCCGGCGTAGTAGCCGGTGGATGCTACCTGGCCGAAGGAGCCCGACGTGACGCCCGTGAAGCTGAACACGTTGAACGTCGTGTTGTCGGGCAGCACGCTGCCGCCGAACGCCAGCGACATCGTGCCGCCGTAGGTCAGCCCGCCGGCATTGAGGATCGTGAGGCCGTCGTAGTCGGTGCCCCGGGTGCCGGCGGCGAGCAGATCGATGAGCGCCGTGCTCGTCGCCGTGAGGGTGAGGGAGCCGAGCGAGAGCACGCCCGTGGTCGAACCCGGACTGAGCGTGCCACCTCTGATCGTGGCCGCTCCGCTGGCCGTGCCGCTGCCGCCGAGCCATCCCGCGGCCGCCACCGAGAGGACCGACGAACCGCCCAACGAGCCATCGAGTTGGAATTTGCCGGTCGTCACGGTCGTCGTGCCCGTGTGGGTGTTGATGCCACTGAAGATCACCCTGCCCGCGCCCGTGCTGTTGATCGCGATTGGGCCGGCACCACTGATCGCGTTACTGAAGGTCAGGTTGCCGGAGTTTTCACAGGCGAGGGTCAGCCCGCCCGTTGTGTCCTGATTGACCGTGCCGGACAGAATGCGATCGCCGGCCCCGATCGAAGCGATTCGCCTGGCTCCGGTGCCGGGGATGTTGATGGCGTTCGCCTCCGTCACCGTGGAGAGCGAGCCGCCGAGGTTGAGCGTGGCAGTGGATCCGGAAATTCCAAGGTCAATCCGCCCCGTGCCGAGCGCGCCGTTGGTGCCGGAGGCCGGGCTTGATTCGAGGATCATGTTGTTAGCGCCACCGCGAAAGTCGATCACGCCGGTGAACGTGTTGCCCGTGCCGGAGAGTTTCACTTGCCGAACGCCCGTCGTTGCATTGTCCTTGCGGAAGAACATGCTCATGACACCCACACCGTTGGTGATGTTGCCGCGGAAGTCGGTCGACAGGGTGCCGCTCGAACCGCCGGCGTACGAGAATCGCAGGACGTGGCTTCCGGTCGTGCCCGACGTCACGTCACCGAGGAGGGCGAGGTTATTTCGGCCGTTCGCACCGCCGCCGGAGCTGAGATTGTTGCGGAACTCCAGCGTGCCCGCGGCGACAAAGATATTCGGAACGATCACGTTTTCCGTCCCGACGTCGACAGCGCCAACCTGGCTGATCACCGACGTGCCGGTCACGGCAACAAACGTCAACGCACTTGCGTTGGTCGTGCTGATCGTGGTCGTGTTGAACGAGGTCGGCGATTGCGCGGTGTCGCCCAGGAACAGGTTTTGGATGCTGACCGACGAACCGAGATTCACTGCGAGGTTGGCGGTGAGGTCCTGGTTGAAGAGCGCGAAGTCGGTGCCCGTGACCGTCAGGCCCGGGTAGCCGGTGTTGGGGTTCCAGTTGGCGGCCGTGGTCCAGTCGCCGCCCGTGGACGGCGACGCCCACGTGTAGGTGACGGCTGACGCCGACGAGGCGCCGATCGTGAAGACGGCGACTGCGGCCGCGGCCGCGAGGCACCCGCTGAGCCGCGGGATAAAGGCTGGTGACGAGCAGGGCATGACATGGTGCTCCGGGCCGATGGTTCCGAACGGTGACGCTTTCCCACCCACTGTTCGAAATCTACGGGGCCCGGTGTGGCGGTCGCATCGTACGGAAGTGCGAGGCCACTTCCCGTTTCGTCCCATGGGGCGCCCGTTTCGTCCCAGCCGACTCGGGCCGGGGCTCAGCCGCGTCCCGGGCTCGCGGCCTCGGGATCGATCTGCAGGAGCCCGAGGTCGAATCCGCGGGCAACGGCGCCGGCCCGATCCGATGCGTTGAGCTTCATGAGAATCGCGGTGACGTGCGATTTGACCGTTCGTTCCGCGATGCCGAGGCAGCGGCCGATCTCGATGTTGCTGGTGCCGAGGCGCATCAGCCGCAGCACCTCGAGTTCCCGTAGCGAGAGCAGTTCCGGCCGCGGGGGGGCCGTGGCGGGCCGAACGCCGATTTGGATCGCCTTGTGTCCGGCGTGCACCTTGCGGATCACCGCCACGATCTCGTCGTGAGCCACGCGCTTCGTGAGGTAGGCGCTGGCCCCGGCCTCGATCGACCGGGCTGCGTCGGCGGCCGACTCCGACGACGTGAGCATCAGGATTCTCACGTCCGGCGCGAGCCGGCGAATCCTGCGAGATGTTTCCACCCCGTCCATGCCCGTCATGCTGACGTCGATGATCGCCACGTGGGGCTGGCACTGCTGCACGAGCCGCACGCCGGCCTCGCCGTTGTCGGCCTCGCCCACTACCACGAGGTCCCGCTCGAGCGCGAGCAGGTTGGCCAGGCCGGCCCGCAGCACGGCGTGGTCATCGATCAGGAGAACGCGGATGCGATTGGCGACCATCGGAAGCCTTCCAGGGAGCGGGCCCACCGGGCCGCGACTCGATTCAACCGCGAAAAGGCTCTCCGGGCATGGTACGAACGGGCGGCGCTCATTCGTACACGCGTGCCGCCGCTGCCGGCGTCGTCTGTTCTGCCGGAACCGCGCCGCGGACCGTCGTTCCGCGGCCGGGTGTCGACGCGATCTCGAAGGTGCCGCCGAGCCGCTCCACCCGCTCCCGCATGCCGGCCAGGCCGAAGTGCCCGTGCCGCGGGCCGGCCTGCGTGCCCACGGCGAAACCGGTCCCGTCGTCGCGGACCTCGATCGATACTCCCCCGGCTGCATCGCTCTCGATCACGACGTCGATCTGCCGCGGGGAGGCGTGGTGGAGCGCGTTATGAACCGCTTCCTGGACCACGAGGATCAGATTGCCCGCGACGTAGGCCGGGACATCGTCGGCTCGGGATGCGAAGGCGAGCCGAATCTGGGCGTCGTGGCCCGACTGGAGCCGTCTGACGAGTTCGTGGATCGCGTCGGAGAACGAGCGGCCCTCGTTCGGCAGCGACCGCAGCGACCACACCGTGCCCCGCAGCTGGTCGGCGGCGTGTTCGACCATCTTGCGGGCCACGCCGAGGTGACGGCCGACGTCGTCGTCGCCGGCGGTCGCCTCGGCATGCACGCCGCGGTCCCGCTCCTTAGCCTCGCATACCTTCAGTTGGAAGGCGATTCCCGTCACCGTCTGCAGCGCCGTGTCGTGCAGGTTGCCGGCGAGTTTGTTTCGCTCGCGAAGGGTGATTTCGTAGTCGAGCACTGCCTGTTGGCGGGCCGACTCCTCGGCGATCGCTCGCGCCGTCTGCCGGGCGACCTCGCGCCGCAGGAACGTGACCCACACGGCTGACGCCGCCGCCAGGATGCCGAGCAGGCCGGCCACCGCCGCGAGCCGCGCGGGGGTCCACCACGGGGGAAGCCGCACCACCTGTATGTCGCTGCGATCCCGCACCAGCAAACCCACCTGAGCAAGGCTGGTGGACCCCCGCTCGTTCTCGATATCGCCCGGAGGCCGCCGCTCGGCCTGCACGATCCCGGTGATCTCGAGTTCGCTGCCGAGCACGAACGGCACCCGATTGTCCGGGCCACCGTCGGCGAGGCGCGCGGTAAACGCCGTGCCGTTTTCGGTGAGCGTGAGCAGCGTGCCGCCGCTGCCCTTGTTCACGGCCTCGAGCTTCCCCTGGCAACGGACGAGGCAGCCGTCGTAGGTGCCGGGCCGGGCGACGCTGCCTTCCTGGGAATGGGCGTCGTTCACGCGGACGATGTCGCCAGGCTGGATGAGGAGAGGCGGAGGCGGCACGTCGTGGGCCAGCCTGCGAGCGATCGCCCATGTGATCGCCCCCACCCCGGTGGCCATGTCCGGAAAGCCCGCCACCTCGATGCGGTCGCCTGGCTCGAACTCCGCGGTGTCATGGTCGGCCGGGGCCAGGTCGACCTGCACGCCACCGATGCCCTCCTGCAGGAACAGGGTGCGCTGGGCTGTGAACGAGACCACCCCGGACGTCCGCACACGATGCCCGCCGAGGGGTTTTGGCCGGTAGCGGGCGATGCTGCCGAGCGGCGTGAGCGGCAGTTCAAACGGCTCCTGGTTCGGCCCGCGGATCACCCGCAGGTCGTCGCCGCAGGACAGGTAGAGACCGGGCGCGACAAACTCGCCGCGAGTGTTGCGGAAGGTCTTGCCGATGCCGATCACCTCCACGTCGGCGTCGACGAGGCCGACCGGCATCACGGGCATCACCGACTTGGCGATGGTGATGTTGAAGCGACGCGATGCCGACTCGAACGCTAGCGACCACCGTCGTGGGTGTTCGAGCACCGCTTGCACGACACCGGTCGCCCGCACGCGGCGGCCCATGCCCTCGCCGGCGAAGAGCTGCGCGATGTCGAGCGACACCGGCTCGGGCAGCGGCTGCTCCCCGAGCCGTCGGATCGCGTGCATGATGATCCACGGCGCGTAGCCCCCCGGGTCGACGATACCCGTCACCTCGACGTCGGCGCCCAACTCGAGGGGCAGCGATCTGAGAAGGTCACTCCAGTGCGTGCCGGCCGCGACGCGCACCTGCGTGTGATCGACGTAGATCGCATCGTCGCCATCCTGGATGACCAACGGCTGCACGAGGGTGACGACGCCCCGCACCACGACCGACCGCTGCTGCTCGAGTTCCTCCACCGGCAGCGCGAGGATCTGCGGGATCGACCGCAGCGGTTCGGCCGTCTCGCTGCCGGCCGGAAGCTGGGCGAGGGCACGGTCGCCGGCGAGGCACGCGGCGGCCAGCAGGGCGACACGGGCCACGGCCGCGGTGCGGCGTGACGATGGCCAGCGGTGCCGATGGCTGCTTGTGTCCATATTCCCGCAGTGTAGCCGCGATGAGGCGGTGACCCGGCCTGGGTCTCCCGGTGCGGCACCCGCGAGCGGTCGGTTCGCCATGCCCTTTCGTACGATGCGGCCGGGGGGCGGGCAGTCCATGATGCGTTGGCGCAACAAGGGGGGGTGATGTCGATCGTCGACTTCGCCTGCCGGAGTCCTGTCTGGATCGCCGTCCAAGAGGAGATGCACTATGAACCGCGCGTCAACCACATCGTCGCTGGTGGCCTGCATGGCCGTCGCGGTGTTCGCCATCTCGCCGTCGTCGGCGTTGGCCGCCAACTACACCTGGAAGACGTTGTCGGGCACGGGCCTCTGGACCAACTCGGTCAACTGGTCGGGCACGAGCGCGACGAACCTCTATCCGGGATCGGTCGGCAGTGGCACGGCGGACGGAGCGTTTATCCAGGCTGCCTACACCGCGGCGCCGACGATCAACCTCAACACGTCGGTGCAGGTTCGGCAGCTGAATCTCGGCGGCACCACGGGAGCCACCACGTTTCCGGTGACGCTCAGCACGACCAACGGCAGCACGCTGACCATTTCGCAGACCACGACCACGGGCACGGCGGTCATCGCCGTGAATTCGGCGGTCAACAGCGGGACGAACGTGCTCGCCCCCGACATCCTGATGCTCACAAT
>JBJTRH010000487.1:0-2008 GCA_046076065.1 Planctomycetaceae bacterium | reverse complement strand
ATCGCTTGCGGCGCCCCCTCGCGAGGAACACAATTCCGGCGTCGTGGAGCCGCCCCCGCCCCTCCAAGGGGCGCCGCCCACGGACGGCGATCCTCCGGTACGCCCCCCCCGCGGGAGACCTCCTCATGCCCCTCCACCGCTTCCCCAAGGTCCGTCGCCCCCTTCGTCGCGGCCGGAAGCCCGCGCCCCCGGCGCTGTCGCTCGTGGAGATCCTCGAGGCCCGTCTGGCGATGGCGTCGAGCGACAGCTTCGCGATCGCGGGGATCAAGGACGCCCAGCCATCCGATTACCCGCCGTTCGCCATCGCGCTCGCCCCGGCCACGCAGTCCAAGCCGGACTCGGCGACCTTCTCGATCAACGGTGGGGCCGCCTTCGCGCGTTCGGGCGATCAGATCGTCCAGATCACCACCTGGACGGGTACGATGTGGGGTCTGCGCCTCACCGACGACGTCGGGGGGGTGATCTACCCCGGCAACGCCGCCTGGAAGGTCGACGTGGCGGCCACCTGGACGGGTGAGGCGCCCGTCGCCAAGTCGATCTATTACGTCACCGGCGGGGTCGCCAGCCCGATCGTGTTTCCCGACCTCGACTGGACGACGGCCCCGACCGCGCCGACGGTCCGCGCCACGCCCTACGAGCAGACCGCCGGGCTGGTGATCGACCGGACGAAGGGCACGACGATCACCCTCGACGTGACGACGCTCGTCAATGGCGTGATCCCGAGCGCGTCGAAATACGGGGTCGAGGTCGCCAGCGCCAAGAACGCCGATGGCGTGTGGCAGGTGGTCAAGGCGCAGCCCTCGCCCGATGGCACGAGCATCGTCATCTCGGTCGCCCCGGACAACGACACCATGGACGCCGGCTCGGTCGCCCTCAAGGTGACGGACCTCGGGGATCCGTCGGTCGCGCCGCGCTCCATCGGCGTCCAGGTGACCGACCTGCAGGGCGCGCTGCCGGTGAAGCCCCGGCATTTGGCGATCGGCGCGGTCAACCAGAACGGCGACAACGACAACGCCTTCTTCCGGGGCACGCTGCCGGACGATCCGACCGGCATGAAGCTCCTCGACTACCAGTACATCTACCTGAACGGCGGCCCCCTCCAGCTGCCCGACGGGAGCGATAACGGGGCCGCGTGGCGGAGGTTCTTCGCGCCCTACGGATACGAAGGGAAGAAGCTGATCCAGTCGATGCGCGAGGCCTGGAAGGGCGGGAGCATCCCCACGGTCGTCTACTACAACATCATGTGCCCGAACGAGAGTCTGGAAATCGCCTACGACAACGTCCGCAACCAGGCGTTCATCGGGTCGTACTTCGAGGATCTCAAATTCACGCTCGACACCATCCGCGGCGCCGCCAACGGCTCGGCCGTGTCATTCATCATGGAGCCCGATTTCCTCGCCTACATGATGCAGCGGACGTTCGACGATGGAAACCAGGCTCCGGCATCGTCGATCGCCCTGGGCTACGACATCGTCCAACTGGCAAAGGACAAGGGCATCATCGCCGGGAATTCGTCGCTCGTCGGCGGGCCAGGCTCGACGCTCGTCGACTTCGTGAAGGTGATCAACGAAAGCGTCCGCTACCTGAGCACCAAGGCTGGCACCACGGAGAAGGTCGACCTGCAGTTGGGCTGGAAGTTCAACCTGTGGGCCAACCAGGCCCAGTCGAGGCCCGACGGCGGCAGCTGGAACCAGGGGATCTCCAAGATCACCGACTACTATCTGGCCCACCCCAAGTCGGGCGAGTCGCCGGCCGATGCCTTCAAGCGCGGCCAGGCGTTCATCGACACCATCGCCGCGCAGACGGCGGAGTGGTACTTCAATGCCGGCGTCACCTCGGCCGGCATGGAATTCATGGCCCTCGACAAGTACGGCACCGACGGCGGCAATCCCTACAACACCTCCCAGACCACGCCCGGGTACACCGATCCGGCGAACGCCCGCTGGCTGTTCAACGCCGACCACTGGACAAACTACCTCCGCTACGCCAGCGTCATCTCCAAGCGGCT
>JBJTRH010000486.1:0-13238 GCA_046076065.1 Planctomycetaceae bacterium | reverse complement strand
GCCGCGGCGACATCGCCGGCTATTCGCGGAACGACATCGTCGCCTACTACCTGCTCACGATGCTCACCCGGGCCTTCTCCAGCATGCCGGGCCTGGCCACGGGCATAGCCCGGAGCGTCCGCGACGGGTCGGTGAAGAAGTTCCTCATCCAGCCGGTGGACTACGTGTCGTTCCTGCTCGCGGCCCGCGTGGCCCACAAGCTCGTCTACTACGCCGTGGCGGCGCTGCCCTTCGCGCTCGTGTTCTTCCTGTGCCGCAGCTACTTTCCGCCGCTGCCCGACGCCACGACGATCGCCGCCTTCCTGCTCTCGCTCGTGCTCTCGTTCCTGCTCGGGTTCTTCATGGAGGCGGCGCTCGGCATGCTCGGCTTCTGGTTCATGGAGGTGTCGAGCCTCGTGTTCGGCTACATGCTCGTGCAGTACCTGCTCTCGGGCCACATGTTCCCGATCGACCTCCTGCGGACGGTGCCGGTGGGCGTCGCGGGCGTGACGCTCGCCGACGTGGTCCACTGGCTGCCCTTCGAGTACACCGCCTACTCCTCCGCGGCCATCTGGCTCGGCAAGGTGCGAGGGGCCGACCTGGTGACGTCGCTGGCGATCGAGGCCGGCTGGATGGTGGTGATGGCCATCGCCTGCCGTGTCGCCTGGTGGCGGGGCACCCGGCGCTACAGCGCCTTCGGAGGCTGACGTGGGCCGCTACCTCGCCATCTTCCTGACGTTCGCCCGGGCGTGCCTCGTCCGCGACATGACCTTCCGCGCCAACTTCATCCTCGAGTGCCTGACGAGCCTCGGCTGGATGTCGATGAACCTCGCCTTCTACCTGCTGGTGTTCAGCTACACGGCCGAGATCGGCAAGGGGAGCGGCTGGTCGAAGGCGCCGTTCTTCGCGTTCGTGGCCACGGGGCTGATCATCAACTCGATCGTGCAGGCCTTCTTCATGCCGAGCGCGGAGGAGCTCACCGAGCTGGTCCGCACCGGCGGCCTCGACGCCGTGCTCGTGCAGCCGCTCGACGCGCAGTTCATGCTCTCGCTGCACCGCGTCGACTTCTCGTCGCTGGCCAACGGCCTCGTGGGCGTGGGGCTGCTCGCCTGGGCCCTCGGACGGATGGACCATGCGCCGCCGCCGCTGGCCTGGCTGCTCTACCCGCTCTTGCTCGCCTGCGGCGTGGCGATCCTCTACGGCCTCGTGATCATGCTCGCGGCCGCCACGATCCTCATGGGCCGCAACCAGAGCCTCTACGACTTCTGGTTCTACCTCACGAACTTTTCGCGGTATCCCGCGGAGATCTACTCGGGGCCGTGGGGTGGCCCGCTGCGGATGGTGTGCACCTTCGTGATCCCGATCCTGCTCGTGGTGAACGTGCCGGCCCGCGTGATCGCCCAGCCGTTCACCGGCGAGTCGTGGGGGGGCGTGGTCGCCGCCGTGCTCGCGGCGCTCGCGTCGCTCGTGGTGTCGCGGCTCGTGTTCCAGCGGGCGCTGGCCCGGTATCGCTCGGCGTCGAGCTGAACGTCCGGGCCGCGGCACGGGCTGCCGCCGTGTGCTTCCGGGAGACCAGCGGCTATAGTCTCCGCGAAAGAGTTCACGAGTTTTCTGTCATGCCGCTGCGACTCGCGTTCAGTTCCAACGCTTACCTCGACGTGCCGGTGGAGCAGGCGATCGAGCGGATCGCGGGCTTCGGGTACGGCGGCATCGAGCTTCTCGCCGACGTGCCCCATGCCTGGCCGGCGGGTCTGCTCGAGGTGCAGAAGGAGTCGATCCGGCGGGCGCTTGGGGCCAGCGGGCTCGTCGTCTCCAACATCAATGCGTTCATGATGAACGCCATCGCCGATCCGCGGCAGCCCTACTGGCATCCCGGCTGGACCGACCCCGACCCGCACTACCGGGCGATCCGCCGCGAGCACACGAAGCGGGCCCTGAAGCTGGCCGCCGAGCTCGGGGCACGGCACATCTCCACCGAACCGGGCGGCGAGATCCAGCCGGGGCAGAGCCGCGAGCAGGCGGCCGACATCTTCTACGACGAGATCATGCCCGCCCTCGACGTGGCCGCCGCCTGCGGAGTGACGCTGCTCATCGAGCCCGAGCCGGGCCTGCTGATCGAGACGTTCGGGCAGTACCTCGAGTTTGCCGAGCGGGTGAAGCATCCGGCTCTCGGCCTCAACTTCGACGTCGGCCACGCCTACTGCGTGGGCGAGGATCCGGCCGAGTGGGTGCCCCGCATGAAGGCCCACACGCGGCACTACCACGTCGAGGACATCGCGGCCACGCGGGTGCATCACCACCTCGTGCCGGGCGAGGGGGCGATCGACTTCGCGGCCACGCTGAAGGCCATCGCCACGCACACCCCCGACATCTGGGTGACGGTCGAACTCTATCCCTATCGCGACCGGCCCGATGACGCGGCCCGGGCGGCGCGGGAGCATCTCCTCGGCGTGGCGGCCGCCGCCGGCGTGGAGCTCGCCTGAGATGCTCGCCTGGGCGCGGCTCGTACGGCTGCCGAACCTCGCCACCGCGGCGGCCGACTCCCTCGCGGGCTTCCTGGTCGTGTCGCGGCTCACGGCGCTCGACTGGCCGCCGGCAGCCTGCGGGCTGGCGGTGCTCGCGTCGCTCGCCTTCTATGCCGCCGGCATGGTGCTCAACGACGTCTGCGACGTGGAACTCGACCGCGTCGAACGGCCCGAGCGGCCGCTGCCGAGCGGCGCGATCGCCGTGCGGCTGGCTGCCCTCGTCGGCAGCCTGCTCATGGCCGGCGGGGCCGCGGCGGCGTGCGGGGCGGCCGTGGCGGCCGGCTCACCGTGGCCCGCGCTCGTGGGGGCGGCGCTCACGCTCGCGATCTGGCTCTACGACCGCCACGCCAAGGCCACCCTCGCCGGGCCGGCCGTGATGGGACTCTGCCGGGGGCTCAACTGGCTGCTCGGGATGACCGCCGCAGGCGGGCCCACGCAGCCCTGGCACTGGGCGATTCCTGCCGGCATGAGCCTGTATGTCGCCGGCATCACGCTGTTCGCCCGCGACGAGGCCGCCGAGAGCCGCCGGGCCGGCCTCGTCGCGGGGTGCATGACGATGGCCTTCGGGCTGGCCGTGGCGGCGGGCTTCGTGTGGGGGCCGCTCGCCGGTGGCGTCTCCCGGGTGGCCACGCTTCCGGCATCGACCTGGCTCATCTGCTGGGGCCTGCTGGCGGCATCGATCCTCGCGCGGGCGGGCCGGGCCGTGGCCGATCCGTCACCCATGCTCGTGCGGTCGGCCGTCGGCAACGCGATCATGGCGATCATCACGCTCGACGCCGTGCTCGTGCTTGCGGCCTACGGCGAGCGGTGGGCGATCGTGGTGATCGGGCTGCTCGCATGGTTCGTCGTCGGCCGCCGGCTCGTGCCCCCCACCTGACGCGATCATGCGGCTCGGCTTCAGCACCAACTCTATCGCCGACATCGACCCGCTCGCGGCGGTGCCGGTGCTTCGCGATCTCGGCTACCGGTCGCTGGCGATCACGCTCGACCATCACACGATCGATCCGTTCGCCGCCGACCTGCCCGGCCGCATCGCCCGCTGGCGAGCAGCGCTCGCCGCCGCCGGCATGGCGTGCGTGGTCGAGACCGGCGCCCGGCACCTGCTCGATCCCGCGGTCAAGCACGAGCCCACGCTCGTGTCGTCCGACCCTGCGGAGCGGGCCCGGCGGATCGACTTCAGCCGGCGGGCGGTCGACGTCGCGGCGGCCCTCGGCGCAGGCTGCGTGTCGCTCTGGTCGGGCATCGGCCGCGATGCATCGCCGCTCGACACGTTGCTGCAGAGGCTCGCCGACGGGCTCGGTGAGATCCTCGATCACGCCGCCGCCGCGGGCGTCGTCGTGGCCCTCGAGCCCGAGCCCGGCATGGTGATCGACACGCTCGCGCGGGCCGCGGGGCTCTTCGACCGGCTCGGACGACCGCCGCACCTCCGGCTCACGGTCGACATCGGTCACATGGAGTGCATGGGCGAATGGCCCGCCGCCCATCATCTCGACGCGTGGCGAGGGATGATCGCCAACGTCCACGTCGACGACATGCTCGCCTGCCGCCACGAACACCTGCCGCTCGGCAGCGGCGACGTCGATCTCGCGGCCGCCGTCAGCCCGCTGGCGGCCGCCGGGTACGACGGCGGCCTGCACGTGGAACTCCCGCGGCAGTCGCATCGCTGGCTGGAGACGGCCCGCGAGTCGGCCCGAATGCTCGCCCCGCTCATCTCCCCCGGAGATTCTGCATGACCGCCACCCGCACCCCGCACGTGCTCGTGCTCTCCATTCCTGGCCTGAGGCAGGCCGACCTCCCGCGAATGCCGGTGCTCGCCGGCCTCGCCGCCACCGGCCGCTGCGTGCCCCTCGCGGCCGGGTTTCCGGCGGTCACCTGTCCGGTGCAGGCCACGCTCACCACCGGCGTTCCGCCCGCCGCCCACGGCATCGTCGCCAACGGCCTCTTCGACCGGCGAGCGAACCATCTCGAGATGTGGATCAGCCCCGATTCGGTCCACCGCGCGCCGCGGCTCTGGGACCGCGTCAAGGCGGCACGGCCCGACGTGCGGACGGCCGCCTGCTTCCTGCTGCAGTCGAAGCACGCCACCGCCGACCTCGTCTGCCTGCCCGCCCCGAAGCACAACGCCGACGGCGCCGAGACGATGTGGTGCCACACGAACCCCGAGCCGCTCTACGCCGTGCTCCGCGAGACGCTCGGGGAGTTTCCGCTGCACAAGTTCTGGGGACCGGCGGCGGGGATCGAGTCGTCGCGGTGGATCGCCCGGAGCTTCGTCGAGGCCGCGCGGCCCGCGCCGCCGCACCTGGCTTTCGTCTACCTGCCGCACCTCGACTACGCCGCCCAACGCATCGGCCCCGACAGCCCGCCGGCCCACGCGGCCTGCGGCGAACTCGATACCGAGATCGGCACGCTCCTCGACGACTACGGCTCGCTCGTCGGCCGCGATGCCCTCACGGTGCTCGTGGTCGGCGAGTATGCGATCCGGCCGGTGTCGCACGCCCTGCACCCCAACCGGATCCTCCGTGAGGCGGGCCTGCTCGCGGTTCGCGAGACCGCCGACGGGGAGATCCTCGACATCGCCGCCAGCCGGGCCTGGACGCTCGCCGATCACCAGATCGGCCACGTGTTTCTCCGCGACCCCGCCGACGCGGCGACGGTGGCAGACCTTTTCCGGGGCAGGGCAGGGGTGGGCCGCGTGCTCCACGGCGACGACCTGGTGACCGCCGGGCTCGTGTCGCCGGGTCAGCCCCGCGCCGAGAGCCGCTGCGGGGACCTCGTGATCGAAAGCACGCTCGACTCGTGGCAGACCTACTTCTACTGGCTCGACGACGCGCAGGCGCCGACCTTCGCCCGCACGATCGACATCCACCGCAAGCCCGGCTACGACCCGCTGGAACTCCACCTCGACCGCACGCGGCTGCCACAGATCGCGATTCCGCTCGATCCGTCGCTCGTGAAGGGCTCCCACGGCGCCGTCGATCCCGCAAATCCGCACGAGACGATCCTGATCGCTTCGCGGCCCGACGTCACCTCGGCAAACGCGCTCACGATGACGGAGATCGCGGGCGTCGTCGAGCGGCTCTTCGGCGTGGCAGGCGTGAAGTGACGCGGCTCGTACTCCAGGAAGCCGCAATCGCGTGAGCGATGCGGGCATGCGGCGGGCTCGTCGTGTGGCTCGGGGATGCCCGTGCCCCATCGCCGGACGTTCGCGGATGCCCTCGTGGCATCCGCTCACTCGGATGCCGCCGGCACTCCGCCATCCTGGCTCCGTTTGGCGGCATACGCCGGCTCGCGGGGCACGGGCAACCCCTCGCTGAGTGCGGGCGTCAGAGGAGCCGTTGCCTACGCCTCGCAGAACGCAGGGGCAGGGAGGCCGGTCGGGGGCACGCGCAGCAGCCGATGCACTTTGCGCCTCACGCGTGGCGCCGGGTGCCGCTGGAGCATTCCGTAGCAAAGTCCGCCGGCTGCGAGCATGTCACCGCCGGCCGACCGGCGAACTCAGCTGCAGCAAAGCAAAGCCCCGCGTCATACCCAGTCGGGCGGCGGGGCGATCGCGTCGCCGCAGCGGTGGCCGGAATCCTTGCGGCCCGAGCCTTCGAAGCGGCTGATCAGCCGCACCGTCATGTCGGAGTCGCAGGCGATCTGGCACGAGAGCCGCACGCCCGGGGTCGTCACGCCCTTCGCCGCGAGCACGTCCTTCTCGGCCTGCGTCATCCGCGAGGGCTCGCCCGCCAGAAACTCGACGCGGCAGGTCGTGCAGCGGGCCACGCCGCCGCAGGCATGGAGCTGGTCGGTGCCGCACTCGTCCTCGAGCGCGTTGACCAGCCGCTTGCCGGCGGGCACCTCGAACGAGCCTTTTCCTTCGACCGTGATCGTGGGCACTGGGGCGTCTCCGTTGGCGTCGTCGGTCCTACTTCTTCTTCGGCTGCTTGTCGTCGAGATTCGCGGCCATGTCGTCGGCCGTCACGCTCGAGGCAACGCCCGCCTCCGGCACGTCCACGCCGGCCGTCCAGGCCAGCGCGTTGAGCATCATCGTGCGGAAGTCGTCGTTGGCCCAGTTGCGGTGGAAGTGGGCACCGGTGCAGCCGAAGCCCCGGCCTCCGCCCGGCCGTTCGTAGGCCCAGGCGAGGGCCTCGCGGCTCCCCTTGCCGGCGCGGACGGCCGGGTTGTTCGAGTGGGGGCCGTCGGGCCGTTCCCGCGTGGAGTCCGGGGGCACGGCCGTGAGCAGCAGCGTGAGGCCCTCGGGCGGATCGCGGAACCGCATGTGGTAGTACCACTCGTCGTCGGTCACGAACGGCTTCACGCCGCGGAGGATCGGGTGCCCGTCGGCGAGCTGCGTCTCGGCGAGCGTCCAGTGCGGGTTCACCGACCAGTGCGGCTCGAAGTAGCCGCCAAGCCAGGCGAGGAACTCGGGGCCGCCCTTCTCCTTCGGGACTTCCACGGCGTAGTGCAGGCAGGCGATGCCCACGCCCCGCTTCGCCAGGGCATCGACCTGGGCGAGCCGGTTGCTCTGGAGCACGGGATGGCCGCCGCCGCCGTCGGCGAAGAAGAAGATCGCGTCGGCGTTGTCGAAGGCGGTGGGGTCGGCCGGCCAGCCGCCGGTGTAGGCCTCCGTGACCAGCCGCGGCAGCGGCTCGCCGCCGAAGTGGGCATCGAGGCATTTTTCGGCGAGGAGCACGCCGGCCCGGTGCTCGTGCTCGCCCGGGGCGTGGCTCGGCCGGCCGGCCACGAGCACCAGCTTCTTGCGGCCGTCGGTGAGGTTCTGCCGCGCGAGCCGAATGTCCTTGAACTCCACCTTCATCGGCGGGCCGGCATGCAGCTGCAGCGCCAGCACGCCCTGCAAGGACCGCTTGTCGGCCTGCTCGTCGAGCACCTCCGACATCAGCTGGCCGTTGATGAAGTGCTGCAGCCGCGGCCCGCGGGCCACGATCCGGTAGTCGCTCCACTCCCCGGGCTTGATCGCCTTCTGCAGTTCGGCGGTGTCGCCGATCGGCTCGCCCGGCTGCTTCCCACCGTCGGCCGCGACGGTGACCCGCTGGCCGCGCGGACAGAGGATGCCCCGGCCCTTCTCCTCGTAGATGATGCCGGAGTACGTCGGTCCGGCCTCGAAGTCGGCCTGGTAGCCCCCCACCACGAAGTCACCGAGATCCCTGCTGCGATACTGGATGCCGCTGTTGGCCTTGGGCGTGCCCGTGATCCGGTAGCGGAGCGTGAGGTCGAAGTCATCGACGAGGCCCTGCCGCCAGATGAGGAACGTGTTGCCCTTGGTGGGGTTGTCGGCGGTGGTTTCCCCGACGATCGCGCCGTTCTCGACCCGCCAGAACTCAGGCTTTCCCTCCCAGCCGTCGAGCGAGGTGCCGTTGAACAGGGCCACGCCCGCGTCGGCGGCGGGCGGGGCGTCCGCGACGACGAGGCACGGGCAGGATGTCAGCGCGGAAATGCCGACGAGCACCGCGCGGAGCGACCGAATGAAGGGGGCGGACACGGCAGCCTCTCGGTTCGGGGAGCGAACGCGGCCTCGTGGGCCGCGGCGGGCAGTATGCCACAGTCCCCCCGGCCACGGCATCGGGCCGCCGGCGGATGCGGCGGCCGTCAGCGGACGCCGGCAGCGGCGGGATCCACGCCCAGAAGCCGCATGGCCTCGTCGATCGCGATCACCCGATGGCCGTAGACGTCGGCCAGGTCGCGTTCCTTGGTGCGGCGCGACTCGATCTGCGCCAGCTTGTCGCGAACGGGCTCGGGCACGTTGCCACCGGGCACGCCCGCATCGATCACGATCGTGGTGGTCGGCTGGACGGTCGGGCCGATGGTCGCGCCGGCCCGCTGCAGGAGCCCCTCGAGGGCCGCGCGATCCTCGATGCCGTCGCGATTGAGATCGACGTAGCCGATCACGACGACCTCGGGGGCCGCTCCCGGCGACCAGAGGCGGCTGGCCACCCAGTCGCGCGGCGTGATCGGATCCTCGATCTGCTCCTCGAGGATCTTGGCCCGCACGAGGCCGCCTTCGATCGAGGTGATCTTCACCACGCCCTTCTGGTCGGTGACCAGCGGGTTCAGGGCGCCGCCCGGAAACACCATGAACGCGAGTCCCTCGCGGAGCCGGCTCACCGAGGGAAACAGGATCGTGACCGTGCGGGTCGCCGAGTCGATGTCGACGATCCGGCCGTCCACCTCGTCGACCACGTTGACGTCGCGATTGCCGAGTTTCTGCTTGAGCTCGCGGACGCGGTCGTTGTCCTCGTCGGCCCCGATCGCCACGAGCGTGTCGAGGAGCTCGCTCTCGAGGTCCAGGGCACGGCGGCGCTCGGCCTTGAGGGCGTTGCGGGTCGGCGTGAGCACCGAGTCGAGGAGCATTTCGAGCTGCTCCATCGGGTCCTTGACGCGGAAGTCGCCCCGCTTGTCGACGTCGATGCGGCCCTCCGCCTCGGCGATTCGCTGCTCGAGCGCCTTGAGCCGCTTCGCGGCGGCGTCGGCCTCGTCCTTCTCCTGGCGGCGCTTCGCCAGTTCCTCCTCGTGCTTCTTCCAGTCGTCGTCCCACTTGCTCCGGTCGGTGTCACGTTCCTTCACCACGTCGGCCTTGGCCTTCTCCGCGTCGTCGCGGGCCTTGGTGGCGGCGGCGACAGCCTCGTCGGCCGTCTTCTTCTGCTGGTCCTTCGCGGCCTCGACATCCTTGCGGGCGGCGTTGATCGACCGGAACTCGTCGCGGATCGCGTCGACCAGCCGCGCGTACGACTTCGGCTCCTTGGCGACGCCGTTGAAGTCGGTCTGGTAGAGGGAGGTGAGGCCCGCTTCGATGTCCTCGACCTTCGCGGTCGCTTCGGCCCCGATCACCTCGCGAAGCCGCTTGATTTCGTCAGCGGCCTGGTTGGCCTCGCCCTGCGCCTTGGTGAGCGCGTCGCGGGCCTCCTTGGCCGTCTGCTGCTCCTTGCTGTACTGCGAGAAGAAGAGGTAGGTGGCGATCGTGAGGATGAACGTCAGCAGGACGAACACGATCAGCGCGATGCTGAGTCGGTAGACCGCAGGGTTCGTCGTCGCCATGGTGCCCTCGCCTCGACCGGACCGTCGCAGCGTCTATCGTCCGCCGGGCGTGAACGGAATCACACCGATGACGATTGTACGGATTGGGAGGACCGGGCTGCCGCCGTGGCGGGCCAGAAGGCATTCCATTCGAGGCCTGTGTTGGCGGCGACGGCGTCGCGGCCGAGGATCGCGGCGAGGGTGCTGCGGCAGGACGACTCGAGATCGTCGGTCCGTCGGCCGGAACGGATGCCCGCGACCAGCGCCCGCACGGCGGCCTCGGGCACCGCCGCGGCCGCCTCGGGGTCGGCGAACCGGGCTGCCCGCAGGTCGACACGCCCCCACGGACCTTCGACGAACTCCTCGACGCGGGTGACGATGCCCTCCCGCCGCTCGATGCAGGCCTCGAGCGTGCGGCCGTCGCGGAACCGGTAGGCCACCGCGATCGGATCGGAGGCATGCTGGGGAGCCGGCAGCGGAGCCGGCCGTGGGACGGGCACGACCGAGACGGGATGCTCGTCGCCGAAGGCCCAGAGCATGCGGTCGATCGCGTGCACGTGATGCTCGACCATCGGCCCTCCGGAGTACCGCGGCGACGCGATCCAGTTGCGGAGCTCGTCTTCCGCGTCGGACCACTCCGCGCGGCGGGGCAGGCTCCAGGCGGGGCCGAGCTCGGCAATGGCGACGCCGCGCGTCGGCGGGCCCACCAGTCCGTCGCGGATCCGATCTACCGCCGCGGCGATGCCCGGATGGTGACGCGACTCGAATCCCGCCACGAACGACAGCCCGCGGTGGCGCGCCTCCGCGGCGGTCGCCAGCAGCGCTCGGACGCCGGCGACGTCGACCGCGACGGGGGGCTCGCAGTAGACGTGCGCACCGGCCCGGATCGCGGCGTCTGCGTGGGCGGGACGCAGGTGCGGCGGGGTGGCGAGGATCACGAGGTCGACGCCGACGGAGAGCACGGCGTGGGCCGCATCATCGCCCACGCAGCACTGCGGCCGGCCGGTCGTCGAACCGGCGACGGAGGCCAGCGTCGTCGCTGCCGTCGCCACCTGCTCCGCGACCCGATCGCCAAGCGCGACGACCTCCACGCCCCCCGTGGCGGTGACCGCGTGGATCGCCGCGGCCGTGCCGCGGCCGCCGCAGCCCACGAGGCCGACCCGCAGCCGATCGCTGCCGCCGGCGAACGCGCCCCCGGGCAGGGCCGCCATCACGGCTGTCGCCGACGAGGCCTGGAGGAAGGAGCGGCGGGACACCCGCCGCCGGATCGCTTGCCGCTGTATCGGATCGCTCCCAGGAGGTTACGGACGTGGGACGAGCGCCAATGTAGCAGCGGCCGCCGCGGGGGTCATCGCCGCTGGAGCCGCGACTGCAGCCGCGCGGCGGAGGCGACGACGTCCTTTTCGAGCTCCGCCACGGAGCCGCCGAAGGCCGCCTCGAACTCGCGTGTGCGGTCGGCGGCCGAGTCCTCGGCGAGCGGCCGCTTGGCAGCCTGTCCACGGAGATACCCCACGAACGCCCCCTTCCTCGACTCGGTGAGGTGGCGCGTAAGCGCCCAAGCGGCGGCATAGGCGTCGAGCGGACGATCCGCGTCGCGGAAGCGGTCGTCGGCCGCCACGATCGCGGCGATGTCGCCTTCGCGGTAGCCCGCCAGGAACTGGTCGAGACGCGACCGGTTCGGCGTGCCGATGCCGCGCCAGCCACGATCGGCCGCGAGGTCCGGGGTCTCGAAGTAGGTGGCGATGCCCTCGCTCACCCAGAGCGGTACCGGGGCGAGCCTGCGATGCATCCCACAGTTGAACGCCATCTGGTGCGTCGCCTCGTGCACGAGCGTGGACACGAGCCCCGCGGCGGCCGGGCTCGCCATGATCTCCGCCGCGGCCCCGCCCGGACGCGAGGCCCCCGCGGCAAGTCCGTCGGTGCCGGTGAGGTCGAAGGTGGTCACGCGGTTCGACATCAGGTTGTAGTAGCCGACGACGCGATCGGCCGCGGCCCCGAGGTCGCCGGCGGCGTGCCGCTCGTAGGCGGCGCGATCGGCGAAGATCACGACGACGAGCGGCCGCGAGGGATCGGCGATCTCCAGCCCGGCCTGCGACCAGAAGTTGCCGAACGCCGCGTGCAGCCGCTCGAAGAGCGCGGCGCACCACTGGGCGTAGTCACGCGAGGTGTCGAAGCAGACCACGTAGTGTCGCGTGGTGAGCAGGGCGAATCCGGGCGGCAGTTCCGCGAGCACGCGCTGGCCACACGCCCGGGGCGACTCGGCCGGCTCCCGCGGCGGGGCTGGCCGGCGAGCCTCCACGGTGCCGGCGGGCACGAGCTGATAGCGCTGGTCGTCGAGTTCGAGCAGCATGCCGCCGTCGGCCGCCTCCACGACGATCGCGGCGTCGACCGTGGAGGTCGTGCCACCCGTGCGGAGATCGAGCCGCGCCCGGGGCATGGTGGGCGGGGGCTCCGGAGCGACGGCCATGGCCGGCCTGGCGACTGCGCCCCCGGCAGCCACCAGCAGCAGGACGACGAGGCTGGGGAGGGCAGGGAGCATGGGTGCCATGTGCGGGGCTGGGATCACCCTACGGATGCGAGCAGGTGGTCGCGATTCGCGGAAGGCCAGTCTGCGGGTTTGCCCTTCTCCGGCCGTGAAGCCACCGCTAGTCTCCCGGCCCCCTTTGGAGACCGGTCGAGTATGGCATGCGACTTCGGGCGGCTGTCGGGCAGCCGGACGGCGCGGATCGTCGTGATCTGCTGCAGCCTCTCCGCCGTGGGCTGCCGCGCGTGGACGAAGCTGACCACCAGCCAGCAAACGCTGGACGAGCAGCGGAAGTATGGCGCGACGGCCGACCAGCGGCTCGAGGAGGCCGCCTCCCAGGCCAAGGCTGCCAAGGCGGGCTCGCATGCCGACCAGGTCGAGTTCACGAAGAAGCTCGTCGACCAGATGCTCGCCGAGCATGATCCACGGGTTCGGGTCGGGATCCTGGAGGTGGCGGCGGGGTTCGACACGCCGGCCGCCGCGTCGATCTGCCGAGGCGGGCTCGACGATCCGGACGAGCGGGTGAGGATGGCGGCCTGCGCGGCCTGGCGGGAGCGGGGGGGCGCCGAGGCGGTGGAACTGCTCGCAACCCGCTACCGGACGGATCCGGAGATCGACGTGCGTCTGCGGGCCCTGCGGGAACTTGGGCAGTTGGGAGACAAGGCGGCGGTGCCCGTGCTCGCCAAGGCGCTCGAGGATCCGGATCCGGCGGTGCAGTATCGCGCGGTCGGGGCCTTGAAGCGGGTGAGTGGCCGCGACCTCGGCGACGACGTCAACAAGTGGCGTGAATGGGCGGCGGATCCCGCCGGCTCGTCCGCAGAGTGGACCATCGCCGAGGGCTTCCGGCAGCTCTTCTGAGCAACGCCAAGACTTGCTCCAGAACTCCCGGCGCGCGCCTCCGGCCCGAACTCAGCGAGGGGCTGCCCATGCCCCGCTCCCAGGCATGAAGTCAGCGAGGGGCTGCCGGTGCCCCGCGAGCCGGCGTATGCCGCCAAACGAAGCCAGGATGGCGAAGTGCCGGCGGCATCCGAGTGAGCCGAGGCCACGAAGGCCGAGGTGAACGTCCGGCGAGGGGGCACCGGCGGCCCCGAGCCACCTACGCGGCCCCTGCCCGCATCGCTCGCAAGACTGCGGCTTCCGGGGCGGCCGGGGCAAGTTTTTCAGGCGGTATTCATCGTGTATGGTTAAGCGTCCGT
>JBJTRH010000485.1:0-2326 GCA_046076065.1 Planctomycetaceae bacterium | reverse complement strand
CGCACCGCCGATGCCGCGGGGCTCGGCGGCGTGATCGTCTGCGATGCCCGCACCGACGTCGCCAACCCGGCCGTGATCCGCGCGAGCCTCGGCACCGCGTTCTCGATGCCGGTGGCGACCTGCTCGACCGCCGAAGCGATCGACTGGTGCCGTTCACACACGCGCCCGGTCGTGGCCGCCACGCCCACGGGCTCGCGCGTCTGGCACGAGGCAAACCTCCGCGGCGGCGTGGCGATCGTGCTCGGCAGCGAGGCGCACGGGCTCTCCGCGGCGTGGGCCGCCGCCGCAGCCGAGGGGCGGATCCGGTTCGAGAGCGTGCGGCTGCCGATGCATGGCATCGCCGACAGCCTCAATCTGTCCGTGACCGCCGCCGTGCTCGCCTACGAAGCGGTTCGCCAGCAGGAGGCGGGGCGATGACGGAGCCCGATCGCTTCGACGCGCTGGTCCGCAGGTGCGACGACGCCGGCGCAGCCGCGATGCTCGACGACCTCGCAGCCTCGCTCGCGGCCCGCAAGCGGTGGCACGGGCTCTTCGACACGCGGATCATCCAGGCCCGCGTCGCCATCGGCCTGCCGCCGGTCGGAGCCCCCGGCGACGTACCCGCTGCGGCACGCGACGCCTTCGACGAGCGGTCGCTGGCCGCGTGCCGCGAGGCCGGCTGGCCGCTCATCGAGGAGGGGCAGATCGCGGCCGGCTGGATGTATCTCCGGGCGGCGGCGGAGCCAGCCGAGGTGTCGGCCCGGCTCGCGGCGGTCGCCCGGCCGCTGCTCGCCTCGGCCCACGACGACTCGGAGGCCGACCGCATCCTGCAGGAGATCCTCGGCGTGGTCCTCTGGGATGCCGTCGATCCGGCGCTCGGCATCGAGATCGTGCTCGCCACGCAGGGCACCTGCAACGCGATCACCGCCTTCGAGCAGGCCGTCTCGCGTCTGCCTGCGATCCGACAGCGGCCCGCGGCGGGCGTGCTCGTGGCCTGGCTCCACGACGAGATCCGCACGAGCCTCGCAGCCGACGTGGAGTCGCGCGGCATCCCGCTGCCATCACCCGCCACGCTCGGCGGCCTGCTGGCTGCCCTGGGGTCCGCCGACGTGGGACTGCACGCCGATGTCTCGCATCTGCAGTCGGTGCTCCGGATCGCGCGGGTGTGCGACGACGAGCCGACCGTCCGCCGCAGCTACGAACTCGCCGACTATGCCTGCCGCCTGCCGGCAGACCTCGTCTACCCTGGCGAGCCGCCGTTCGAAAACGTGGGTGAGGCGTCGCGGCTGTTCTACGGCAGCCAGCTCGGAGTCGACGTCGACCGTGCCGTCCGCTTTTTCCGTTCGGCGGCCGTGACCGCGGAGCCCGAGGCGGGGTCGCTCCCGCACGACGTGCTCGTGCTCCTGCTGGCGCGGCTCGGGCGGCCCGCCGAGGCCCTGCACGCGGCGCTGGCGCGGCCCCGCGACGAGCGGGGCATGCCCAGCCCGCTGCAGACGGCGGCGGCGCTCCCGGCTCTCGTCGATCTCGCCGCGGCCTCGGGCGAGTGGGAGCTTCTGCGGCGCGCGTGCCGCGACCGAGGCGACGAGATTACCTTCGCCGCCGCGCTCGTGGCGGAGCGTCAGAAGATCCAGGGAAACCGCGGCCCGCAGGGATTGCAGGTGCCGCACGGCGCCGACCGGTAGCCCACGTCCTGCCCGCTCTGGAAGCAGCGGCCCGGCGGCAGTTGCCACGGTGCGAGCTTCTCCGGCATCTGCTTGGCGCCGTTGCAGCCCTGCCACCGCGCACAGCCATCGCAGGGATCGGGCGCCCAGCATTCCTCGTGCTTCGCGCCGCAGTACCGCGGTCCGCAGCCGGTGTCGCCGTAGGGCGTTTCATCGCCCGCGGCGGTCCGCTTGCAGTGGCTGCAGTGCCCGCACGGCGCGGCGGCCGAAGCCTCCGCGACCCACGCGACGGCAATCAGGAATGCCAATCCGAGAATGATGCGGCTCATGCGAGATGTATCGGTCGCAGCGGTTCACCCACCCGCCTACGGCTTCCGATCCCCGCACGGTCACGCGCAGCTTGCCCGACTTGCCAGGCTGGACGTGCGGCGCTGGCCTGCCCCCATCGATGAAAAACTCTTTCAACAGCGTAGTCCTGCCACGGAATCGGCCCTCTCCGCTCGCTGCGGCGCAGCCGAGGCGAGCGGACAGAGGCGGCTCGACCATGGCGGCCTGGAGCGGACACGGACACGCTGTGCGGACGATCGGTATGGGAGGCCTTTAGCCAGCGCTGGATCAGCACCTTCGCCTCCAGTGGCGCGTCGAACGCCTCGTTAGCCAAGACCTCATCCTGCAGTTTCTTGTGA
>JBJTRH010000484.1:0-10784 GCA_046076065.1 Planctomycetaceae bacterium | reverse complement strand
GCGCCGGCAAGGAGATCCCGCACTACTGCTGGCATCCCGGCCTGTCGGTCGTGGCCAGCTGCCGGATGTGCCTGATCGAGACCGGCCAACGCGACGCCGCCACCGGCAAGATCACGATGGTGCCCAAGCTCGTGCCCGGCTACCAGACGCCGGTCAAGGACGGCACCGTGATCGGCACCGAGAGCCAGTTCGTCAAGGACAGCCGGGCCCGGGTCGAGGAGGCGCTCCTCATCGACCACCCGATCGACTGCCCGGTCTGCGACAAGGCCGGCGAGTGCCTGCTGCAGGACTACCACTTCCAGCACGGCCAGCCCGAGCGGCGGGCCGACCTCCATCCGTTCCACAGCCGAAAGCGCGACGTCGGTCCGACGGTCACGCTGTTCGTCGACCGCTGCATCATGTGCACCCGCTGCGTGCGGTTCACCCGAGAGATCGCGGGCACGGCCGAGCTGATGGTCACCAGCCGTGGCGCGAAGGAGGAGATCGACGTCTTCCCTGGGCACCCGCTGGCCAACAAGCTCTCGGGCAACGTGGTCGACCTGTGCCCGGTCGGCGCCCTCGGCGACAAGGACTTCCTCTACCAGCAGCGGGTCTGGTTCCTGAAGCGCGAGGCCAACGTCTGCGGTGGCTGCTCGGCCGGCTGCTCGATCCACACCGAGCACAACCAGGACGCCGTCTACCGGCTCAAGCCGCGCGAGAATCCCCACGTCAACAAGTGGTGGATCTGCGACGAGGGCCGCTACGGCTGGCACCACCTCCACGACCAATCGCGGATCCTCGACGCCTCGCGGAAGGCGGTGGCACCGTCGCACCGTGGCAACGGCGCCGGCACGCCTGCCACCGAGTCGATCGAGTGGGCCGACGTGGTCGTGAAGCTCCGTGACAACCTCAAGGCCGCCGGAAAGCTCGCCGTGGCCGTGTCGCCGATGCTCACGGTCGAGGAGGCGTGGATGCTCTGCGCCGTCGCCCGCTCGATCGATCCCGAGGCCTTCCTCGCGCTCGGCTTCGTACCCGTGAAGGGGAGTGACGAGTCGTTTCCGGGCGGCTTCACGATCCGCGCCGAGAAGTGCCCCAACCGCAAGGGCGTCGAGGAGGTGCTCGCCGTTTACGGCGCGGGAGGCCGCTCCTGGAACGACCTCGTGGCCCACGTCGTGGCCGGCAAGGCCGACGCCGCCTGGATCACGGCGGCCTATCCCGGCCCGTGGATCGACACCGCGGCCGCCGATTCATTCTCGGGCCTGAAGCAGCTCGTCGTGCAGGACCTCTTCGACTCCCCGCTGATGCGGCTGGCCACCTGGCGGCTGCCCGCCGTCGGGTTCGCGGAGCGGGCGGGCACGTGGGTCAACGTCGCCCATCACGCCCAGAGCTTCCGGCAGGCGATTCGCCCGCCGGCCGGCGTCTGGCCCGAGGGACGGCTGCTCTGGAACATGCTCGGCCGCCGTGGCCTCTACGACCCCGCCGCCGTCCGTCAGCAGGTCGCCGCATCATCGCCGTCGTTCGCGGCGCTCGGTGGCGACATGCCCTCCACCGGCGTCGATCTCCGCCTCCACCAGATCGCCTGACCCGTCGCCATGCAGAACCTCCTCCCGTCGCTCCCCACGATCGTCGCCCTCGTGAAGATCGGCCTGCTCGTCGGCGGCCTGATGACGGCCGCTGCGTATCTCGTGCTCGTGGAGCGGTGGATGGCCGCCTGGGTGCAGGACCGCAAGGGCCCCAACCGCGTCGGGATTCCGCTCACCAAGATCCGGCTGTTTGGCCTCGGCCAGCCGCTCGCCGACGGCCTGAAGATAATCCTCAAGGAGGACTTCACGCCGAAGCACGTCGACAAGGTGCTCTACACGGCCGCGCCGCTGGTGATCCTGGCGGCGTCGCTGGCGATCTTCGCGGCGATCCCGTTCGGCAGTTCGCTGCCGCCGATTCCGGCGCTCGGCCTCACCGGCGAGGAGCCGCTGCTGGTGGCCCCCGCCCTCGACGTGGGCGTGCTCTGGGTGTTCGCCCTGTCCAGCATCGCCGTCTACGGCGTGCTGCTCGGCGGGTGGGCGAGCAACAACAAATACGGCTTCCTCGGCGGCCTGCGGAGCAGCGCCCAGCTCGTGGCCTACGAGATCCCGCTCGGCCTGGGCCTGCTCGGCGTGGTGCTCGCCGCCGGCTCGCTGAAGCTCGACACGATCATCGACGCCCAGGCCTCGAGCGGCGTGTGGTATGCCTTCGCGCAGCCGCTCGGGTTCGTCGTGTTCCTGATCGCGAGCTTCGCCGAGGCGGCCCGGCTGCCGTTCGACCTGCCCGAAGCCGAACAGGAGCTCGTGGGCGGATACCACACCGAGTATTCGTGGATCAAGCTGCTGCTGTTCCTGGTGTCAGAGTTCCTCCACATGGTCACGGCGGCGTTCCTGATCGTGATCATGTTCCTCGGCGGCTGGCACCTCTGGGGCGTGACCGGCTCCGGCCCGGTGGAGACGTGGGCGGTGGCCCTGATCCGCTTCGCGGTGCTCTCGGCCAAGATCCTGGGCGTGATCCTGTTCTTCATGCTCGTCCGCTGGAGCTGGCCGCGATTCCGGTTCGACCAGCTGATGAACCTGGCGTGGAAGGTGATGCTGCCGCTGGGGATCGCCAACCTCGTCACCGTGGCCGCCGTGGAGGAGTTCCGGCCGCAGCTGACCGCCGCGCTCGGCGACGGCCCCGCGCGGGCGGCGGCCATCGCGGCGCCATGGGCGGTGTTCTTCCTGGGCTGGATCGCGGCCGGCCTGCTCACGCCCTCGGGAACCGATAACACGCCCATCCGCACGCCCGGCCCGCTCGACGCCGAGCATGGGCTCGGCTCCCGGCGCGACCTGGTGGAGGCCTGAGATGAAGCCGTCCGATCCGTCGATCACCTGGCTCGAGGAGAAGCCCCTGGGGCTCGCCGAGCGGCTCTACCTGCCGCTGTTCGTCAGCGGCCTGACGACGACCGCCCGGCATCTCGTGAGCCCCAAGGTGACCGTGAGCTATCCGGACCAGCGGCCGAAGGTGGGCAATCCGCTCATCTACCGCGGGGTGCACCGGCTCAACCGCGACGAACAGGGCCGCGTCAAGTGCGTGGCCTGCTTCCTCTGCGCCACCGCGTGCCCGGCCCGGTGCATCGACATCGTAGCCGCCGAGAGCCCGTGGCCCGACCGCGACAAGTATCCCGAGAGCTTCCACATCGACGAGCTCCGCTGCATCTTCTGCGGGATGTGCGAGGAGGCCTGCCCGGTCGACGCGATCGAGCTCACGAGCCTCCTCGACCTCACCGGCAAGAGCCGCGAGGAGATGGTCTTCGACAAGGAGAAGCTGCTGAGCGTCTACGACATGACGAAGGACGCCGAGCCGATGAAGTCGACCGCGATGGGGTGCGCGCCGTGATCGCCTCCATCCTGCCGACCATCTCACCGGGCACGATGCTCGCCGGCGGCGTGACCGCCGCCGCGGCGAGCCTCTGGCTCCTCCTGCCCCGCGGCCGCACCGGCGGCGCGGAACGGGCTGCCCGCTGGCTCGGCGGGCTCGTGGGTGTCGCGGCCCTCGCGGCCTTCGTCGCGCTCGGCCATCGCCTCGGCAGCCCGGGCGAAGACGCCGTGTTTCTCACGGTGGCGCTGGTCGCGGTGGTGTCGGGCGCCGCCACGGTCGTGTCGCGGTCGCCCGTCTACGCAGCGATCTGGTTCGCGATGGCGCTTGCCGGCGTGTCCGGGGTGCTGTTGGTCCTCGGCGGGCAGTTTCTCGGCGTGGCCACGATCGTGGTCTACGCCGGCGCCATCCTCGTGATGTTCCTGTTCGTGCTGATGCTCGCCCAGCCGGCGGGGCTCGCCCCCTACGACCGCGTGTCGAGCGAGCCGCTGCTCGCAGCGGTGGCCGGTGCGGTCCTGCTCGGCATCCTGTCGCTGTCGATCGGCCGGCTCACGACGGCGCCCCCGGCCTGCTGCCTGACGCCCGCCACGAAGGCCGCGTTGCTCGCGAGCAGCGCCGATGACGCGGCCGCCCGCACTACCGCCACCGATCCCGGACGCGCCGACCTGCTCGCCGAGAACCACGTCGCCAGGCTCGGCGGGGAACTCTTCGGCCGGCACCTGCTGGCCGTCGAGGTGGCAGGCGTGCTCCTGCTCGTGGCCCTCGTCGGCTCGATTGCGATCGTGGCCCGGGGTGGGGCCGGCGACGAGCCTGCCGACGCCCAGAGGGCGATTCCATGAATGCCGTGGCCCCCTCGCCGCTCGTGCTCGACGGCCTCGTGGTCGGCGCGATGCTGTTCGCACTCGGACTCGTGGGCATTCTCGCCCGCCGCAACATGATCGTGATGTTTCTGTGTGCCGAACTGATGCTGCAGGGCATCTCGGTGAGCCTCGTTTCCTGGAGCCGGCACCACGGCGACTGGGGCGGCCATGTGCTCGTGATCCTCGTGCTCACGGTGGCGGCCTGCGAGGCGGCAGTGGCCCTGGTGTTCGTCCTCCAGGCATTCGCCCGCACGGGCCGCCTCGACGCCGCGGCGTGGCAGTCGCTCCGTGAGGCCAACCTCCCGCGGACGATCGACCGCGAGCTGCCGGCGATCGACACCGTGCCGCCGAGGTTCCCGAAGCTCACGCCGGCCGGCATCGAGCCGGCGGCTGACGAAGACGCTCTGCTCGAGCGCGAACAGGTCTGACCGGACCGGCCCTCATCCCACCATGAACGAACTCACTCCGCAGACCCTGCTCGTACTCGTGCCGCTCCTGCCGCTGGTGGGGGCCATCGTCACGGTGGCGCTCGGCCGCCTCCTCGGCCGCCACGCCCACCTCCCGGCCGTGGCCGCGATCGCGGCGGCGTTCGTCGTCGCCGGCATGCTCCTCGCGGGCATGGTCAAGAGCGTTGGCGATCAGCCGGGGCATGGCAGCCCCGCCCAGGCGGTCGAGATGACGACCACCCTCTGGCAGTGGGCCGGCGTGCCGGACGCGGCCGCCGCCGGCGAGGCTGGTTCCGCCGCCCGGGACTTCTCCGTGCCCGTCACCCTCAGGCTCGACCCGCTCACCGCGACGCTCCTGGTGATCATCACCGGCGTGGGCCTGCTCGTGGCCGTCTACTCGATCGGCTACATGCACGGTGACCCGGGCTACCCGAGGTTCTTCGCCCTGGTGTCGGCGTTCGTGTTCTCGATGTCGATGCTCGTCGCGGCGAGCAACTTCCTGCTCGTCTACGTCTTCTGGGAGGCCGTGGGCGCCTGCAGTTACCTGCTGATCGGCTTCTGGTTCACGAAGCCCGAGGCGGCCAGGGCCGCGAAGAAGGCGTTTCTCGTCAACCGCGTCGGCGACTTTGGACTCGCCGTGGCCACGTTCCTCATCTGGATGACCTACGGCACGCTCGACTTCGACGGCGTGTTCGCGGCGACACCGGCGGCGGGGCTGGTGCCCACGGCGATCTGCCTGCTGCTGCTCCTCGCGGCCTGCGGCAAGAGCGCGCAGCTGCCGCTCCACGTCTGGCTGCCCGACGCGATGGAGGGCCCCACGCCCGCGAGCTCGCTGATCCACGCCGCCACGATGGTGACCGCGGGCGTGTATCTCGTGGCCCGCTCCGCGCCGCTGTTCATCGCCTGCCCGGGGGCGCTGACGCTCGTGTCGATCGTGGGGGCGACGACCGCCCTCGTCGCGGCCCTGATCGGCACGGTGCAGAACGACCTCAAGCGGGTGCTCGCCTACTCCACGATCAGCCAGCTCGGCTACATGTTCGCGAGCCTCGGCACCGGCACGCTGCTCGGCTTCACGGCGGCGATCTTCCATCTCGTCACCCACGCCTTCTTCAAGGCGCTGCTCTTCATGGGCGCCGGCTCCGTGATGCATTCCATGGGCGGCGTGATCGACATGCGGCGCTTCGGCGGCCTCCGCCGGGTGATGCCGATCACCGCGGCCACGTTCCTCGTCGGTGCGTTGGCGCTCGCCGGCGTGGCCCCGTTCGCCGGCTTCTTCAGCAAGGACGAGATCCTCGCCGCACTCCACTCGCGGGGCTGGCCCGACGCCCATGGCGAGCACCACGAAGCCGTGCCCGCCGGCGGCCATGCGGCGACACGAGGCGACTTCCGTCTGGCGAGCGTCACGCCAGACGCCGCCCAGCTCGCGGGCGGCAGCCGTGGCTCGGTGGTCGACGGCCTCGATCGGCCCGCGACCTGGCGGCTCCTGTTCTGGATGTCGCTGGTGACCGCCGCCCTGACGGCGTTCTACACCTTCCGGGCCGTGTTCATGACGTTCACGGGTCCCACGCGGGTGCCCGAGGAGGCCGGCCACCACGCCCACGAGTCGCCGCCGTCGATGACGGTTCCGCTGGGCATCCTCGCCGTCCTTTCCGCCGTGAGCGGCTGGTGGCTGTTCCGAGACCACGCGCTGGCGTCGTTCCTGGCCGCCACTCCGTCCTTCACGGCACCGGCCGTGGCCGCCACCGCGACCCCGCCCGCTTTCCACTGGGACATCGCGGTTCAGGGCACGCTCGCAGCGCTCGCTGGCATCGTCGTCGCGGCCCTCGGGCACCTCGGACGCCGCAGCGACGGGCCGCAGATGGAGCGGTTCCTGGGCCCCCTCCAGACGCTGTTCGCCAACCGGTTCTTCATCGACCAGATCTACGCGGCCGCGATCGTCCGCCCGCTCGAGTTCGTGGCCGGCCTGGCCGCCGCAATCGACCGCTACGTGGTGGATGGACTGGTCGACACCGTCGCCCGCCTGCCGCTCGGCGCGGGCGCGGTCGTCCGCCACCTGCAGTCGGGCCTCGTCCAGCGGTACGCCCTCGCCGGTGTGATCGGCGTGCTGCTCATCGTGCTCGCGCTCGTCGCGCGGGCCTCGGGCTAGAAAGACTCGGCATGAACGGATTGTCCCCCTCCACCCATCTGCTTCTCACGATCGCGGCGCCGCTCGTCGGCGCGGTGGTCGCCTGGGTGCTCGGCTCACGAGGGCTCTCGGCCGTGCGGCAGAGCGCCGCCGTCACGGTGCTCGTCACGCTCGGCCTGGCCGGATGGCTCGTCGTGCGGTTCCTGGGCGATCCTGCGGCCGCCGCCGGCGGCTTCTTCGGCGCCGTGGACGTACCCTGGCTCACCGATGGCGCGTTCGACGTGCGGTTTTCGCTCGGCCTCGACGGCCTGTCGTTGTGGATGTTCGGGCTCGCGGCCCTGCTGTCGGTGACGGCGGTGTTCGTCAGCTGGGATGCGGTGAAGGAGCGGCCCGTCGGGTTCTACGTGCTCCTCTTGGTGCTCGAGTCGGCGATGCTCGGGGTGTTCGCCGCCCGCGACCTGATCCTGTTCTACGTGTGCTTCGAGTTCACGCTCGTGCCGCTGTTCTTCCTGATCGGCATCTGGGGCCACGACGAGCGGCGGAAGGCGGCCGTCAAGTTCTTCATCTACACGCTCGCCGGGAGCGTGCTCGCCTTCCTGGGCCTGCTGGCGATCGTGCTCTGGAACGCCTCCACCACGGGGCAGGTGACCTTCGACATCGCACAGCTCACCGCGGGCCTCAAGGCCCGGCCCCTGTCGATGGACCTCGCCGATGGTGCGCCGCAGATGCTCGTCTTCCTCGCGCTGCTCGCAGGGTTCGCCGTGAAGGTGCCGATCGTGCCGCTGCACACCTGGCTGCCGCTGGCCCACGTCGAGGCGCCCACCGGCGGCTCGGTCGATCTGGCGGGCGTGCTGCTCAAGCTCGGCATCTACGGCTTCCTGCGGTTCTCGCTCCCCATGCTGCCCGACGCATCGGCCGCGGCGGCCCCCTGGCTGTTCGGGCTCGGCGTGGCCGGGATCGTCTACGGGGCGATGGTGGCACTCGCCCAGACCGACCTCAAGCGGCTGATCGCCTACTCGTCCGTGAGCCACATGGGCTACATCGTGATGGGGCTGTTCGCCCTCACCCCGGTGGCCGTCGATGGCGCCAATCTCCAGCTCGTCAACCACGGACTCTCGTCGGCCGGGCTGTTCGCGCTCGTGGGCATGAGCTACGAGCGGTTTCACACCCGCACGATCGCCAACCTCGTCGGCATCGCCTCGAAGGCGCCGTGGCTCGCAGTGTTCTTCATGCTGTTCACCTTCTCGAGCATCGGGCTGCCGGGCCTGAATGGCTTCGTGGGCGAGTTCATGATCCTGCTCGGATCGTTCCAGCGGGCCTGGTCGGGCGTGTCGCCGGCCTGGCAGTTCTCCTACCTCGTGATGGCGCTGCTCGGCGTGGCGGGCGTGGTGCTCGGAGCCTGGTACATGCTCTGGGCCGTGGAGCGGGTGCTGTTCGGGGGCTCCCGCGAGCCGCCCCGGGCCGGCGCCGGCGGACATGGCCATGCGGCCGGGCACGGTGGTCATGCTCATCATGGCCATGGCGCGCCCGCCGACCGTTGCGACCTCCGCTGGCACGAGGTCGCCGCCCTGCTGCCCCTGGCGGTGTTCGTGCTCTGGATCGGCCTCGCGCCCGCGACGTTCCTCGCCCCGGCCGCCCCGGCCGTCCGGGCGGCCACCCGCGACGCCGAGGAGAAGTTTGCCGTCCGCATGCAGGCCGACGAGGCCCGCACCACCGTCGCCCGAGTCGAGTCGCCATGATCCACACCTCCTCCCAAACCTTCGCGCTGGTGGCGCCCGAGATCGTCCTGGTGCTCGCGGCGCTCGCCGCCTACCTGGGCGGGGCCTTCGCGGGCCTGCGGGCCGGCTGGCTGGCCGCGGCCGCCGGCATCGTGGCGGCGATGGCCGTCACCCAGGGGCCGGCCGGCGGAGCGGCGTTCTCCGGCGGCGTCGTCGTCGACGAGTTCGCCACCTTCATCCGCTGGACGGTGCTGTCGCTCGGCCTGCTGCTCTGCCTCGTGCAGGCCGGCGACCTGTTTCCCGCGGCGGTGAGCCCCGGTCCGGGCCTGCGGCGGGGTGGCACGTGCGAGGAGGCCGGCACCTTCCTGCTGCTGCTCGCCGGGCTGTCGCTCGTGGGAGTCGCCGGCGATCTCGTGCTCCTGTTCGCCGGCCTGGAACTGGTGTCGATCCCGACCTACGTGCTGCTCGGCCTGCGGCGCACCGACGCCCGGGGCCAGGAGGCCAGCCTCAAGTATTTCTTCCTCTCGCTCGTCGCCTCGGCGCTGTTCCTCTACGCGCTGGCGTGCCTCTACGGCCTCGGGGGATCGACCGATCTCCAGGCGATCGCGGCGCGGATCCACGCGGAGTCGAGCAGCCGTGCCGTGCAGGTGCTCGTGCCGCTGGCCGCGGGCCTCGCGATCGCCGGAGCCGCCTTCCGGCTGGCCGCCGTGCCGATGCACTTCTACGCTCCCGATGTCTACGAAGGCACCTGCCCGGGCAACGCCGCCCTCCTGTCGACGCTGCCCAAGGTGGCCGGCGTCGTGGTGCTCGCGCGACTGGTCGGGGTGGTGGCCGGCGCGTCGCCGGATCTCCTCTGGCGGATCGTCGTGGCGGTGGCCGCGGTGACCATGACGGTGGGCAACGTGACCGCCCTCTGGCAGACGAACCTGCGGCGGCTGCTCGCCTGCTCCTCGATCGCCCACGCGGGCTACCTGCTCGTCGGCATCGCCGTGCTCGCGGCCGCGCCGGCCGCGGCTGGCCCGCAGTCGCTCCCCTTCGCCGCGGGCGGCCTCGCGGCGACCCTCTTCTACCTGGCCACCTACAGCCTGGCGACGATCGGCCTGTTCGGTGCGATCGCCTACCTCGGCCACCGCTGGCCCGAGTGGTCCAACGGCAGCGGCCCGCGTCCGCCCCGCGAGGAGATCGCGACCGTCGACGACCTCGACGGCCTCTCGACCACCAACCCCGTGGCGGCGCTCGCCATCACGGTGTTCCTACTGAGCCTCGCGGGCATCCCGCCGCTCCCCGGATTCTTCGGCAAGCTCGCGCTCGCCCTCACGGCCCTCGACGTCGACGCCTCGGCCCCGATCGCCCTGGGCAGCCGGCGGGCGTGGTTCATGGGGCTCACGGTGCTGCTGGTGCTCAACGCCGCCATCGCCGCGGCCTACTACCTCCGCATCATCGCCGCCATGTACTTCAAGAGCACCAAGCGGGGCGTGCAAGCCGACGGCGGCCTCGCCGCCGGCGTCGCCATGCTCGCGTGCCTCGTGCTGGTGGGCATGGTGACGATCCAGCCCCGCGGGCTGTTCGCCGCGGCCTCACGGGCCGGGGCTCGTGTTCCCGCCACGACCGCCGGCCCTGATTCCTCCCGCGGCCTCGATGCGGTCGCCGCCACGCCACGCTGACACCCATGCTGCCCACCGTCGCCGCCGTCGAGTCGCTGCTCGGCGAGGTTCCCGATCCCGAGACCGGCCGGCCGCTCACCGCGATGGGGCAGGTGGTCTCCGTGGCCGCCGACGCGGCGGCGATCGCCGTCACCGTCGGGCTCACGTCCCACTCCGCCCTCCTCTGGAATGCGACGCGGGCGCGGATCGAGGAGCGGATCCGCACGGCGTTTCCGCAGGTGGCGAACGCGTAGGTCAGCATCGTTCCCCCCGAGCGGCCCCCGGTAAAGCTCGGGCAGCTGGGCGTCGAGGCGAAGAGCGTGATCGCCGTGGGCTCCGGCAAGGGGGGCGTGGGCAAGAGCACGATCGCCACCAGCATCGCCATCGGCCTGGTGCGGGCCGGCAGCCGCACCGGCCTGCTCGACGCCGACGTCTACGGCCCCAGCGTGCCGCACCTCGTGGGGCTCTCGGGCCGCCCGCAGATCGACAACGGCAAGATCGTACCGCAGATGCTCGACGTGGGCCGCGAGCGGATGCCTGTGATGTCGATGGGCTTCATGGTGCCCCCGGGCGAGGCGGTCGTGTGGCGGGGACCGATGCTCCACGGTGCGATCACGCAGATGCTCCGCGAC
>JBJTRH010000483.1:0-2888 GCA_046076065.1 Planctomycetaceae bacterium | reverse complement strand
TCTCCCGCGGCGCCCACACCCCGCGGGAAAACCGCTTCCGGCCGACCTTCTCCTCGACGAGCCAATGATCCCCTGCGGCCTTCACCCGGCGGGTCAGCCCTGGGTCGCCCGGCGGCAGCAGGTCCCAGCCTGGCGGCGGCCGCAGCACCGCCCCGTTCGCGGCCCGTACCGTGCCGGCGTCAGGCCCCGGCAGAACCACTGATCCCGCCATCCACTCCTCCTTGCCCTCAGGCACCGACCTATCGGCCGGGCGGTCTGCGGCCCGCCACCGTCGCCCCGCCGGCCGGTGCTTTCCTGAAGGCTGGCGGAGATTGTGCCGATTGTAGGGATGGAAGGGCCCATCGGGGCCCGCATCAAGCATCACGCACGAAGGAGCGCCGCGATGGGCAAGGGCAACAACTCGCAGAAGAACGACAAGAAGAGCATGAAGCCGAAGCAGGACAAGACGAAGGCCGTCAAGAAGTAAGGCGGCTCGCGTCGCCGCCGGCCTGCGTCAGCGGAGAGGCGAGTAGTCGGTAGCGGTGAGGAACTCCGACACCACGCCCTTCTGGGCGTTGGTCAGCGATCCCCCCGCCCGCTCCTCCGACTCCTTCCGCGCGGCCACCCAGTCGGAATCGGTACGAAACGCCGCGAAGCTGGCCTTCGCGGCGGCTTCGTTTTCGTGCCCGAGCAGGTAGACGAGCCGATGCTGCGAGGCGGGCGGCGTGGCCGGCGTCCAGTAGACGATGTTCTGCATCCCGTGCTTGGTGAACAGGGCCACGGTGTGGTCCTGAAACCGCCGCAGCAGGGCCGCATGCTTGGCCGGATCCGGGCACGAATAGATCCGCCGTTCAAACACCCGCGGCGTGGCCGATACCTGGGGCATGAACGGCGGCGACCATGCGGTGGTGACGAGCAGTTCGGTCTCCCCGTCGAGCACGAGCGGGCCGTCGCGGTCAGTCGCGGCGAGCGTCTCGAGCCAGGCCGCGTCGTTGGCGAGCGCTGCCCAGCCAGCATCCATGGCAGCAACGGACTCGGCGGCGGTGAGCAGATGCACGATCCGATCGGGATTCTCGCCCACCGGCACAAACACGCCTTGAACCACCACGCCGTGCCGCGCGAGCGCTGGGATCTGGTGATCGCGAAGCCTCGCGTGAAATGCCTCGAGCTTCGCGGGCGCCACCCGCACCGTCCTGAACTCATACACCCGCGTCGCGCCCGCAGGCTCCTCGCGGGCGGGTTGTGCAGGAGCCTGACCAGGCTCGGCGGCCTGCAGGAAGGCCGGGATCCACGCGGCAACGAAGGCGAGAACGAGCAGTGGCATGGGTGACCTCCAGTTGGGTGCCCGTCGAGTCTCCCATGTCGGTCGCTTGCCCACAATCAGCCCCGACGCTGCGATCGCGTCGATCAAGCCCAGTGGCAAGGGCCTACTTCAGCGACGCGTCGAACTCGAGCTCCTTGAGCCGGCCCGCGGCGGCCTCGGCCGGCTTCCAGAACCAGCCCTTCTCATCCCAGCACTGGCAAAACTTGAGGTCGTCGGCGAGCTCGCGGTAGACGGTGGCCGCCTCCTTGGGCAGCTGCTGCTTCTCGAAGAGCTGACCCTCGATGAAGAGACAGGTGCCCACGTCGTTGAGGGCCCAGAAGTCGTGGGCCTTGTCAGCCGGGGCGAAGGCCGTGAGCGACGCCTGCTGCGTGCGGGCCTCGGCCGCATACAGCTCGCGACACTTGCCGGTGTAGGCGAGCACCAGCTTCTCGTCGCCGGCCGCTAGTGCCTCCCACGCCTTCTTAGTGAGCGTGGCCGACGATTGGTCGCCGAAGTCCTGCGACACACCGGACACGGCGGCAGCCAGTGCAACCGCGACCACGCCGGCGCGAAGCAAGATCGCATGCACGCGGCCGAAGGTGGTGGCCACCACAACGGGGACTCGGGAGACGAACGGACGGGCAGTGCGTGTGTTCACGGCTGGTTTCCTGATGATCGATCGGCCGAGGCAGGGATGCAGGAGCATACGCCGTCCGGGCGGCTGCGGGCCACATCGAACCCTCACGAATCCCCTCAGTCATCCTCCCGATGGTCATCCTCCAGATGAATCGTGTGCATGACCCGGTGCACGAACGGGGCCACCACGAGGGACGCGGCACCGATGAACAGGAGGCCGGAGAACAACGCGTAGGCCGAAGCGAACAACTTGCCTGCAGGCGTCTTGATCGGATCGACTGGCCCCATTCCGCCCAGAATCATGGAGGCGTTTACAAGGGCGTCGATCCAGGGCAGGCCACCAAAGTAGTGGTAGCCCAGCACTCCGATGCCGAGAGCGCTGCCGATCGCGAGCGCCGACAAAGCAAAAAACCCCACCACACGCAAGAAGAAACGGTGGCCAGGAAGCAGCGGATCGGTGCGGTGCTCGAACATACCGGCCATCGTACACCGCGAGACAGCCGTCTGAATGACCACGTGCGACGCACAGCCACGGGGCATCGCGCGTCGTGCAGACGGATCGGGCGAAGCGGCCAAAGGAAGTGGTCGTGCCGCTGAAGCGCAACTGCCATCGAGCAGGCGGCGACCCGCCGGTCACACCGCCAGCCGACTCACAGCCGCTGAAGGCATGACGATGGCAATCCCCTGGAACTCGTCGATCCTGAGATGACCCCTCCCCAGTTTTTGTACCAGTGCTCATGACGGAGTTGGGGAGGGGGCCACTGCGAAACGGGGCCGGGAGGCCGATCATCGGCGGCCTCGCCGCGGAAGAGACGACCATGCACACGACGGTGGCTGCGATCACGGCCACCATGACGATCAACCCCGGTGAGGCCCGTGGCCGAGCCGGGGAGAAGAAGACCCTTTCGAGTCGAAAGGGCAAACCGACCGGAGCGAGGGTCGGGCCACGGGGCGCCACGCCACACTCACC
>JBJTRH010000482.1:0-4165 GCA_046076065.1 Planctomycetaceae bacterium | reverse complement strand
CTCGACGTGCTGCCGGCCGACTCGCCAATGCAGCCCGGCTCCGGCGCCGGTGTGGCCGGGATCCTGTCGCTCGGTGGCCTCGCGACCGAGGTGGTCGATCTTCGAGCCGTGCGGCGGCATGCCATGGTGGAGGCCTGATATGCCCACCCCAGCCCCGCATCGCTGCTGCACGTTCCGCGTCGGTGACGCCTGCTTCGCGGTGCCCGCCGACGGCGTCGTCGAAGTGCTCCGCGGCGGCCAGCTCACTCGCGTACCGAGGGCGCCGGCCGGGATCCTGGGGCTCGTGCACCTTCGTGGTCGTATCGTGCCGGTCGTCGATCCGGCCGGCACGCTCGGCATCGATCGGCCGCCGCCCGATCGCGCCACGCACCTCGTGATCGCGCTCGAGGACGACTGGTACGGGCTCATGATCGACGAGATGCTCGATGTGGTCGAGATCCCGACCGCCGCGATCGAGCAGGCGACCGAATCCGGGGGTGAGGTGGGCAGCGACGCGCTGACGGGGGTGTATGCCGCCCCGGATCGGCTCGTGCACCTGCTCGATCCCTGGCGCATGATTCATTCACTGGTGCGGCCCAAGCCGCAATCACCCGAGAGGCAGGGAGCATCCCATGGCAGATCGTAGTTCCGCCGCCGGCAGCGGCTGGCGTTCATTTCTCACCAACCCGCTGCTGCTCGCCCTCCTCGGCGTGTCGCTGATCCCCATGGCCTTCATGGGCCTGGCGAGCTACCGGAGCTCTTCGGCTGCGCTCCGCGAACAGGCCTTCAAGCAGCTCGACACCGTGAATGCGATCACCGCGAAATCGGTGGAGCAGTACTTCGACACCCTCCGGCAGCAGTTGGTGGTGCTGGCCGAGGGTCGGGCGGTCCGCGAGGCCCTCGACAAGTTCCGCGGCGGCCTGGCCACCCTCCGCGCCGACGACAAGGTCGACGACAAGGCGATGGCGGCGGCGCGGCGGGAGCTGGAATCGTTCTACACGGGTGAGTTCGCCGCCGAGTATCGGCGACGGAACGGCACGGCTGCCGACCTCCGGCCTCTCTATGAGGCGCTCGACGACGATTCCGCGTATCTGCAGTACCTCTACATCCGCCGCAACGAGCATCCCATCGGAGCGAAGTCGGCACTCGACGCCGCCGACGATGGTTCGAAGTACAGCGAGGCCCATGCCGCCATGCATCCGTTCTTCCGGGGCATCTGCGAGCGCTACGGTGTGTCCGACGTGTTCTTGATCGACGCCGCCACGGGCAAGGTGGTCTACAACGTGTCGAAGGAGGTCGACTTCGCCAGCCCCCTCCGCGACGGCCCGATGGCCACGACCAGCCTCGGGGCGGTATTTCAGCAGGCGGCCGCCGGCGGCCGCCGTGGAGCGGTCGCCTTCGGCCAGTTCATGCAGTACCTGCCGTCCTGCGATGCGCCGGCCAGCTTCATCGCCGCCCCGATCTACGAAGACCGTCAGGTGACCGGCGTCGTCGCCTTCCAGGTGCCCGTCGACAAGCTCGACGCGATCATCGGCGAGACCACCGGCATGGGCGAGTCGGGCGAGACCTACGCGGTCGGGTCGGACCGCCTGTTCCGCAGCAACTCCCGATTCCGCAAGGAGCTCGGCGTCGAGACGACGATCGTCAATCCGAAGATCAAGGTCGACACCGTGGCCGTGCGGAGCGCCCTCGACGAGGGCAAGTCGGGTACCACGATCGCCGCCGACTACCGCGGGATCCCGTCGCTGGTGTCGTGGCGGCCGGTCACCGTCCACCGCGACCCCGCCGGTGGACGCGGCGACGTCCGCTGGGCACTGGTGTCGGAGATCGACGAATCCGAGGTGTTCGCACCCGTCAGTCGGCTGCTGAAGATGGGGCTGACGGTCTTCGGGCTGACCACGGCCGCGGTGCTCGGCGTGTCGACGCTGATCGCGCGGCGGCTGACCCGCGAGGCGGCACGGCAGGCGACCCTCGTCGGCGGCATCGTCGACAACACCCATGCCCTGGCGAGCTCGTCCGAGGAGCTCACGAGCGTGAGCCAGCAGATGAGCGCCGCGGCGGAGGAGACGACCGCCCAGGCCAATCTCGTGTCGGCGGCCGCCGAGCAGGTGAGCGGCAACACGCGGACCGTGTCGGGGTCGATCGACAACCTCGTGGCCAGCATTCACGAGATCGCCAAGAACGCACAGGACGCCGCGAGTACCGCCCGCAAGGCGGTGGAGATGGCGTCGGCGACCTCGGGCACGATGGCGGCTCTCGGCCGCTCCAGCCAGGAGATCGGCGCGGTGATCAAGGTGATCACTTCGATCGCCGAGCAGACGAACCTCCTCGCCCTCAACGCCACGATCGAGGCCGCCCGGGCGGGCGAGGCGGGCAAGGGCTTCGCCGTGGTGGCCAGCGAGGTCAAGGAGCTCGCCCGCGACACCGCCAAGGCGACCGAGGAGATCGGCGGCCGGATCGAGTCGATGCAGGGCGACACGCAGCGGGCGGTCGAGGCGATCTCCGAGATCGGCAAGGTGATCGAGCAGATCGACAGCCTGCAGACCAAGATCGCCGCCGCGGTGGAGGAGCAGTCGGTGACGACGGGCGAGATCAGCCGTAACATCTCGGAGGCGACCACGGGCACCTCGGAGATCGCCGAGAACATCGTGCAGGTGGCCCAGGCGGCGCAGAGCACCGCCGAGGGCGCGTCGAACACGCAGGTCTCGTCGCAGGAACTGGCCCGCATGGCCCAGGCCCTGCAGCGGCTGGTCGAGGAGTACAAGCGGAACTGATCGGGACGGTGTGACCGGCCGGGGTGGCCGGTCAAGTCAGGGAGGATCCCGTCGTGCGGGCGCTGGTGGTCGACGATTCCAAGCCGAGCCGGAGCATCGTCGCGCGGACGCTCGCGGAGCTGAAGTTCGACTGCACCGAGGCCGGCAACGGCCAGGAGGCGCTCGCCGCGCTCGCCGCCTCGGGCAAGCCCGACCTGATCACCGTCAACTGGCACATGCCGGTGATGGACGGCATCGAGTTGGTTCGGCACCTCCGCCGCGAGGTGGCCTACCGAGGCCTGCCAATCCTGATGATCTCGACGGAGCACGAGCAGGAGCGGATCGCCCTGGCGCGGCAGGCCGGCATCGACGACTACCTCGCCAAGCCCTTCACCGCCGCGGCGCTGACCCGCAAGCTCGTCGACCTCGGGGTGGTCGGCGAGCCGGCGAGCCCATCCGACCGCGAGCCGATCGGCGTGCTGATTTGCGACGACTCCGCCACGATCCGCGGCATCCTCTCGGCCACGCTCGGTGCCGATCCCGGACTAAAGATCGTGGGCACCGCCGTGAACGGCGAGGCCTGCCTGGCGACGATCCCCACCGCCAAGCCCGATCTCGTGCTCCTCGACGTCGAGATGCCGGTGATGGACGGGATCACGACGCTGCGGGAGATCCGCCGCCGGTTTGGCAAGCTCCCGGTCGTGATGTTCTCGAGCCTCACCGAACGGGGCGCGAAGGCCACGGTCGACGCGCTGCTCGCGGGGGCCAACGACTACGTGGCCAAGCCCGCCGGACTCGCCGCGGCGGAGGTGGCGGAGCGGATCCGCACCGACGTGATCGGGAGAATCAAATCGCTCGTGCCGCGGGGGGCCCTCGCCGCCAGCGGCCGGAGCGGGCCGCGGTCGTCGGGGGCGGTGAACGCGTTACCGCGGCCCGCCCGGCAGGACCGCATCCAGGGCGTGGTGATCGCCGTCTCGACGGGCGGCCCCACGGCCCTGGCGGAAGTGCTCCCGGCCTTCGTACCCGACGCCCGCGTCCCCACGCTCATCGTGCAGCACATGCCCGCCTTCTTCACGGCGCACCTGGCCGAGCGGCTGGCCAAGACCGCCGGCCTGCCGGTGCGGGAGGCAACTGACGGCGAAGTCGTCCGCGCGGGTGAGGTGCTCCTCGCCCCCGGCGGACGGCATCTGGAACTCGTCGGCGACGCGGTGCAGGCGCGGGTGCGGCTCACCGATGCCCCGCCGGAGAACTCCTGCCGCCCTGCCGCCGACGTGCTCTTCCGCACCGCCGCGCGGGTCTGGGGCGGCGGCACGCTCGGCGTGGTGCTCACGGGCATGGGCCGCGACGGGCTCGCCGGCAGCCGCGAGATCGTGGCCGCCGGCGGCAGCGTGATCGCGCAGGACGAGTTCTCGAGCGTGGTCTGGGGCATGCCG
>JBJTRH010000481.1:0-18366 GCA_046076065.1 Planctomycetaceae bacterium | reverse complement strand
TTCGCTTGTCGGCATCGTCGAGCACGACGGCGGCGAGCTCCTGCTGCAGCCGGCCGAGCGGCATCCGGCCCCAGACGTCGAGCGACCGGCCCCAGAGCGTGACGGCGCTGGCCACATCGGCCAGCCGGCTGCCGCCGCAGTCGCTGCACGGCACCTCGTCCATCACGGCGTCCACCTTGCTGCGGAGGGCGACGACCAGCCGTGCCGCCTCCTCGCAGGCGTTTTCCAGGCCCTTGAACTGGAAGGAGAACCACGGCCCCTTGCCGGCAACCCCCTTCGGCCGCGGCACGTCGATCCACTTCTCACCCGTGCCCTCGAAGAGCACCCGCTGCTGGAGGCCGGAGAGATCGCTGAGCGGCACGTCGAGCGGCAGTCCGGTGACGGCTCCGAGCGCCTCGAGCATCGCCCGGCCGATGCGTCGCCCCTGGGGGCCATCGAGCGTCGGCCAGAGGTCGAGGGCGCCGTCGCGGAGCGACTTCGTGGGGTCGCGAACGAGCGCCCCGCGGTCGATGCCCGTTCGCGTGCCGAGGCCGTCGCAGCTCGGGCACCAGCCGATCGGGCTGTTGAAGGAGAACTGCCGCGGCTCGAGCGGCTTGAAGCCCCGGCCGCAGTCGGGGCAGGCGAGCCGCCGGCTCAAAACCTCCACCGGCCAGTCGGGCTCGTCGAGCGGCTTGCCGTCGTGGCCGTCGATCGCCCGGGCGACCAGCATCGTGCCGCCACCGGCGTCGAAGGCCGCCTCCACGCTCTGGGCCAGCCGGCTGCGGGCACTCGGGTCGGCCGTGACCCGGTCGATCACGATCTCGAGCCGGCTCTTCCGCTTGCGGTCGAGCGCGGGCTTCTCGTCCAGCCGCACCGTGCGGCCGTCGATCCGGATCCGCACGTGCCCCGCCGCCTGCAGCGACGCGAACAGCGACTCGGGCGACTGCCCCACCTTGAGCTCGATCGGCGCGAGGATCAGGAGTTTTGTGCCGACAGGATGGGAGAGGATCTTCTCCACCGTCTGATCGACACTCTGTGCTCCTACCTGCGTGCTACAGTCAGGGCAGTGCATCCGCCCGAGCCGCGCCGCGAGCACGCGGAAGTGGTCGTACATCTCGGTGAGCGTGCCGACCGTCGACCGCGGCGTGCTCCCGGTGCTCCGCTGCTCGATCGCCACGGCCGGGGACAGGCCCTCGATCTTCTCGAAGAGCGGCTTCGGCACCTGGCCGACGAACTGCCGCGCATACGGCGAGAGGCTCTCGACGTAGCGTCTCTGTCCTTCGGCATAGAGCGTGTCGAAGGCGAGTGATGTCTTGCCGCTGCCGCTCGGCCCGCAGCAGACCGTGAGCTGCCCGCGGGGGATGTCGGCGTCGACCTGCTTGAGATTGTGGAGCGCGGCTCCACGGACCGTGATCGCCGGCGGGCCGGGATCTCGCGAGGTTTTTGAGACCGTGTCGAGCATCGCCGCCACCGCCGCCGCGGGGTCGTCCACCTTCTTCCGCCGCACGGCCACCTTCCGCGTGGGCTTCGCCGTTGCGGCGGCTGCCGCGAGCATCGGCACGAGCGCGGCGCCCGTGTGCGAGCCCTTCGCCTTGGCGATCTTTTCCGGTGGCCCCTCGGCCACGATCCGGCCGCCCCCGCCGCCTCCCTCGGGCCCGAGGTCGATCACCCAGTCGGCCCGCTTCACGACGTCGAGGTTGTGCTCCACCACGAGCACCGTGTTGCCCCCTTCCACGAGCCGCTCGAGCACCGTGAGCAGCTGCCGCACGTCAGCCATGTGGAGGCCCGTGGTCGGCTCGTCGAGCACGTAGAGCGTTTTTCCGTTGGATCTTTTGGCGAGTTCCCGGGAGAGCTTCACCCGCTGGGCCTCGCCGCCGGAGAGGGTGGGCGACGGCTGGCCGAGGTGCAGGTAGTCGAGCCCCACGTCGCAGAGCGTCTGCAGCTTTCGCGCGATGTCGGGGGCGTCTTGGAAGAGCTCGAGCGCCTCGCCGATCTCCATGTTCAGGAGATCCGCCACGCTCTTCCCCTTCCAGCGGACCTCGAGCGTGTCTTTCGCGAACCGAGCCCCACTGCAGACGTCGCACGTCACCCACACGTCCGCCAGAAAATCCATGTCGAGGCGAACCGAGCCGTTGCCCTCGCACGCCTCGCAGCGACCCCCGCTCACGTTGAAGCTGAACCGCCCCGCCTTCCAGCCCCGCTTCTTGGCCTCGGGGAGCATCGTGAAGAGATTCCGGATGTCGTCCCAGACCTTCACGTAGGTGGCGGGATTCGACCGCGGCGTGCGGCCGATCGGCGACTGATCGATCACGATCACCTTGTCGAGCTGGTCGGCCCCGTGGATCGCGTCGAACTCCCCGGGCGACGCCGCCTCGCTGCCGAGCAGCCGCCGGAGTTCGGGCTCGAGCACGTCGCCCACCAGCGAACTCTTGCCGCTACCCGACACGCCCGTCACGCACACGAACAGCCCGAGCGGAATCGCGACGTCGATCCCCTTGAGGTTGTTGTGCCGCACGCCCTCGAGGCGGAGCATCCGCCCACGGTCGGGCGTGCGCCGTGCGTCGGGCAGGCGGATCGCGTCGCGGCCCGCGAGAAACGCGCCGGTGAGGCTGCGGTCGCTCTTGGCGACGTCGTCGGGCGTGCCTGCCGCGACCACCTCGCCTCCCCGCTTGCCCGGGCCCGGCCCGAAGTCGACCACCCAGTCGGCGGCGCGGATCGTGTCTTCGTCGTGCTCGACCACCACGACCGTGTTGCCCTTGTCGCGGAGCGCCTCGAGGGCCCCGAGGAGCTTGACGTTGTCGCGGGGATGCAGCCCGATCGACGGCTCGTCGAGCACGTAGAGCACGCCCGAGAGCCCCGAGCCGATCTGGGCCGCAAGCCGGATCCGCTGGCTCTCGCCGCCGGAGAGCGTGGGCGCCTTGCGGTCGAGCGCGAGGTAGCCAAGGCCGACCTGGTCGAGGAACGAGAGCCGCCCCGAGATCTCCTTCATGAGTTCGGTGGCGATGAGTTTTTGTGTGCCGTCGAGCACGAGCGCCGAGAGAAACTCCCGCGCGTCGGCGATCGGCAGGGCGCAGAGCGCATCGAGCGAGAGCTCCCGCGGCCGGCCGTCGGGATCCTTCTTCGCCGCCGCGAGCCACGGCTTCGCCGCCGTCGTGATCCGCACCGCGCGGGCCTGCGGCGAGAGCCGCCGCCCCTGGCAGTCGTGGCAGGGCGTCACGCTCATCAGCTTCTCGAGCATCCGGCGAATGATGCCGCTCTTTGCGGTCCGCCAGCGGTTGGCGAGCAGGCCGCAGAGCCCCTCGAACTTCGTCTTTGCCCCGCGCTCCGCCCGGCCCCGCTTCCACGAGAGCTTGATCTCCTCGAGGCCGGTGCCATTGAGCCAGAGTTTTTTCTGGGCGGGCGTGAGGTTCTTCCAGGGCGTGTCGAGGAGCGTGCCCGGGGCGAGTTTCTTCTTCGCCTCCACGTGGGCGGCCACGCCATTGAGGAGCCGCCGCAGCCACCGCGGCATGTCGCGAAACGTGCCGAGCACGCCGATCGCCCCCTTGCGGAGCGTCTTATCTGGCTCGGTGACGAGCTTGGCGGGATCGATGCCGTAGATGTCGCCGAGACCCTCGCAGGTCGGGCAGGCCCCCTGCGGGCTATTGAAACTGAAGAGCTGCGGCTCGGGCGTGGCGTAGCTCACACCGCAGGCCGTGCAGGCATACTGGCTCGAGAGCACGAGGTCGGCGGGAACCTTGCCGCCCGGCTCCTTCGGCTCGCCCGCCACGATCACCTGGCCGCCGCTCGTCTTGAGGGCGAGCTCGACCGCCTCCGTGACCCGGCTGCGGGTGGCATCGCCGGGCACGATCCGGTCCACGACCACGTCGATCGTGTGCTTGATCTGCTTCTCGAGAGGCGGCGGATCCTCGACGCGGCACACCGTGCCGTCGACGCGGGCCCGCGTGAAGCCCTGGCGGACGAGGTCGGTGAACAGGTCGCGATGCTCTCCCTTGGCGTCGCGGACTACCGGTGCGAGGAGCATCACCCGCTCCCCGCCGCGGGCCGCGATGATCCGCTCCACGATCTGGTCCCGCGGCTGGGCCTCGAGCACCGAATCACACGCCGGGCAGTGGGCGGTGCCCACACGGGCGTAGAGCACGCGGAGGAAGTCGTGGATCTCCGTCATCGTGGCGACGGTCGAGCGCGGGTTGGTGCCCGCCGACTTCTGCGCGATCGAGATCGATGGCGAGAGGCCCGTCACGGAGTCGCAGTCGGGGCGGGGGAGCTGCCCGAGAAACTGCCGCGCGAACGTGGACAGGCTTTCGACGTAGCGCCGCTGGCCCTCGGCGTAGAGCGTGTCGAACGCGAGGCTCGACTTGCCCGATCCGCTCACGCCCGAGAGGCACACGAGTCGTCCACGGGGCAGGCCCACCGTGACGTCGCGGAGGTTGTGCTCGCGGGCGCCGCGGACGACGATCGGAGGGACGTGCATGGAGGGTGCGGCGGCGGGAGAGAATCCGGGACTCTGGCCGCGGTATTGTAGCGCTGGACAGCCCCCGCCGAGTGCCGTAGGATCGAGGTTTCCCGCGGGAAAATCGGCCGGCCGGCGATTCCCGACACCGGGGCGGTAGCTCAACTGGGAGAGCGCGGCGTTCGCAATGCCGAGGTTGGGAGTTCGATCCTCCTCCGCTCCATTACACGGTCGAAATGCCATCCATGGCCATTTCGACCTTGATGGGTAGGGACGGCCCTCCGGGCCTTGCCGGGGTGGGCCGCAGGGCATAATCGTGGCATGGCCACGGACTCGACGGTGATGCCGACGCCGGTGCGCGATCCCTCCACGGAGCTCATGCTTCGGGTGCGGGATGGCGATGCCGACGCGTTCGCCGATCTCGTCGTCGCCTGGCAGGACCGGCTCGTCACGCTGTTCCTCCACCACACCGGCGACCACTCCACCGCCGAAGACCTCGCCCAGGAGGTGTTCCTGCGGGTGTATCGGGCGCGGGCGTCGTATCAGCCCACGGCGAAGTTCACCACCTGGATCCACACCATCGCCAACAACGTGGCGAGCGACCTCCGGCAGCGGGCCTACCGGCGGCTCGAACGGGGCGTGCCCGCCACCACGTCGGCGTCGTCGTCGGCGATCGGCCTCGATCAGCTCGCCGTGGCGGCCAGCGGATTTCTGCCCGCCCGCCGCGCCGACCGCACCGAACTCCAGGCCGTGGTCCGCGATGCGATCGCCGGTCTCAATGAGCGGCAGCGGATGGCCGTGCTGCTCGCGAAGTTCGAGCAGTGCTCCTATGAGGAGATCGCCGCCGCGATGGGGCTGACCGTGCCGGCGGTGAAGTCGCTGCTGTTCCGCGCCCGCGACCAGCTCCGCACCGCCCTCGGGCCCTACCTCGACGGAGACACTCCATGAGCGACGCGGCCCGCAGCGACAGCTCGCAGCCGGCGAGCGACCTGGGAGCGGTGTGGGACGCGCTCGACGCCCTGCCGCGGGCCGCCGCGCCCGTCGACATGGCGGCCACCACGATCGACATGGCCGCCGTGACGGCCGCCCGAACGCCGGCCGCCGGCACGATCCGCGACCTGGTCGCCGGCGTGGCGTCGTCGTCGGGCTGGCTCTGGCCGGCCCTCGCGGTTGCCGCGAGCCTCTTCGGCGGCGTGGTGCTCGGCAGGCTCGCCGCTCCCGACCCCGATGCCCGCGTGCTCGAGCACCTGCCCGTGATCGGCCACCTCGCCCTCTTGGAGGAGGCGGGGAGCGTGAAGTTTCTCCAGGCGCTCGCGGCTCGCCGCAACCAGCAACTGCAGCGGATGCCGCCCGAGATGCTGCGGGGCCAGGAGGAGGAGTTCAGCGCCGCCATCGCCGATCTCGAGAAGGATCACGTCGTCGGCACCGCGGCCGCTCCGCTGCTTGCGGATCGGCGGATGGCGATCGCGGTGCTCGACGACGACGACCGCGATGCGATCGAGCGGGCCGCCGCCGACTTTCAGGCCATGGGCCGCACCCGGCAGCGGGACCTCGTGGCGGTGGCCGCCGCCCTCGCCGATCCGCGGCAAGACGAGCTGCGATCGGCCGCGCGGCTGTGGCACCTGATCGTCGCCGCCAGCGACCCCGCCGATCGCCGCAACATCGTGGAACTCGACGCTGAGAGCCGGCTGGAATGGCTCGAGCGCCGGTCGCGGTTTCGCGAATGGATGGGCGAACGCCGGGGCGGTGGCCCAGGGGCCATCGAGGGCGGGCCGGCGCCGCGCGGTCCGGGGGTCCCGCCGGCCCTCGGGCCGGACGGCCGTCCGCGCTGGCAGGGGCCACGGGGCGAGGGCGGGCCGCAGGGTCCACGCGGCGAAGGCGGCGGGCCGCAGGGGCCGCGCTACGAGGGCCGTCCGCGGGGCGACTTCGGTCCGCGCGAGGGACTTGGTCCGCGCGAGGGCGGCGGACCGCGGCCCGACGCGGGACCGCCGCCGGAACGCCGCGAGCCGCCGCGGCCGAGCGAACCGCCGCCGGGGGCCGCCGACGCAAAAGCCGGCTTCATCAGGAATACTGAATAACAGCTATACTGTTTTTCATGAAAGCATCCGTAACGATCAACAGTCGAGGCGTCGTCACCCTGCCCATCGGAATCCGCAGGGCGATGGGGATCAGGGCCGACGACATGCTCATCGCGGAAACCACGCCCGAGGGCCTGCTCCTTCGGCCGACCGTAACACTGCCGGTCGAGATCTACTCCGCAAAGCGGATGCGGGAGTTCGACACTGCGGAAGCGGAACTCGAGCAGGCCATGCGAGCCCGCAAACCGGCGCGTCGGCCGCGGCGCCGCTGACGCTGCGTCATGCGACTGTTTCTCGACGCCAACGTTCTTTTTTCGGCCGCCAAGTCGGACGGCGCGGTGCGACGGCTCGTCGAGGCGCTCGTCGTCGCCGGGCACGAATGCTGGGTCGACGGGTTTGTTGTCGAGGAAGCACGGCGCAACCTAGCTGCCAAGGATTCGGACCGAGAGCAGCATCTTGCCGCCCTCGTCGGTCGCTTGCACGTGGCTTCCGCTGCTTCCGTGATCAACGACGTCCCCGCCATACGGCAGATTGCCGAGAAGGATCAGCCGGTGGTTGCCGCGGCGATTCGGATGCGGTGTGAGGCGCTCGTCACCGGCGACAAAACGCACTTCGGACGGTTCTACGGACGGTCCATTGGGCCGGTCACCATCCATTCGCCGGCATCGATTCACGAACTCCTGTTTCCTCGGTGATCCGACGCATCGGGCAGGTCAGCGGGAGAGGGTCACGGCTGCACGTCCGGCGGCACGCAGTCGGCCTCGATCGCGAACACGGTGCGGCCCTCGGCAGGCACGGCCCGGCAGAACTGGGCGACGGTATAGCCGGCCCGGGGCTCGGCATACTCCGTGAGCAGCCGCACCCGCAGCCAGAGTTCGTCGGTGCCGAGGACGTCCGCCGGAAGATTCCCGCGGAGTTTGCAGTTCACCCCCCAGCGGCGATCGCGGATGTCATCCTGAAGGGTGGTCCAGGTGACACCGTCGGGCGACACTTCGACGGCCGACACGCCCCGGCCAAAGCCGGTGTGATGCTTCTGGAAGTCCCAGCAGCCGATGTCGGCCTGCAGCGCGATGCGGGCGGCGCGGCCCGGAAACCGGAAGCGGTACACGAGCACCCCCTCGACGTCGTTCTTCTCCGGCCCCCAGTAGTTGACCCTCAGATCCTCGCGAGGGTCGTTCCATGTGATGACGTTGTCGGCCCGTACGAGATACCGGTCGGCCTCGTCGTCGAGAACGCTCGCGAACGAATAGCGGAACGGGAGCGTGGCGGCCGCGAGGGGCGGCACGTGCGCGGGCAGCGGCGGACGCCGACCCGGCAGGAAGGCTTCGAGGATCGCCAGGCTGCGAGCCGGGCCGCGGTTCATGACCACCACCGCCGCGAGCGCTGCGAGGGCGACCGCGACGGTCAGGACCGCGGCACGCCGCCGCGCCGGCCCCGAACCGCCGCGGGCGAGCAGACGGATCCGGTCGCGGAGGCTCGACCGGCCGGAGAGGCACCGATGCCGCAGGTCGGCCGCCAGCTCGCCCGCATCGGCGTAGCGCCGCCGGCGGTCCTTCTCCAGGCAACGTTCCACCACGAGGGCCACGCCGGTGCCCGCCGGATGGTCGACGCGCAGGAGCGCCGGCCGGAACTCCTGGATGGTGCGGGCGGCCTCCAGCAGCGGCAGTCCGGCGAGATCGTAGGCCGGCTTCCCCGCCAACAGTTCGTGGAGGATGAGGCCGAGCGCGTAGACGTCGGATCGCGCGTCGGCCGGCGTGCCGCCGCCATCGACCTGCTCCGGGCTCATCGACTGGATCGTGCCGAGCAGCTGGCCCGTGCCGGTCATGGTGAGCGCCGTGAGATCGGTGTCGCCCGGATCACCGCGGGCGATGCCGAAGTCGATCACCCGCGGGTGCCCCTCGGCGTCGACGACCACGTTGGCCGGCTTGAGGTCGCGGTGCACCACGCCGCTGGCATGGGCATGGGCGACCGCGTCGCACACCTGGGCGAAGAGGGCCAGCCGCTCGTCGAGAGACAGCCCGCGGCCCATCGCGTACTCGGTGATCGGCAAGCCGTCGGAGATCAGTTCCATCACGAAGTAGGGGAGCTGGGCGCCGGCGACCTCGAACGTGCCCGCGGCATGCACCTGGCAGATCCAGGGATGGCGGAGGGTGCCGAGGATCTGCGCCTCGTTGAGGAACCGCCGCACGGCCGCGCGGGCGATGGGGCCCGGCCGCAGCACCTTCACGGCGACGGTCCGCCGCGGCGACGCCTGCACGCCCTCGTAGACGCGGCCCATGCCCCCTTCGCCGATCATCCGCACGATCTCGACGTCGCCGATGGTGGTGCCGACGAGCGGGTCGGCGGCAGGCTGGTCGGTGTCGCGTTCCACCAACTGCCAGAGGGACTCGAGGCCGAACGGATCGTCGGCTGCCGCGGATGGGGCGTGGTCGTCGGTCATCGCCGGGGCATCACTCCGGTGGCTCGTCGCGAAACGCCTGGGTGAACGCCTGCTTCGCCTCGTCCCAGCGGCGGCGGACCGTGCGGGGCGAGCAGCCGAGCAGCTCGGCGATCTCGTCCTGGGTCAGGCCGAGATACCAGACCATGCCGAACAGGCTCCGATCGTCGTCGGGCAGGGCCTCCACCGTTTCGTGGAAGCGCGTCCACTCGGCGAGCCGTGGCAGGTCGTCGGCCCCTCCGGCCACGGCACCCTCCACCCGGTGGGAGCCGTCGCCGATCACGTTGGTGTCGTGGTTGGCCGCCAACGACTCCGGATTCCGCATCCGGCGGGTGAGGTCGATCAGCTCGCGGCGGACCTGCAGGGCGGCGAGTCGCACGAAGTGCTGCGGGTCGTTCGGCACCATGCCACCGAGCGCCCGGTAGAGCCGCACGAGCGCGTTCTGGACCACGTCGTCCGTCTCCGTCCACCGCCGCACCTGCGGCGCGCCGGCGAGCATCCGGCGGGCGAGCGCCTGCATCCGCTCGGCGGCGATGCCCACGAGCGCCGCCCTGGCGGCCTCGGCGGCCGGGGTGCCGGGTTCGGAGCCGAGCGTCGCGAGGTGGACGCGAATGGCTGATCCTGCCGTGTCGGAGCCGTCGGACGTCACCGATGCACCTCGTGCCGAGTGCGGCGCCGCTGCCTGCGAGGGGCATCACCGCGGGCTGCGGAGATCGACATCGTAGCGGTTGCGGCCGAGGACGAGGTCGGCGGTGAGCCCGCTGGTCGCCGTCTCCTGAAAGCGGAGCGGGACGCCGGCCTCGAGTCTGCTGCGGGCGGCGAGCACCTGCTCCCTCGTGAGTTCGCCGTTGCCGATCTCGATCACCGGCTGGATGGCCACGGCGTAGCGGCCGGCCCGGATGCCCTGCGCGGTGAAGCTGCCGCTCGAGTCGGTCCGCCCGGAGGCTCCCGCGCCCGCGGTGTCGTTCACGAACAGCACGATGGCGTCGGCGACGGGCGACCCCGACACCGACGTGACGGTGCCGGAGACCGATCCATACAGGTTCCGCTGCGGCGGCCAGAGCAGGGCGGAGATGACCGACCAGGCGACGGCCAGGGCCACGATCCCGGCCACGAGCGCCGCCGCCGCGGTCGTTTTCGGATGGGTGGCGCATGCCCGGCCGATCTCCTGGCGGAGGGTTCGGCCGAGTTCTGCGACGACGAAGGCGATGCTCATGGATGGGACCTAGTCGGCAGAGACAGGCTGGCCATCGTTGGCCGTGGCCAGCCGGCGGAAGGTGTCCATGTCGATCGTCTCCTGCAGCGGGCGGACGCTGCCGTCGGCGAAGATCGCCATGGCGATGCCCGGATGCGAGGAGTTGATGATGGTGTTGTTGTGGCCTGGCTCAGCGCTCGAGTTCGGTGTCGAGGTGGGCGTATTGATCTGAAAGCGGACAATCACCACGCCAGAGTGGTGATAGAGACAACTACCATCGTCAGGAATCTGATTCGCAGGCCGCGGGTTTGCGCTGAAGCCGCACCAGTCATCCCGGGCTCCAAGCCAAGCTCCGCCGCCGTTCGAAGCGATTTGCCTGCCGTCCACAAGACCCGACTGTTCGGCGACCAGGATCGACGTGCTGGCACCATCGCTGGCCTGGCTAATGCGTCGGATCTCGTGCGGAACCAAGAGCCCCGTGTTGCAGGTGTAGCCGCTGTAGCCCTTGCGGCAAACGGTGTTTCCTCGCCCACCGGGATCCGGATACGCACCCGAGATGCCTGCGTAGTCGGCGTTGAAGGTTTGCTCTTCGTAAGTAAACCGGGGATCCTGTGATTGCCATGGATCCGAAGGGTTCGATGGGCAGCGGAGTTGGGACACGAGCAGCCCCTTCAGGACGTTGTTCGGCGCTCGCCACTTGATGCCTATCCAGCCCCAGCCGGAGAACACGTTCGAAGTGCCGAACTCGAGTTGCGAATAGACGTTGCCAAGTTCCATGAATGGAAAGATGTGTACCCGCCAGTTGACACCCGTGGTGTTCCAGAGCGGCTGCTTGCCGGACCCGGATCCCACCGGAAAGCTCTTGCGGGCGTCGTGATAGCCGTGCAGGGCCAAGCCCTGCTGCCGCATGTTGTTGCCGCAGGATATCCGCCGCCCGGCCTCGCGGGCGCTCTGGACCGCCGGCAGGAGCAGGCCGATGAGCACGGCGATGATCGCGATCACGACGAGCAACTCGACGAGCGTGAACGCCGGCCTGTCGGGCCGCGCGGGCTCCGGCCGTCGCTTTGCCTCGGGATCCGGAACGTCATGCGGCACGAGCTCGGGAACCAGTGCGGCGGGAATCCACTCGGAGAGCTGCGATCGCCGCACGAGGTCCGACGGGGTGGCGAACCGCAGGGCGATCGCCGCCCGCAGGTCGGCGGCCGACACCGGTCCGTGAACCCGTCCCTCGTGCCGGTAGAACCAGATGTCTGCCATGGTGCGTCGAGCCTCCTGTCATCCAGAGCGCACGCCGCGACGGAGGCGGCCACCGCGGGCGTCGACCCCGCGAAACCCCGCGAAATCGGGCCGCCGCCGCGGCGGAATCCGCGGCGACCCGGTGCCCCGGGATCGGCTCCTTATCCGCGGAGGGCTTCCGCGAGGAACTCGAGCACCGCGCGATTGAACACTTCGGGGGCCTCGAGCGGCACGAGGTGCCCCGCGGCCGGCACGATGAGGAGCTTCGCCTCGGGGATGATCGCCTCTGCCGCCTCCAGGCAGGCCGGCGGCGTGATCTGATCCTCGGCGCCGACGACCAGGAGCGTCGGCACCGACACGTGCCGCAGCGCGTCGGTCATGTCGGGCCGGTCGCCGAGCGCGGCGAGCGCCGCCTGGATCGTGGCCACCGGCTGCCGCTCGATCAGCGACTGCAGCAGCAATCGGTTCTCGGCATGCCGGGCCAACGCCGCGGCATCGGCCCCGCTCCGCGGCGCCGCAAGCAGCCGCGGGATCATCGCGTCGGCCAGGATCGACTGGCCCAGCCGCCCCACCTTGCCGGCGAGGTCGACGCGGGCCGCCCGGGCCTCGGGCGTGTCGGCCTCGAGCTTCGTGTCGACGAGCACCAGCGCCGCCACGCGGTCGGGATGCCGCACCGCCAGGTGCTGGGCCACGTAGCCCCCCATCGACACGCCGCAGATCACGGCCGGCCGCTCGAGGTGCACCGCGTCGAGGAGCGCCGCGACGTCGTCGGCCAGGTCGGCGATGCTCCGGGGCACGGAGCCCGCGCTCCCGCCGAAGCCGCGGAGGTCGGGCACGATCAGCCGGAGCGATTCGCCGAGCGGCTCCTGCCGCCGCCACATGCCATGGTCGAGCGGAAACGCATGCACGAGCACCAGCGGCAGGCCGCTGCCGATGGTCTGCACGGCGAGGCGGGTGTCGCGGACGGCAACGAGGTGGGGCGTGGTCATGGGGCCATGCGTCATGGGGTCGGTGTGGCTGGCGGCGATGCGCCTGCCAGGGCTGCGAACCGCTCGAGGTTGCGGCGGAGCATGCGGTTGTGCGGCTCGCGGCGAACGGCGAGCGACTGTGTGCGGATCGCGTTGGCGACGTCACCTGCCGCCGCATGGCAGTGGGCGAGGGTATCGAGGTAGCCGGCGCTGTCGAACGAGATCTCGAGCGCCCGCTTCGCGAAGGCCGTGGCTTCGGCCACGTCGCCCTCGGTGTTGGACACGAGCCACGCATACTCGTTGTAGCCGGTGGCGTCTTCAGGGACCGCGGCGATCTCGTCCTTGATGGCCGTGAGGGCCTTCGCGATCCGCGGCCGGATCGCGGCCCGCTGCGGCTCGTCGCCGGCCGCCACGCGGTAGACCGCGATCAGCGTGTCGACGTCTTTGTCGTAGGCCGCGAGCGACTCCTCGAGCAGCCGTCGCTCCGCGGCGGGATCACCGGCGGCGGCGGCCGCACGGGCCTCGAAGTAGAGCATCCGCGACCGCACGCCCGCCGGATCGCGGGCCACCTGCATCAGGGCCTGCTCGATGCCCTCCCGCCGCGTGGGGCCTTCGAGGAGCGTGCGAAGCACCGCGGCCGCCTCGCTGCAGCGGTCCTGCTCGTTGAGCACCTCCGCGGCGATCGTCGCCGACAGGGCGAGCATGCCCACCGACGTCTCCGCGTCGGCCTGGATGGCCGCGTGTTCCGCGAGGCTCCAGTCCGCGGCGCCCCACCGGGCGAGGATGATCGCCGCCTGGAGCCGCGAGCTCGCGGGGGAGTCGTCGGCGTCGAGCGCGGCGCTGGCACGCGACACGAGCGCCTCCGCGCCGGCCTCGTCGCCGAGCCGGCGGCGGGCCACGGCAGCCGCATACGCGACGAGCGGCCGCGGCGGCTGCGGCCCCGCGAGCCGGTCGTCGAGCAGGTCCACCGCGTCCGGCAGGCCGTGGTCGGCGAGCCAGGCGAGGTCCACGGCCGCGAGATCGGGCTCCTCGCCATCGCGCGTGGATTCGAAGAGCCGCGCCGCCTCGGCGCGGGCCTCGTCTCGCTGCCCGGCGGCGAGTCGCATCAGGATCAGGCTGCGGCGCAGGATCCGCACCGCATCGGCGGCATCGACCACGGCCTCGTCGGGATCGCCGAGTTCCGCCAGCCTCGTGGTGCCGCCCGAGTGGGACCCGGCGATCACGGCCAGCGCCGTCGCGGCGGCATCCGCAGCCCGCCGCCGCTCGTCGTCGCTCGTCGCCCGGGACCCAGCCACGACCGCCTCGAGAAAGGCGGCGGGAGGCCGGCGGCTCTCGCCGAGCCCCGCCACCACGCCGGCCGCCACCGGCGGCCAGAGCGGATCGCCAGGCGTCCACTCGCGGGCGAGCAGGGCGGCGGCGATCTCGGCGACGGCGGGCGAGCGCTCCAGCCGTGCGACCCGCGCGAGGGGCTCGATGCCGGCGACATCCTCCAGCCGCAGGAGCACGTGCATCCGCCGGATCCGCTCGGTGACATCGAGCTTCGGAAACCGCTCGAGGATCGCGGTCACGGCAGGCGGGTCGGAGGGCAGCGTCAGCGGCAGCTGGTCGATGAGCCATCGCGCTCGCAGCGCGCGTTCGAGATCGTCGGGCGACTCCGCAGCCCGCAGGAGCTCGTCGGCGGCCGCAGATCCCAGGTTCGCGAGGTCCTCCGTCGCCTGTTCGCGAACCGCAGGCCGCGCGTCGCCGAGCCGGTCGACGAGCGCCGCGATGTCGGCGCCCCCCGCCGCATGCCCGGGCATCGTGAGAACCACCGTCGAGACCACCGCCGCGGCGACCACACAGAACGGTCTCAGTGCTCGAGGCCAGAGCATGGCGAACCCGCAGCGAGAGGAACTCGGCCCGACGCATCCAGCCTACGCGCCGCGAAACGCCCGGGGCAAGCGGCACTGCGACGTCGCCCGAGCTGCCGCCCGCATCGCTCACGCGACCGAGTTGCCTGGAAGCGTAACCGCGTAAGCGGTACGGCTGACCCTCGCGTGGCGCTGCCCGCATCGCTCACGCGATTGCGGCTTCCCAAGGCACGAACTCAGCGAGGGGCTGCCCGTGCCCCGCGAGCCGGCGTATGCCGCCAAACGAAGCCACGATGGCGAAGTGCCGGCGGCATCCGAGTGAGCCGAGGCCACGATGGCCGAGGTGAACGTCCGGCGACGGGGCACGGGCAGCCCCGAGCCTCGCGAAGATCAGCCCGCGTCGGGCTCGATGCCGAGATCGCGGATCGTGACGAGCGACTCGAGCGGAATCCCGCGGGCCGCGAGCGCCTCCCGGCCGCCGGCGAGGCGGTCGATCACGGCCACGAGCCTTTCCACCACGAGCCCGAACTCGATCGCTCGGTCGATGGCGAGCAAGGACGAGCCGCCCGTGGTGACCACATCCTCCACGATCACCACCCGCTGGCCCGGCTCCACCGGCCCCTCGACATACTTCTGCAGGCCGTGGCCCTTGGCCTCCTTGCGGACCATGAAGCCCTTGAGCGGCAGGCCGGCCACACCGGCCATGGTGACGACTGCTCCCGTCACCGGATCGGCGCCGATCGACATCCCACCCACGGCATGGGGCAGGGGGCCGCAGGCCTGCAGGCGGTCGAGGATCGCCCGGCCCACGAGCATCGCGCCGTGGGCGTCGAGCACCACCTGCTTGGCGTCGAGATAGAAGCTCGCCTCGCGGCCCGACGCCAGGCGGAACGTGCCCCGCTTGAGTGCCCGGGCGGCGACGAGATCGACGAGTTCGCGATGCGGATGGGAGGACATCGGCGGCAGTATATAAGGAGGGAGGTGCATGGCGGGGCCGGTCGTCCGGCTTTTTGACTCGCTGCGGCCGTGCCCTAGAATTTCCCGTGTTCGGATCCCGCTGGAGATTCCCGATGCGGCTCGGCCCCGCCATTCGCCGCATCGTCTGCTCACTCGTCTGCGCCGCGTCGGTGTGGCTCGGGTGCGTGGCTGCCGCGGCGCCGCCGGTGGCGGTCGTGCCGGTGCGGCTGCCGCTCGTGGGCACGCGGGACACCGAGGTGGAGGCCGCCGTGATGCGGCAGCTCGACCACCTCCGCTCCAGCCCCGCCGAGCGGGGCCTGCTCGTGCTGCGGTTCACGGCCGTCGACGGCGAGGAGGCGGGCGGCAGCGACTTCGGCCGCGCGCTGGAGTTGGCGCGGTTTCTCGCCGATCCCCAGCTGGCCCGCGTGAAGACGCTCGCTTGGCTGCCCGACGGCGCGACCGGCCACGCGGTGCTCGTGGCGTTGGCATGCGATGAGATCGCGATCGGATCGGACGCCGTGCTCGGTCCGGCGGGCCACGAAGGACGGGCGGTCGATGCCACCACCCGCGCCGGCTATGCCGAGGTGGCGGCACGGCGGCGGACGGTGCCCGCCGCGATCGCCGTGGGGATGGTCGATCCGGCGGCCCGCGTGGTGCGGCTCTCGACGGACGACGGCGAACGGTTCGTCGAGGCGGCGGAGGTGGAGGCGATGCGCCGGCAGGTCGCGGTGCTCGCCGCGGAGCCGCTGGCGCCGGTGCCGCTCTCGTTCGGAGGCCGCCGCGCGCGGGAGCTGGGCTTCGTGCAGCTGCTGGCCTCGTCCGCCGACGATCTGGCCCGCGGGCTCGGCGTGCCCGAGCGGGCGCTTGCCGCGGGACCGGCGGCCACCGGCGGCTGGAAGGCATCGCGGGTCACGCTCTCCGGCGGCATCACGCCGCAGTCGGTGGAGCGGACGAAGTCGCGGATCGAGCGGGCGATCGCCGACGGCGCCACCTTCGTCTGGCTGTGGATCGACAGTCCCGGTGGTCTGCCCGAGCAGAGCCTCGTGCTGGCCAACTGGCTCGGCGGACTCGACCCCGCGGTCGTCCGCACCGTGGCCTACGTGCCCGAACAGGCCCGCGGCGACGCGGCGCTCGTGGCCTTGGCCTGCGACGAACTCGTGGTGCGGCCCGGCGCCGTGATCGGCGGCGGCGGGGCCGTGGCGATCGGCGACCGCCAGGGCGAGGCGATCGCGGCGGCGTGGCGGGGCGGGGTGGCGCGGAACCGCGGCCGGAGCTGGTCGCTGCCCGTGGCGACCGTCGTGCCGGGGCTCGAGGTGCGGCGGGCGGAGGAGGAGGGCACGGGCCGCGTCGAGCACTTCACCGAGGCGGAACTCGCCGCTCGCGACGACCGTGACCGCTGGGAGCTCGGTCCGCGGATCGGCGTCGGCCCGCTGGAACTCGACGGACGGCGGGCGGCGGAACTCGGCCTCGCGGCCCACGTGGTGGACGATGCGGCGGGCCTGCGGCAGGCCTACGGGCTCGACGGCACGATCGCGACGGCGGAGCCGGGCTGGGCCGACCGTCTGCTCGAGGCGCTCGCCAGTCCGAGCCTCGCCTGGCTCCTGCTCCTGATCGGGGGCGCGGGGCTCTTCATCGAGCTCAAGACACCGGGGATCGGCTTCGGCGGATTCGTGTCGATGGTGGCGTTCATCGTCTACTTCTGGAGCCAGCACCTCAACGGCACGTCGGGCTGGCTGGAGGTGATGCTGTTTCTCGCCGGCGTGGTCTGCGTGGCCGCCGAGATCTTCGTGCTGCCGGGCTTCGGCGTGCTCGGCCTCGGCGGCGGGCTGTTGGTGATCGCGTCGATCGTGCTCGCGAGCCAGTCGTTCGTGCTGCCGGCCAACACCTACCAGATCGGCCAGATGCAGCGGTCGCTGCTCGGCATCCTCGGCGCGGTGGTGGGCGTGACGGCGCTCGCGCTGGTGGCCCACCGCTGGCTCCCGTCGACGCCGCTGCTCCGCGACGTGCTGCTCGAGCCGCCGCCCGAGGCCGGCTGGGATGCCGCCGAGGCCGCCGAACTCGTGGGGGCGGAGGGCACCACCACCACGCGGCTGGCGCCCGCGGGCAAGGCCCGCATCGCCGGCGCGGTTCGCGACGTGGTGGCCGATGCCGACCTGATCGAGCCGGGCGTGGGCGTGCGGGTGGTGGAGGTGCGCGGCGGCCGCGTCGTGGTGAGGGCGACGTGACGTCGCTGGTCTGGATCGCCGCGCTCGTGCTCGTGGGCATGGTGATGCTCGCGCTGGAGGTGTTCGTGCCCTCGGGCGGCGTGCTCGGCTTCCTGAGCGTGGTCGCGATCGTGGCCGGCGTGGTCGAGGCATTCATCCAGGAGGGGCCGGCGGTCGGCGTGGCCACACTGGCGGTGGTGGTGACGGCGGCGCCGGCCGTCCTCGCGATCGCGTTTCGCATCTTTCCCGACACGCCGCTCGGCCGCCGTGTGATTCCGCCGCCGCCCGGGCCGGACGACGTGGTGCCCGACGCCGATCGCCGTGCGGCGCTCAGGAGCCTCGTGGGGCGGGTGGGCCGTGCCACCGGCGACCTGCTTCCCTGGGGCACCGTCGAGATCGACGGCATCGCCCATGAGGCGGTCAGCGACGGCGGCCCGATCCCCGCCGGCCGCGTGGTGGAAGTGGTGGGGACGCAGTCGGCCGCGCTGGTGGTGCGGGGCAGCGAGGATCCGCGGTCGAGGACGCCGGCGGGCGGGCCGGCACGATCCGGAGAATCCGACCTCGAGGAAGCGCTCGAGGCATTTGATTTCGAGTCGCTGGGACGGCTGGCCGACGGCGGGGAGAGATCGGCCGGCGGCCGACTTGACTCGCGCGGCGGCCCGAACAACCCTTGAGAAGGGCGCGAATGCCGCGCCGCCGTCCCGGAGCCGTCCGATGCAGCTGCTGAGCCTGATCGTTCTCGTGGTGGGCGTGCTGGCCCTCCTGGTGGTGTTCGCCGTGCTGGCCCGCTACCTCCGCCTCTGGGTGCAGTCGGTCGCGTCGCGGGCCGGCATCGGTCTGTTCGATCTCGTGGCCATGAGCTTCAAGAAGGTGAATCCCACGGTGATCGTGCGGAGCAAGATCATGGCCGTGCAGGCGGGGCTCGGCGACTCCACCGGCATCACGCGGCAGGCGCTCGAGGCCCACTACCTCGCCGGGGGCCGCGTGCCGCTGGTGGTGCAGGCGCTGATCG
>JBJTRH010000480.1:0-4833 GCA_046076065.1 Planctomycetaceae bacterium | reverse complement strand
GTCGGTGTCTGATCCATCGGATGGCCCTTCGGCCTTCGGCGGCGTCAGAGAATCCCGCCGTGCGTCCGCCAGGGCGTCATGTGCGAAGGCTGGTCGAGGAACCAGATCCGCTCCCACTCGTCGGTGATCGCCCGCAGATCTTCCGAGGTGTAGATCAGCTCCTGCGCCCGCCGGACGGGGTCGCCGGAATACATCGGGATGAGGCAGCCCGTGTTCGTCGCCAGCAGCGCCGCGGCACACACCAGCCAGACAGCCTTCCTCATCGCATGGTCCTCCTGACCCTCGCGTGCATCATCCGTGATTCGGTCCACACGCCGTTTCGTGCGAGGGTTCCGCCGACTCGATGCCGCGGATGTACCCGAACGAACCCGGCCGTGCGAGAGAGACTCCGACCCCGCAGGCTGCCGGTCGCCCGGCCGCCTTACCCGCCTTCCCCAGGCTTTGCTTCTTGCTCGCCAGGTTGTTCGGGCTCATGCTCCAGCGGCTCCGAGACGACGGGAGGCGACGCGGACTGTTCCGCCCGCCGCCGATCCATCTCCCGAACCCGCGCCTCCATTTCCTTCCCGGGCTTGAACGTGACCACGCTCTTGGCCTGAACGGGAACCCGCTGCCCCGTCCGGGGATTGCGGCCCACCCGTGCCTCGCGGCGTTTGATCTGGAAAACCCCGAAGTTTCGCAGCTCGATCCGCCCCTCCTGCACGAGCGTCTCGATCAGGGCATCGAACGTTCGTTGGACCAGTTCCCTGGTCCGGAGTTGCGGCAGGTCGAGCTGTTCGGCGATCGTCCGGACGATGTCTTTCTTGGTCACGGCTCCGACGCTCCGGCCGCATTGCCGGCCACCGCGCCCGACGGGCGAGAGGGGCCGGAAACGGGTGAGATAATCGTCGTAAGCCTAGGCGTGACAAGCACTAGTGTCAACCGGCGGCCACCGTGGAGAGCCGGCGCACGAGTCCTTGTTCCCCTGTGGTATCGACCGCACGATCGACAAACTTGACCCGATCCGCACGATCGAACCCCTGCCCCACGCGGTGCCGTCGGTTCGGCAGACTGGGCATGACCGGCAACGCACGTCGCCTTGGGACACTGCCGAAAGCCACTACACTCGGTCCGCCGTTCCGTGTTGCCCCACGACCGGTCACGACATCACCCCCGCTTTCGACGAGATGACACCCAGCGCCGGCCCCGAGCCCGACCTGTCGATCGCCCTGGGGCGTCTGCGGCTGCCGAATCCGGTGCTGGTGGCTTCTGGCACGTTCGGGTACGGCCGCGAGATGCAGGGGCTCGTCGACCTGCGTCGGCTCGGCGGCGTGGTGCCCAAGACGATCACGCCCCAGCCGCGCCGCGGCAACGTGCCCTGGCGGACGGTCGAGACGGCGGCCGGCCTCCTCAACTCGATCGGTCTCGACAACGACGGAGTCGAGGCGTTTCTCGCGAGCCAGCTGCCGTGGCTGGTCGACTGCGGGGCCCCGGTGATCGTCAGCATCGCGGGGGCGTCGATCGACGAGTTCGTGGAACTCGCCGCGCGGCTCGACGCCGTGCCCGGCGTGGCGGCGCTGGAGCTCAACGTCTCCTGTCCCAACGTGAGCCATGGCGTCGACATGGGCAGCGATCCGGAACTCTGCCGCCGTGTGGTGGCCGGCGTCCGCGGAGCGACGTCGCGGCCGGTGCTCGCGAAGCTCACGCCCAACGTGGCCGACATCGCCGCCGTGACCCGGGGCGCCCGCGACGGGGGCGCCGACGCCGTCACGCTGATCAACACCTGCCAGGGCATGGCGGTCGACTGGCGGCGGCGGCGGCCGCTCCTCGGCAACGTCATCGGCGGCCTGAGCGGCCCCGCGATCAAGCCGGTCGCGCTGCGGTGCGTGCACCAGGTTCGCCGGGCCGTGGAGATCCCGATCGTCGGCGTCGGCGGCATCATGACGACCGACGACGTGATGGAGTTTCTCGTCACTGGTGCCTCGGCCGTGCAGGTCGGCACGGCCAGTTTTGCCGACCCCCTGGTGTCGGGCCGCCTGCTCGACGAGCTGCCGGCGGCCGTCGCGTCGCTGGGGGCCGCGAGCCTCGCCGAGATCGTGGGCACGCTCCGCATTCCCGACCGCAGTTCCTGTCCCCCGGTGAGCCCACCGCATGCCTCCTGACGCCCCGCCTCGCACCACCCGCGCCCTGTCGGGCATCCAGCCCACGGGCCGCTTCCACTGGGGCAACTACTTCGGCGCCATCCGGCAGTACATCGACCTCCAGCCCGGTGCCCACCAGGCCGCCGACGAGGCCTACTACTTCATCGCCGATCTCCACGCCCTCACCACCGTCCGCGATCCGGCGCGGCTGCGGTCGCTCTTGCACGACGCCGCGGTCGACCTCGTTGCCCTCGGGCTCGATTCGGAGCAGGCCGTGCTGTTCGTGCAGTCCGACGTGCCCGAGGTCACGGAGCTGACCTGGCTGTTGATGACCGTGACCCCGATGGGGCTGCTGGAGCGGTGCCACGCCTACAAGGACAAGAAGACCCGTGGCCTGCCCGCCGACGCCGGCCTGTTCACGTATCCGGTGCTGATGGCGGCCGACATCCTCGCCTACGACGCCACCGTGGTGCCGGTGGGCGAGGACCAGGTGCAGCACATCGAGGTCTGCCGCGACCTCGCCAGAACCTTCAACCACCTCTACGGCGACGTGTTCACGCTGCCCCGGCCCCGGCTGGTGGAAGGTGGCGCGAAGGTGCCCGGCACCGACGGCCAGAAGATGAGCAAGAGCTACGAGAACACGATCGACGTGTTCGAGGACCCGGCCGCTCAGAAGAAGAAGATCATGCGGATCACGACCGATTCGCGGCCGATGGAGGAGCCGAAGGAGCCGGAGGGCGACCACCTGTACCAGCTGTTCTCGCTGGTGGCCCCCGAAGCCGACCGGCTGCGGATGGCGGAGCTGTATCGGCGCGGCGGCTTCGGCTACGGCGAGGTCAAGAAGGCGCTGGTGGAGGCCGCCGCCGGCCACTTCGCCGACGCCCGGGCGCGGCGGGCCGCGATCGAGGCCGATCCCGCGCGGATCGAGGCGATTTTGGCGGCCAACGCGGCCAAGGCGCGGGCCAAGGCGGGCGAGGTGCTCGCCCGGGCACGGCGGGCCTGCGGCCTGTCGCGGGGCGAGGCGGCCGTCGCGAGCCGGGCGGCCGGGAAGGGGCGGCCCGCATGAACGTCCTCGGCATCGGCACCGACATCACGGAGGTGCTCCGGATCGCCCAGATGATCGAGCGGCACGGCGAGCTCTTCATCGGTCGCGTCTACACGCCGGCGGAGATCGACTACTGCAGGGCCCGGACCATGGCCACGCAGCACTTCGCCGGCCGCTGGGCGGCGAAGGAGGCCGTGCTCAAGGCGCTCGGCACCTGCTGGCGGCGGGGCGTGAGCTGGCGCGACGTCGAGGTGACCAACGGTGCCTCGGGGCGGCCGGTGGCGACGCTGCAGGGCGGCACGGCCGAGATGGCCGAGCGGATGGGCATCCGCTGCATCCTCGTGAGCATCTCGCACTGCCGCTCGCACGCCATGGCCTACGCGATGGCCCTCGACGAGACGCCCGCGACGTTCTCGTCGGACATGCCATGGGTGTGAGGGGTGCGCGCACGCGCCGCCGGGGATGGCAGCTGTCGCCTCGCAGGAGCATTTCGCTCCACGCGTGAGGTCGCCGCCGGCTCGATACGGCGAAATGCTCGAAGCTCGTCGAGCAGCAGCCAGTCCCCGACTTCCCCTCGATGGGTAGGGGGAAGCAGCAGCGGGTAACCCGAGCCGTTCAGCCGCTGAACTTCGCGAGTTGGGCGACGCCGCCTTCCATCGTGAGCTGGGAGAGGGGTGTGCCCTCGGGCACCGGCGTGATGCCGTCGCGGCGGGTGAGGGTGAGCTTCGTCTGGCCGCGCATGTGCCGCTCGAGTTCGGACTGCAGGGCCTTCTGCCGGTCTTCGGGGAGCTTCGTGAAGGCCTCCCGGCCGCGGCACTTGGGGAAGGCCCGGCAGCCGAGCCAGGGGCCCCGCTTGCCGTCGCGGAGATTCATCAGGTCGCCGCACTTCGAGCAGGCGATGTCGGTCACCAGCGGCGGCGGCGAGGGAAACTTGAGGTTCCCCTTGCGGTCGAGGTTGAGGATGAACGGCGGCGGCTCGGCGGAAGCCTCGGCTGCCTTCTTGCCCCGCGGCTTCGGCGGCCGCGGCTTGTCCTCGACGAGGAAGTCGCCGAACCGACCCGTCCGCTTCACCATCGGCACGCCTGCCGGCGAAAGGAGGTCGATCTGCTCCGGAAGCAGCGGCCGCCGCTGGCGGTCGACCGGCATCGCGAACGAGCAGGCGGGCACTTCCTTGGGCTTGCGGGCGGCCTTCTTCTTCTTTCCCTTCGTGCCGGTCTTGGCGGCCACCGGCTCCGGCACCGGCTCCAGGATCTTCTCGTTGTAGCCGCTGCAGGACAGGAATTCGCCCTTGTTGCCCAGCCGGTATTCCAGCCGGCGGCCGCATTGCGGGCAGGCGTAGGGCGAGGGATCCGCCCGCGCCTTCTCGTGCGGTTCCTGGAGCGCCGACCCGAGCTTGGGCTCGAGTTCGTCGTGGAACTCGTGGAGCATGTCGGTCCACTTCTTCGTGCCCTGCGCCACCTGGTCGAGTTCCCGCTCGATCTCCCGCGTGTAGCCGATCTCGATGAACTGGTCGCGGAAGCCGCGCTTGAGGAAGCCCGTCACCGCCTCGCCGAGGGCCGTGGCGTGGAACCGGCGGTCCTGCTGGTACGCGTAGCCGCGATCCTCGATGACGTTGATGATGCTCGCGTAGGTGGAGGGGCGGCCGATGCCCTCCTCTTCCATCTTCTTGAC
>JBJTRH010000479.1:0-2607 GCA_046076065.1 Planctomycetaceae bacterium | reverse complement strand
GCTCGCGGCATCGAGCGTACCCGAGCCCATCGTGAACGTGGAGGTCTGGATGCCGGTGCGGCCCGTCGAAGATGCGTTGGCCTGGGCGATCGTGAGGGTCGTCACCTTGGCGTCGAGCGTGCCGGCCGAGAAGTCGGTGGTGGCCGTGAACGACGTCTTGCTGGCCGCGTAGGTGGCCACCTGCCCGATCGTCCACGAGGTGGCTGGGCTCGTGCCGTCGGTGCCGCGGATCACGAGCGTTGGATTCGTGAGCCCCGTGTTGAACCGCACGGTGCTGTCGGAGCGTCCACCCGACGACTGGTTGAACGCCCCGATGTTGAACGCGTTGGACTGGCCGAGGAGCAGTTGTGCAGTGCCGCCATCGCTACTGGCCGAGACGTCGGCAACCCCCACCGCCGCCGCGGTGATCGTGTTGACGTTCGCGAGCGTGAGGCTCGATGTGCCCGGGGCTCCCGAGTTGCTCGACGACACCTTGAGGCCAACGCGGAGCGTGCCGGCCGGATTGGCGAAGGTAAACGTGCCGAGGTTCCCCAGCGAGAGCACGTCCCGCTGGCCCGCAGTCACCTGCCCGTTGCCGGCGCCACCAGGACCCACCTCCATGTTGCCCGGTCCTGTGACGACGAGCGAACCGGCCGTGCCGGTGATCGACATGCCGTCGTAAGCGCCGCCGAAGGGCGTGGTCACGTTGGCGAAGGTCTGTGTCGTCGGGCCGATGTCAAAGGTCGCGTTGCTGCCGGTGAAGGCGAGCGTGCTCGAGGTTACGAACTGGTTGCTCGTCGCGACCTGGAGCGTGCCGCCGCCGATGCCGGTGGGTCCGGTGTAGGCCTGAGTGGCCGAGAGCAGCATCGTGCCGGTGCCCGACTTCGTCAGCCCGCCGGCCCCCGTCACCACGCCGGCGTAGGTCGTGCTCTGCCCGTTGCCGCCGACGGCGAGGACGTTGGCCCCGACGTCGATGCCGCGGGAGCCGGTCAGGGCCCCCACGTTGAACGTCGTCGTGGCCGTCGACGAGAGCACGAGCGTGCCGACGTCGGCCCCGTTCATGTCGAGCGTCGAGCCGGCGAGGGCGTTGAGGCTGCCCAGCCCCAGCGTGCCATCGACGATCCGCGTGTAGCCCGTGAACGACGTGCTGCCGGTGAGCGTGAAGGTGGCCCCCGAGCCGACCACCAGGTTCACCTTCCGCGTGCCACCGAACACGGAGTCGGCGATCTGGCCCGAGTAGGCCGATGTCCCGCCGGTGATCGTGAGGGTTGAATCACGTGTGGTCGAACTGTTCGCGACGACGACGGCCGTGGTCGCACTGCTGAGGGCAGCGAGCGTCTGATCGTAGCCAGCGAGGTTATAGGTGGCCGCACCGGACAGGCCGAGCCGGAGCGTGGCGGTGGTGCAGACCGCGTCGGTCGCTCCGTTGCTGAGCGTGCCGGTGACCCCGAAGGTGCCCCATCCGGTGCTGCCCGTGCCGCTCAGGATCACGTTGCCGCTCCGCTGGGAGAAATCGACGCTCGGCCCGGTGACGGTGATCGGCCCGGTGATCACGAGCGTGGCACCCCCCGACGTGTTGATCATGCCGCCGCTCGACGTCGGGGCGTTGGCCAGCGTGATCGGCCCGGTGAGCGTGCCCGTGCCGGACGTCGCCGAGAGGACGCCGTTGCCGCTGCCGGGATTCTGCACGCCGGAGACCACGATCGGGTTGGCCAGGGTCGTGCCGGTGCTGCCGCCGAGCAGGAGCCGGGTGTTGCCACCGGCATTCGTGATCGTCACGGTGCCGCTGCCGAGGGCGGCCGATGCATTGACCTGCAGGTTGCCCTGCTCGAGCGAGGTGCCGCCCGTCCAGGCGTTCGACGTGGAGATCGTCACGGTGTTGGCGGCAAGCTTCCGGACGACACCCGAGCCCGAGACGGCGTTCGTGAGCGTGACGGCATCGGAGCGGTTGAGGATGAGCGTGCCATTGTCGACGATCGGCCCGGCGACCGAGCCGCCGGCCGCACCGCTGCCGAGCTGCAGGGCCCCGGCCTCGATCGTCGTCGTGCCCGAGAAGGTGCTCAGTCCGGCGAGCACGAGCGTGCCGTCGCCGAGCTTCGTGAGGCTGCCATCCGCGCTTGCGAGCCCGGAGCCGAGCGTCACGGTCTGGCCATTGGTGTCGATCCGGTAGACCTGCCCTGCGGCAGAGCTGAATCGGGACGAGTAGTCGGCGGTGTTGGCCGCCGAGAACTGCAGCCCGCCACCCGTGAACGAGATCGTGCCGGATGACCCGAGCGCATCGGGCGACACCAGCGCCACGGTACCCCCGGCAAGCACCACGCCCCCCGTCGGGCAGCCGCTGCCGCTGAGCATCAGCATGCCGGTGCCCTGCATCCGCATGGAGCCGTCGCCAGTGAGGCCGCCCGAATACGCGAACGCGTCGGAGCGGTCGAAGACAAGCACCGCGCCGGCAGCCACGGCGGCATCACCTGTGAGCGTGCCTGCGGTGCCGCCGTTGCCGACCGCCAGCGTGCCACCGGCCACCGTCACGCCGCCGGCGGCGGTGACGTCGCCCACGACGAGCATCCGGCCGGGGCCGGTCTTGGAGAATCCGTTGGCGGCCGTGACGGCATTGGCGAAGGTGGCCGT
>JBJTRH010000478.1:0-4300 GCA_046076065.1 Planctomycetaceae bacterium | reverse complement strand
AAGTGCTCCCCCTGTTTCTCGACCTGATCGGGGCCGATCTTCGCCGCCACGTCGTCCGCCGAGCGTCTCTCGGCCGACACCCAGCCCCCCTTGGTGCTGCGGTAGCCGGTGAACTCCATCTCACCGAGGATCATTCCCTGGTTCACCAACTTGCCGAACGGCTCGGGCCGGGACACGTGGCCCCGGTCGTAGAGCACCTTGTGCCAGAACCTCGAGTAGAGGAGATGGAGCACCGCGTGCTCCGCCCCCCCGATGTAGAGGTCGACTGGCATCCAGGCCTTTTCGATCTCCGGATCGACGAACCGCTCGGCGTTGCGGGGATCGAGAAAGCGGAGGTAGTACCAGCACGAGCCGGCCCACTGCGGCATCGTGTTGGTTTCCCGCCGATAGCGCCGGCCATCCCGCTCCACGAACAGCCAGTCGGTGGGCGATCGCGACAGCGGCGGGTCGGGCGTGTCGCCGGGCTTGAAGTCGGTGAGGTGCGGCAGATGCACCGGAAGTTCGCTCGGGTCGACGGCCCGGATGACGCCGGTGGCCGTCCCCTCGGCGTCGAGCTCGTGCAGGATCGGAAACGGCTCGCCCCAGAATCGCTGGCGGCTGAAGAGCCAGTCGCGGAGCTTGTAGTTGACGGCTGGGCGGCCGACGCCGGCCGCGGCCAGATCCCGGCCGACCGCCGCGATGAACTCGCGGGTGACCAGCCCGGTGTACGGACCCGACGCCACGGCCCGCCCCTCGCCCGCGAACAGGCCGCCCGCCGGGCCGGCGCCGTCCAGCGGCTCCACCACGGTGACCACCTCGAGTCCGAAGGCCGTGGCGAACTCGAAGTCGCGGTCGTCGTGCGCCGGCACGGCCATGATCGCGCCGGTGCCGTAGCTGGCCAGCACGTAGTCGGCGACCCACACCGGCACCGGCTTGCCCGTGAGCGGATGGATGACGTGCGATCCGGTGAACACCCCCGACTTCTCGCGGGCCAGATCGGTGCGATCGAGGTCGCTCTTGCGGGAGGCGGCCTCGCGGTACACGTCGATCTCGGCCCGCTGCCCGGGCGTCGTCAGCGCGTCGAGGAGCGGATGCTCCGGAGCGATCACCATGAACGTCACGCCGTAGAGCGTGTCGGGCCGCGTGGTGTAGATCCGCAGCACGTCGGCACCCGGCTTCGCGGGAAACCCGGCTGCCGCCCGCGCCGTCTTCCAGGCGTCGTAGGCGCTTGCGGCCTCCGCAGCGATGAAGAAATCGACCTCGGCCCCCGTGCTCCTGCCGATCCAGTCGCACTGCAGCTTCTTGATGCTCGCCGGCCAGTCGAGCCCGTCGAGCTCCCGCTCCAGCCGGTCGGCGTAGGCGGTGATGCGGAGCATCCACTGCCGCAGCGGGATCCGGACCACCGGGTGCCCGCCGCGCTCGCTGACGCCGCCGATCACCTCCTCGTTGGCGAGCACGGTGCCGAGCGCGGGGCACCAGTTGACCGGTGCCTCCGACTGGTAGGCGAGCCGATGGTCGTCGCGATACCGATCCACCGCGGACGGCCCGGCCGCGGTGACCTCCTGCGGAATCGGAAGCTCGGCGATCGGCCGGCCCTTCTGGACGGCGGGGTCGAACCAGGTGTCGAGGAGCACCAGGAAGATCCACTGGGTCCAGCGGACGTAGTCGGGGTCCGTCGTCGCCAGGACCCGGCTCCAGTCGTAGCTGAAGCCGAGCATCCGCAGCTGCCGCGTGAAGTTCGCGATGTTCCGCTCGGTGCTCTCTCGGGGGGGGGTGCCGGTGCGGATCGCATACTCCTCGGCGGGCAGGCCGAATGCGTCGAAGCCCATCGGGTGCATCACGGTAGTGCCCCGCATCCGCTCGAACCGGGCGACGATGTCGGTGGCCGTGTAGCCCTCGGGATGGCCGACGTGCAGTCCCTCGCCGCTCGGGTAGGGAAACATGTCGAGCACGTAGATCTTGCGGTCGGCCGGCAGCCGCGGCGTGGCGAACGTGGCGTGGTCTTCCCACCACGCCTGCCACTTCGGTTCGATTCGCGACGGCTGGTAGCGGGGCATCCTGGCCTCGGTGTCGGGCACTGGCGGCTGGCCGAGCCGATGAGCCGCGATTCTAATGCTGGTGGCTCCAGGGGCAACGAACCCCGTCCATTCCCGTCCGCCACCCGCGCCCGCGACGCCCCATGCCAGCCACGCCCAGCCCCGCCGGCCCCCTCGTGCTGCAGCGGCAGATGCTGCGGGCCTGCCGCGCCGCGGGTCCGCGAATGAAGATGGCCGACTCTCTCGGGACGCGGCTCAGCGGACGCGATCTGCTCGTAGCGATCCTGGTGGTCCGCCGGGTGCTCGAGCGCGAACTGGCCGCAGACGAGAAGCGGGTGGGCGTGATGCTGCCGCCGACCGTCGGGGCGGCCATCGTGAACGCCGCACTGGCGCTCTCCGGCCGTGTCGCCGTCAACCTCAACTACACCTCGACGCAGCCGATCCTCGACGTGTGCATCGAGCGGGCCGGCCTGCGGCACGTGATCTCGAGCCCGGCCTTCCTGTCCCGAGTGAAGCTCGACGTGGGCGGCCGGCTTCTCGACGCCGGGATGCTCCGCACGCGAGCGACGCTCGTCGACAAGGCGCTGGCGTTCGTGCAGGCCCGGCTCATGCCGCTGGGCATGCTGGAGGCGAGCCTCGGGCTTGATCGTATCCAGCCCGACGACCCGCTCACGATCATCTTCACGTCCGGCTCGACCGGCGATCCCAAGGGCGTGGTGCTCTCCCAGGAGAACGTCGGCTCGAACGTCCGGGCGATCGACACCCTGCTCCACCTGTCGCCGAGCGACGTGGCGCTCGGCGTGCTCCCGTTCTTCCATTCCTACGGATACACCACGACCCTCTGGACTCCGCTGACGCTCGAGCCGGCGGTCGTGTACCACGCCGACCCGCGGGATGCGCAGGTCGTGGGGCGGCTCGCACGCGAGCACCACGCCACGATCCTGATGGCCACGCCCACGTTCCTGCGGATCTACACGCGGCGGACGCCGGCCGAGGATTTCGCGTCGCTGGAGTGCGTGTTCGGGGCCGCCGAGAAGCTGCCACGGGATGTCTGCGACGGCTTCGAGAAGAAGTTCGGCGGGCTGCCGAGCGAGGCCTACGGCGCCACGGAACTCTCTCCGCTCGTGGCGGCCAACGTGCCGGCGTCGCGGCACGTGCCCGGACGCCCCGTCGATGCCCGCGAAGGCACCGTCGGCAAGCCGATCCTCGCCTGCCGCGCGAGGATCACCGACCGCGACGGCGTCGCGGAACTGCCGGTCGGGCAGGACGGGCTCCTCTGGATCGCCGGCCCAAACGTCATGCAGGGCTATCTCGACAGGCCCGATCTGACGGCCAAGGTCGTCCGGGACGGCTGGTACTGCACCGGGGACATCGCCCACCTCGACCCCGACGGCTTCATCGCGATCACCGGCCGCGAGAGTCGCTTCTCCAAGATCGGCGGCGAGATGGTGCCGCACATCTCGGTCGAGGAGGCGATCAACGCCGAGCTCGGCGCCGTCGACGGGGAGCTGCTCGCCGTGGTCACCGCGGTGCCCGACCGGGCGAAGGGAGAGCGGCTGATCGTGTTCCATCTGCCCACGGCGCACGACCCCAAGGAGATCGTTCGCCGGCTGCAGGACCACGGCCTACCCAACCTCTGGGTGCCCGGTGCCGACGCGTTCGCCGAGATCGCCGAACTGCCGATGCTCGGCTCCGGCAAGCTCGACCTCAGGCATCTGTCCGAGATGGCCCGCGAGCGGTTTGCCGAGGACGGCCGGGCGTGAACGGCAGCCCGGACATCCGTGTGACCCTCGGCCGCTGCGACGACATGCGGGCGGAGGTGTTCGTGCGGCTGGAGGGAGGCGAGGAGCACGCCGTCCTCGAAGGCACGATCACCGGACCTCGTCGCGGGCGGGACGTGACGCTCCCCTCGACGACGCGACTGGTGCCGCTGCCCGCCGCGACCGGCGCGACGGCCGTCTCGCGGGCGATCCTCACCGAACCGGCTTTCTGGACGCCCGACCTGCCCAATCTCTACCGGGTCGAGGCGACGTCGCGGGATGCGGCCCAGGGAGCCGCCGTCGCGTTCGACGCCTCGGTCGGCCTGCGGCGGCTCGGGGTGCGTGGACGCTCGTTCTGGCTCGACGGCCGACGGTGGGTGCCGCGGGCGATCGCCGCCGACCTCGCCGCTGCCGCCGCCCGCGAGGCGGGCGTCGGGCTGCTCGTCACCTCTCCGACCGAGCAGTTTCTCACCGCTGCCGACGAGATGGGCGTTGCGGTCGTGGCCGTGGTCGGCAGCGGCGAGG
>JBJTRH010000477.1:0-2328 GCA_046076065.1 Planctomycetaceae bacterium | reverse complement strand
GTCCGTCGAGCTACCACGCCGGCAAGGTCATCGGCCATCTGTTTGCCGACGGCCACGTGGAGATGCTCAACGCCGACATGGACAACGCGATCTACAGCTCGCTCAACACGCGAGGTAGTTCGGACACGATCGGCGAGTATTGATCCGCGTGCCGCCGCGAGGCGGCATCGGACTGGAGTTCACCCCGGTGGGGTGGTCGGCATGGCCGGCCACCCCACCGGCTTTTTCGGAACGGGCGCAGGCGGTGCCGCCTGGAAACGGCTATCCTTTTGGCCTCTGACCGCTCCCCGATCGAGCCATCTGCCCGAGGAGAACACCATGTCCGTCGACACCCGCGTCGAGCCCGCCGCCCGCGTTCCCGCAGTCTCCCGCCGCGACGTGCTCCGCGTTGCCGGCACCGCCACGGCGGTCGCATCGTCGACGCTCGGTATGCGGGGCGTGCACGCCGACAATCCCTCGAGCGACGTGCTGAAGGTGGGCCTGATCGGCGCCGGCGGCCGCGGCCGTGGAGCGCTGGCCCAGACGCTCGCGGTGCCGGGGTCGGCGGTGAAGCTCACCGCGATCGCCGACGCCTTCAAGGGGGGCATCGACGGCACGATGCGGTCGCTCAAGGAGATGCAGGACAAGGTCGACTGCCCCGAGGATCGCCGCTTCGACGGCCTCGACGGCTACAAGCGGGTGATCGACGCCTGCGACCTCGTGATCCTCGCCACGCCCCCGGGCTTCCGGCCATTCCACTTTCAGCGGGCGATCGAGGCTGGCAAGCACGTGTTCATGGAGAAGCCCGTGTGCATCGACAGCTACGGCGCCCGGCTCGTGCTCGAGGCGGCGAAGCAGGCCGACGAGAAGAAGCGGAAGGTGGTGGTGGGCCTGCAGCGCCGCTACCAGACCAATTACCGCGAGGCCCTTGCCAAGGTCCGCGAGGGGATGATCGGCGAGATCATCGGCGGCCAGGTGTACTGGAACGGCAGCGGCATCTGGTTCCGCGACCGCCAGCCCGACCAGACCGAGATGCAGTACCAGGTGCACAACTGGTACCACTTCAACTGGCTGTGCGGCGACCACATCTGCGAGCAGCACGTCCACAACATCGACGTGGCCAACTGGTTCCTCGACCGCCTGCCGATCTCGGCTTATGGCGTGGGCGGCCGGCAGAATCGGCCCGCCGGCCAGTCGAGCGAGATCTACGACCACCACGCCGTGAACTTCACCTATCCCGGCGGCGTGCGGATCGCCAGCCAGTGCAAGCAGTTCCCCGGGGGTGAGAACCACGTCGACGAGCACTTCCAAGGCACTAAGGGCATGCTCTCGCTGCATCCCGGCCACGCCCGAATCACCGACCTCGACGGCAAGGAGCTCTGGAAGTTCTCCGGGCCGAATCCCGACCCCTACCAGGTCGAGCACGACGAACTCCACGCGGCGATCCGCAACGACACGCCCAAGAACGACGCCTACTACGGCACCACGTCGAGCTTCTCGGCGGTGCTCGGCCGGCTGGCCACCTACTCCGGCAAGACCTGGAAGTACGACGATGCCCTCAAGCTCGACTTCCGGACCATGCCCGAGGATCCCACCTGGGAGACGACGCCGCCGGTCGTGCCCGACAAGGACGGCAACTACCCGCTCCCGATGCCGGCCTCGTTCAAGATCCAGTCGGTGGCGAAGCCGGCGGTGTCATGATCGTCGGCATTCCTCGCGAGACGAAGCGGGACGAATATCGCGTGGCGCTCCTGCCGGTCGGAGCGGAGGAGCTCGTCCGGGCGGGCCACACCGTGCTCGTGGAGCGGTCCGCGGGCGCCGGCTCGGGCCTCCCCGACGACGCCTATGCGGCCGCGGGCGCCGAACTCGTCGATGGTCCTGGTGAGGTCTTCGGCCGCGCTGATCTCGTGGTGAAAGTGAAGGAGCCGCAGAGGCAGGAGCTGCCGCTGATCCGCCGCGGACAGACCCTCTTCACCTACTTCCACTTCGCCGCCGATCGCGAGCTCACGGAAGGCTTCATGGCCACGGGGGCGACGGCCGTGGCCTACGAGACGCTCCGCGACGACCGGGGCCGGCTGCCCCTCCTGATCCCGATGAGCGAGGTGGCGGGCCGGATGAGCATCCAGGAGGGGGCGAAGTTTCTGGAGCGGCCGCAGATGGGCCGCGGGATCCTCCTCGGCGGCGTGCCCGGCGTGGCTCCGGCCAACGTGCTCGTGCTCGGAGCCGGCACCGTGGGGGCCAATGCGGCCAAGGTCGCGGCCGGATTCGGGGCCAACATCGCCCTGCTCGACACCAGCCTCGCGCGGCTCCGCTCCCTCGCCGACGTCACCCCTTCCCACCTCTCCTTCC
>JBJTRH010000476.1:0-4386 GCA_046076065.1 Planctomycetaceae bacterium | reverse complement strand
GCTTCCGCGTGTCGGGCGAGAGCGAGCTGATCTGCTCCTGCGAGAGGTCGGCCCGCACGTCGGCCGAACGAAAGACCAGCACGGCCCCGATCGCCGCCGCCAGCAGGCCGGCGGTGCGTGCCAGGTAGTGGAGTCCCATCGGGCTCGAGTCACGGCGGCCGGTCCAGTGGCGGCGGCCGATCAGCACCATCGCGATGTAGAGGCAGACGGCGACGACCCCGAGGAAGTAGGCGATCGACGACAGGCTCACCACGCCCCGGCCGAAGTCGGAGAAATTCTCCGCCAGGCTCCAGGCCCTCACCCGGGCGGCGGCCCCCGGCCCCATCACCGCGCCGGCCTGCTCCGCGACCGCCAGGGGCGCGTTGAACAGCAGGCCGAGAATGAATCCGACGGTGAGGTTGCTGGTCAGGAAGCTCGCCACCATGCCGATGGCCAGCATGGCGAGGCCGACGAACCAATACCCCAGGTAGTTGGCGAGGAACAGCCCCGCGTCGGGCGTGCCCCAGCTCAGCAGGATGATCAGGTTGCAGATGCAGGAGAAGATCAGGGCCACGGTGAAGATGCCGACCGCGGCCAGATACTTGCCGAACACCACCTCCCAGTCGCTCGCGGGAATGGTGAGCAGCAGCTCGTCGGTTCCCTGCCGCCGCTCGTCGGCCCACACGCTCATGGTGATCGCCGGCACGAACACGAGCAGGATGTAGGGCAGGTAGCGGTTGAGCTGGTCGAGGTTGGCGAGGTTGGAGTTGAAGAACTCCGGCGGCCAGAAGGCGGCCAGCGATCCCAGCAGCACGAACACGCAGATGAAGACGTAGCCGGTGGGATTCGAGAAATAGGCGACGAAATTCCGCTTGAAGACGGCGTCGAGCACGTGCCACTTCATGTCGTCGGTTCCTCGTGAGGGTCGTGGTGGGTGATGATTCGGGGGAGGGTGGGTGCCGCCGCTCGGGGCCGCAGCGGGCGGGATTCCGCGGCGGCGGCCGTCAGGCCGAGCGGGTGAGCTCGTGGAACCGCTCGTCGAGCGAGCGGCCGTCGCGCCTCAGTTCGGCCGGCGCACCGTCGAACCGCACGCGACCCTCGGCGATCAGGATCACGCGATCGGCGAGTGCCTCGACCTCCTGCAGGATGTGGGTCGACAGCAGGATCGTCTTGCTCTGGCCGAGGCGACGGATGGTCTCACGCACCTCGCGGATCTGGTTGGGGTCGAGGCCGCTGGTCGGCTCGTCGAGGATCAGCACGTCGGGTTCGTGGAGCAGCACCTGGGCCATGCCGACGCGCTGCCGATAGCCCTTGGAGAGCTTGCCGATCGCCTTGCCGATCACGCTGCCGAGCTCGCACTGCTTGACCACCGCCTCCACCCGGGCCTTCTTCCGCTCGCCGGTGAGGCCCCGCGCGTCGGCGAAGAACTCCAGCAGGCTGCGGGGGGTCATGTCGGGGTAGAGCGGACCGTTCTCCGGCAGGTAGCCGAGCCGCTCGGCCCCGGCGAGCCGGTCGGTCGACATGTCATGACCGGCGATCCGCGCGATGCCCGACGTCGGGGCCAGGTAGCCGGTGAGGATCTTCATCGTGGTGCTCTTGCCGGCGCCGTTGGGGCCGAGAAAAGCGACGATCTCGCCGCGGGGCACGCGGAACGAGACGTTTTCGATGGCGATGAAGTCGCCGTAGTACTTGGTGAGGCCGTCGGCCTCGATCATGGCCTCGGCGGAGGAGATGGTGTCACGGGAAGTCATGGGCGTCCGCTGCGGGAAATCCGGATTCTCGCCCCATTGTTTCCGGGTCGCCGCCGCGCGGCAAGTCGGGCCTTCGCGGGGCTCGGGAATGCCGATGCCCCTCGTTGCGTTCCTGCCCCGGGCGGCTACGGCAGCGGCTCGAGGTGGGGCTCCGGATCGCCGCGGCGCCAGGCGATGTGGGACCGCCACGCGGTGCCCGTGTCGGGATGATCGGCACGGAAGTGCACGCCGCGGGTCTCGTCGCGGCGGATCGCCCCACGGATCATCAGCCGGGCCACCTCGAGCATGTTCTGAAGCTGCCAGCCCTGTGGGTCGGTGAACTGCCGCGGCAGCACGTACCGGCACCACCCCTCGACCGTCGCCAGCGCCTCGCCCAGCGAGTCGCCCGTCCGCTCCACGCCCGCGTGTCGCCACATCAGTGCCCGCAGCGAGTTGCGGATGTCGTCGAGGTCGAGCGCGGCGTCGGGCCCGTCGTCGGCGGCAGGCCGCAGCGGCTCCGCGATCGCGGGCACGCGAAACTCGTCGGCTCCCCGCGAGCCCTCGGCAAGGACATCGGCCGCCGCCGTCTCGCCGGCCCGCGCCCCGTAGACGAGCCCCTCGAGCAGGCTGTTGCTCGCGAGCCGGTTGGCGCCGTGGAGACCGCTCGACGTCACCTCGCCGGCGGCCAACAACCCCGGCACGTCGGTCCTGCCCACGTCGTCCACCCGCACGCCGCCGATCATGTAGTGCGCGCCGGGGCGGACAGGAATCCGGTCGCGGGCAAGGTCGAGCCCGAAGGTCGCGCAGATGGCCGCCATGCCCGGAAAGCGCTCGCGGACCATGACCGGATCGAGGTGCGAGAGATCGAGATACACGTTCGCATGGTGGGTGCGGTGCATCACCACGGTGATCGCCCGCGACACGACGTCGCGCGGAGCGAGCTCCGCGCGGGCGTCGAACTCCGGCATGAAGCGTCGGCCATCCTTGTCGACGAGCCAGGCTCCCGCCCCGCGCACCGCTTCCGTGATCAGGCTTCGCGAGCCGCCGGCGATGTAGAGCACCGTGGGATGAAACTGCATGAACTCCATGTCGCGAAGCGTGGCGCCGGCCCGCCACGCCAGCGCCATGCCGTCGCCGCTCGCCCCGGGCGGATTCGTCGACTCCCGGTAGAGCTGCCCGGCGCCCCCCGTTGCCAGAATCGTGCGACGGGCCCAGACGAGCGTCTTTCCGTGCCGCGGATTCCAGACGAGCGCGCCGCGACAGACTCCCTCGTGGGTGACGAGGTCGATCGTGAACGTCTCCGGCCAGATGGATAGGTTCTCGAGCCGCCGCGTCTGCTCGATCACGGCCCGCATCACCTCGCGGCCCGTGGCGTCGCCGAGCGCGTGCACGATGCGATGGTGGCTGTGACCGCCCTCACGGCCGAGGGCCAGGGTGCCGTCGCGCTCGTCGAATCGCGTGCCCCACTCGATCAGCTCGCCGATCCGCCCGGGTGCCTCGCGAACCACGGCATCGACGACACCGGCGTGGCAGAGCCCGCCGCCGGCGGTGAGCGTGTCGGTGACGTGGTTGTCGAACCGGTCTTCAGGATCGACGACCCCCGCGATGCCCCCCTGCGCCCACTGGCTCGACGAACTCTGGAGGTCGTCCTTCGTGACGACCGTCACGGAGAGCCGGCGATCGACCGCCAGTGCCGCCCGTAGGCCGGCGAGCCCGCCACCGAGGATCAGCACGTCGGTGAAGCAGTGCGGAACCCGCTTGGGTCCGAACGGCACGAGATACCGCGGGCCTTCGAAGGGCTGGTTCATTCCGCGGACGTACCCTGCATAAACGCGCGGAACTGCTCGCGATAGTCGCTCGGCGGCCGACTCCGACGCCCCTCCGCCTGCCCCCCCTTCACGTCGGCGGGCACGTCTCGCGACGAACCAACCCGGTTGGGCCGCAGGCCCAGGCTCTTCACAGCACGTTCGAACTCGCCCTTCGCCTGCGGGTCGCCGTCCTTCGCGGCCTGCCGCATCCGCTCCCAGCGGGCAAGGAAGGCCCGCGCATCCTCGGGCGTCCAGCCGAGGTCGTCGAGCATCTCGGTGTCACCGGATGCCACTGCATTCCGGAGGTGTTCGATCGCCATGTCGGCCGCATTCCGCGCATGGGAGAGATCCTGCTCGCTCCACTCGAGCGGCTGGTCACGACGTTCCCCAGCCGCACCCCCCTGCTGTTGGTCGCCACCGCCGACGCGACCACCGGCGCCGACCGCACCCTGCTGCTCTCCCGGCTCACCGTCGGCGGGAGCCTCGCCAGCCTTCTCGCCGCCAGCCTTCTCGCCGGCACCCGAGTTGCCACCTGCGGAACTGCCGCCGTTGCACGACGAGCACCCCTCCTTGCCGCAGGGCTTGCCGTCCTCGCCCGCGCACGGCGGCGTCTGCTGGGCCTGGCCGTTTTCCTGGGGCTGCTGCCCGTCGCGCCCCTTCTCCGGCCCGCCGTCTTGCTGCGGTTTCTGCGACTGCTTCCCGTCGGCGGAGGGCTCGGCCTCCCTGCCTTCGCCGGCCTTCTTCCGGTGCTCGAGAATTCGCTCCATCGCCTCCCCGTCGTCGGTGCCGTCGGAGGCGACGGTCTCCCGCTTGGCATCCTTACCTCCGGCCTTGCCGCGTTCGCCGTCCTGCTTGCCACCGTTGGCGGC
>JBJTRH010000475.1:0-15445 GCA_046076065.1 Planctomycetaceae bacterium | reverse complement strand
TCGGCCTCCGCGATGCGGCCCACCGGGGCATGAGGCCGGCGGAGCTCAGGCCGTGCCGACGGCAGCAGGGCCCCATGCACGGCGGTCGAACGCCTCCCATGCGCCACCGCACGGCCAGGCCGCCTCGATCGCCAGGGCTCGTCCGTCCCGCGGATGCGGGAGCACCAGCCGCATCGCCCGCAGCGCGAGCCCGCCGCGGCGGGCAGCAGACGCATCGCCGTAGAGCGGATCCATGAGCACCGGGCAGCCCAGCCACGCCAGGTGGACCCGCAGCTGGTGCGACCGCCCGGTGACCGGCTCGAGCTCGACGAGGCTTGTGCCTTCGGCGGCGGCCAGCACCCGCCAGCGGGACGTGGCCCGACGCCCCAGGATCGGATCGACCCGCTGCCGGGGCGGCCGGTCACGATCGGCGGCGAGCGGCAACGAGAGCTCCCCGCTGGCGGCCGGCAGCGGTCCCGCGACGACTGCCAGATACACCTTGGCCACCGCGGCCGCCTCGAACGCCCGGCCGAGTGCGATCCTGGCAGCGCGATGCCGCGCCAGCACGAGCAGCCCCGACGTGTCGCGATCCAGCCGGTGCACCGCCTCGACCACGCCGTAGGCGGCCCGCAGCCGGGCGGCGACATCCGGCGGGTCGAGCGGCGTGCGGGCTGGCACGCTCGGCACCCCGCCGGGCTTGTCGACCACCACCAGATCGTCGTCCGCGTGGACCACCACCGGCGCTGGTGCCAACTCGTCGTGCATGGTCCGGGGGGCGGCCTTCAGAGGAGGCCGAGCAGCGAGGCCCAGCGGCAGAGGGTCGCGGGGGCGGGATCGGCGTCGTCCGGCAGCACGCCCACCACGTGCCCGGCGGCCTCGAGGCGGCGACGATCGGCATCCACGCGAGGGGCGGGCAGCCGCTCGCCGGCACCGAGGAGATACCAGCGTGCCGCTCCCGGGTCCGCGGGCGGCAGCGGTCCGGCGACGGGCAGCGCCGCACCCGGCACGGCCACACCGCGACACGCTTTGCCGAGCCGCTCCGCCACGAGCCACGCGAAGGCGGCACCGGCCCCACTCCCGGACACAGCCACACGGTCGGGGTCGATCGGTCGTCGGCCGTGGAGCGTCTGGATCGCCTCCACCACGGCCGCCACGTCGTCGCGGCTCCAGCGGGTTCGATCCGTCGAGCCCGGCAGCAGCACCGCCACGCCGGATGCGGCCACGGCCCCCTTCCAGCGATCGGCCTCCGCATCGGGCACGGGCCCCCGCGGAGAACCGATGTGCACGAGCAGCCCGAGGAGCGCATCGCCACCGCGCGGGACAACGGCCAGCGGCCGCTCCGCGGCGTCCACCATATCCAGCCGCGTCACCTTCACGGGATCCACGGGGGCGGCGAGCGGGCCGCCGGCCGAGGCAGTCGTCGGCCCCTCGGCCGGCACGTCGCTGGGGGGCGGGGCAAGGCGGAGTTCGAGCGGCACGCGCGCCCCGCCGCGATCCACCTCGAGCCGCACCGTCGCTCCAGGTTCCGCAGCGGCGAGCGCGCCGGCGAGCGCGGCGACCGAGGGCGATACCAGCGGTGGTTCTCCGGCGACCTCGACCTGCGTCACGACGTCGCCAACCTCTGCGCCAGCGACGGCGGCGGGCGCATCGGGGAGCAGCCAGGCGATGCGAGGCCGATCGGCGTCGGACGTCACCACGATCCCCGCGACCCCGCGGCGCAGCGGCGGCACCGCGGCGACCAGGGTGGCAGTGACGGTCAGTCGCCTCACGCCGCCAGCGCCCGGCCGCTCGACCTCGAGTGTCGCGGAATCCCCGGCATGCAGCGGGGCGATGGCGTGCCGCACTTCGGCGATCCGGCCGACGCGACGGCCGGTCACCGCGACGATCCGATCGCCGCTCGCAAGCCCCGCCAGGGCCGCCGGCGATCGCGGTGCCACCGACGCGATCGTGGGCACGCCGTTGATCGAGTCGCGCGACTCGTACCCGATCCCGAGCACGCCCGGTTCGAGCACCGCACCGTCGCGCAGCCGCGGCACGAGCGGAAGCAGATCAACCAGCGGTATCGCGAACCCGATGCCCGAGTCGTAGAGATCGCTCCCCCGCTTCATGCCGGCCGTGTCGGCCGGCAGCGGCACGATCAGGCCGATCACGCGGCCGGCGATGTCGACGAGCGGTCCTCCATACGTGAGCGGCGAGACCGACGCATCAGTCTGCACGGCCACGCCCCAGCACCGATCCGTCGCCGAAAGGATGCCGACCGAGACGCCGGGCTCGGCCCCCGCCCAGCCGCGGCCCACGGCGATCGTCCATTGACCGGGCCGCAGATCCGTCCGCGGGACGGCCTCGAGCGGCGGCGCGTCCGGGATGGGCAGCGTGCGGAGCAGCACCACGCCGCGGACGCGGTCGCGCCCCACGGGCGTGGCGATGCGCCGCTCGCCGTCGGGCAGCACGGCGACCACCTCGCGGGTACCCTCGGCCACCGCAAACTCGGTGGCCAGGATCAGGCCGTCGGGATCGACCACGAGGCCCGTCGACGGGCCGGCCATCACGCGATCGGCCGTCGGATCGACCGCGACGGCGGGCTCCAGCCGGACGACCGCCCCCGCCACCCGTGCCGCCGCGGCCTGAAATGCCGCCTCCTCCGCCAGCGTTGGCTCCTCCGCCAGCGTTGGCGAGTCGGCCTCCGCCGGTGTGACGACGGTCGCCCCCCAGCCGACGGCTAGCAACGCCCACGCAACACGCACGACCGCGCTCGAAGTCATGGCGTTGCCCCGTCGCGGGGCCGCGGGCCGAGGTCGATCTCCACGAGCGCGCCGTCGCGAATCAGCGTGAGGCCCACCCGCTCGCCCGTCGGGATCGCCGCCACCGCCTCCTCGACGGCCGCCCGCGATGCCACCGCGCGACCGCCGACGACGATCACGAGGTCGTCGGGCCGGATGCCGGCCGCGGCCGCCCGTGAGCCGGGCTGCACGCTGTCGACGAAGGGGGGCGTGCGATCGAGCAGGTCGGGCACGAGCCCGAGCCCGAGGCCGCGCAGGTCGAACCGCGGACGCTCCGCGGCGACCACGGGCGACGGCGGAGCCCCGGCGAGGATGCCGTCCACGCCGAGCAGGAGTTCGTCCACGGGCAAGGCATAGTTGAGCCAGATGCCGCTCGCGGTCGACCGCGCCTCCTTGCCGAGCATGCCCACGAGGTCACCCCGCGCATCGACCAGCGCCCCGCCCGCCGCACCGGGATTGCTCGTGGTGCAGTCCACCAGGTAGGCGGCGCCGGAGTAGGGCGCCTCGGCGGCGCCGCGCCTGGCCTCCAGCGGCACCACCGCCGAAACGACCCCCCGCTGCACGCTCACCCGCTCATCGCCCGCCGCCACGCCGAACAGGTTCGAGACGGCCATCACCCGCATCCCGGCGCGGGCCCGCGGCCGCGGAGCCAGCGCGAAGGACGGCAGCTCATCCTCGTCGACCTCGAGCACCGCGAGTTCGCGACGGGGATCGATTCCCACGACGCGTGCCTCGCGGCGGCGACCGTCGTCGAACACGCACGTGACGGTGTCGGCATCGAGCACGGTGCTCATCACGGTGAGGATGCGGCCGGCGGGCGAGATCACGATGCCCGACTGGTAGGCCTCGAGCCCCCGGATCCCCCCTGCCCCGTAGAGCTTCACGACCCTCTTCGCGGCTGCGGCGGCCGTCCGCTGGGGCGTCGACTCCGCCGCGGCGTCGGCCACCGTCGCAATCGCGACGACGAGAACCATGCCCCACACGCATCGCGCCGCGATCGGCATCATGGTGCCGCTCCGGCCGGTGCGGCCTGCACGTGGAACGTCGCGAACAACTCGCCCCGGCGGCGGGCCTCGATCGTGGTCGGCGCCGCGGCCCCGGCCGACGCGGCGGGCCAAACGAGCCGCAGCTCGCAGGGGTCGGCGTCCGGGGCCGTCCAGAGATCGATCACCGTCGCCCGCCCCGAGTCGTCGATCGTGAACCGCGCCTCCACGCCCGCGGCCATCGTCTCGAGCACGTCGGCGAGCTCGGCCGCGGCGCCCGCCCGCAGCGTGGCGGGGTCGCGGGCCGCCGTGCCCCAATACACCGTGCGGCCAACCGCCGCGGGGCCTTCGAGCACCAGCCGCCGCCAGAGCACGAGCGCCGGCAGCAGGCCGCCGCTGCCCGGGGGCACCGCCGCCCGGTCGAACTCGTCGTCGGCCGCGAGCGTCGAGGTGCCGGTGGGCAGGTCGATCGACGCCGCGGCATCGGAGAGCTCGATGCGAAACTCGCCGCCATCGTCGAGCGTGCCGGCCAACACCCACGGACCCGGCGGCACGGCATCGCGAAACGCGGCGAGGGCCGCGGCCACCCGGTCGCGCTCCACCGTCGCGAAGTGGTGGTTAGCGTGGCCGGGACGCGGATCGTAGACACCCTGCACCGCCGCCGGCAGGTCCGCACGCCTGGCCGGCTCCTCGCCGGCCGGCTCGGAGTCGCCCCGCGCGAGCGCCGCCAGTTTCGCCGGCGAGTGCACCCCCGCCAGCCGCACGAGCATCTCGTGTCGCGTCCCGTCGCGGCGCCAGGCCAGCGGCACCTGCCAGCCGGCCGGCAGCATGCCCAGCAGGTTCTTGAACTCGTTCACCGACCGCACCGGCCGCCCCGCGAGCGACACGATCTCGTCGTCGTACCGCAGGCCGCGCCGCCACGCGTCGGAGGATTCGAGGATCTCGGAGACGACCACGCGGCCGTCGACCGACGTCGACACGGTCGCGCCGAGCGTCGCATGGTCGCAGATCCGTCCCGACCGCAGGCTCCCCAGGAAATTGCGGAGCTGGTTGGAGGAGATCGCGTAGGCGGCGCCCACGTTCACACGGCCCCGCTTCTCAAACGAGGCGCGACCGTTCACGCCGATCAACCGCGCCGCCGCATCGAACAGCCCGCCTCCCGAGTTGCCCGGGTTGATCGAGAGGTCGACCTGGAGGCAGTCGGTGTATTCGAGGATCGTGCCCGCCGGAAACTGGTAGCGGTGCACCCCCGAGACGATGCCCGCCGTTACCGTGGGGACGAGGTCGGTGGCGAGCAGAAACGGGTTGCCGGCAGCGAAGCAGAAGTCGCCCACCATCACACCGTCGCTGTCGGCCAGCTCGGCGCAGGGGAAGTCGTCGCGGCCGAGGAGCTTGACGACGGCGAGGTCGCCGGTCGGATCGATCCCCACGAGCACGGCGTCATGGAGGCTCCCGTCGGCGAGGCCGCAGGTCATCGCCGGGCCGATCGGCTGGACCACGTGGAAGTTGGTCGCGGCATACCCGTCGGGCGTCAGCAGCACACCCGAGCCGCCCCCGGCGTCGCCGGCGAAGATCGACACCGCGACGGCCGAGCCGCGGCGGATCGCCTCCACCCGGCCGCGTTCGGCCTCGAGCACGTCGGGATCGACCGGCACGGCGGCAGCCGCGAGCGCGGCGGCGAGCCAGGCGCACGCCACGCACGACGATCGAGCGGTCGTGGTCATCGTCGGCACCTCAGCGTTCGAACACCGGCTGCTCGAACCGCACGGCGCAGCCCGCGTCGCCGCCCGCGAAGTCGACCAGCACCTCGAGCCGGTTGGCAGCGGCGACGTCCACGTCGAGCGGCGCCGCAGTGGCGGTCGCGTCGAGCACGGCCTCCCGCGGCGGCCGGTCGTCGGCCCGCACGGCCACCCGCACGGTGGCCTGCGTCCGCGCCCCGTCGGCTCGCACGGCCACGGCGCGAAAGCGACGGGCGCCGGGCGGCACCGGCCACGTGGCCCGCGTCCGGGGCCGCACGACGAGCGTCGGCGCCGTCGTGCCTGCCGCGGGGGGGCCGGACCGCGGCGCGAAGAACGCCGCCACGCCTTCCACCCGCGTTAGGGCGCCGATGAAAGGCTCCGTGTCCACCCGTTCCGGCTTCAGGTCGCCCAACGGCACCGTGCGGCCCGCGGCGAAGTCGATCGACTCGAGCAGGCCCGCCGGCAGCCGCAGGCCGCCGTCAAGGGTGAGCACGTCGCCGGCAAGTTCGACACTCGACGCCGCGACGCCGCCGCCGGAGATCGCCACGCGGGCGCCCGTCGCCGCGACCCGCGGCCGCGCCCAGACGAGGCCAACGACCCGGCCGCGCTTGACCGGGATCGTCTCGCCGTCGAGCACCACGGTGACCGCCTCGGGCGACACGCCCGTGATCGCGCACTCCACCAGCTCGTGGGCGTCGCCCTTGGCCACCACCGCGAGATCGTCGCTCGGCGCCTCGGGCACCGCGGCGAGCCAGGCCGGAGCGGCCGCGGCGTCGCCCGTGCGGAACTCGACCCGGCGCACGCGGCCGATCGGCACCTCGATGGCCCCGGGCGACCGCGACACGGAGGCGGTGTCGCCGGACCATGTGAAGTCGTCCCCCGCGACGCCCGTGCCGTCGACGAGCGCCACGCGAACCCGTCCCTCGACGGACGGTGGCGGATCGAGGCGGACGAGCCTGCGAACCTCCGCGAGGGGCACGGCCCGCCGCCCGGCTGCGGCCTCGATCCCGACCGACTCCGCATCGATCGAGCGGAGGATGCCCTCCGCCGTTCCGCTGTCGGCGAGTTCGAGCCGCACCCGCAGCTCCGCCGATGGCTCGGCCTCCGCCGCGGGCGGCGCGGCGTTCGTCGTCCATGCCAGGAACGCAGCGGCGACCGTGCCCCAGGCACCGAGAGTAGACCGCGGCGCGACGCTCACCGCTCCTCCCTGCCGGTGGCGAGCCGTTTGAAATACTGTTCGATCGCCTCGCGGTAGTGCGGAGGAAACTCGCGGCCGATCTGCTGCAGAGCCTGATCCCGCTCGTGGGGCGGCAGGTCGCCCCATGCCTCGCCAGGGGCGAGGTCGCGGCTCCGCACCTCGCCGTCGCCGCGTGTGCCCGCGCTGCGGCTGTCGTCCATCGGCCGGCCCGCAGCCCCCTTCCCGCCGGCGTCGCCCCCTGCGGCCGAGGCCCCCGCGGCGGCGTCGTCGTTCTGCTGCTGGTCCTCGATCTTCTCGATCAGGCGGTCGAGCGCCGCGACGACGCCATCCTGTGCCTCCCGCGTGGCGGAACCGGCGCGGCCGAGTTCGAGCCGGCGGCGCACGTCGCGCATCCGCCGCGCCACGAGATCGAGCGAGTCCCGGTCGAGAGCCAGCGCATCGGCCCGCAGCAGGCGGGCGACGCGCGCATACCGCGCGGGAATCTCGGGCTCCCGCTCGAGCAGCCGGTCGATCGACTCCACGGCTCCATCCGTGTCGAGCATCCAGTGCTGGCATGCGGCGCAGTGGAAGAGGAGCGTGGCCGGATCGACCGACTCGTCCACGTCGAGACCGGCGAGGATCGGCAGGGCCTCGTCGAACCGATCGCGGCGCACGAGGTCGCGGGCCCACCAGAGCCTGACCCCATCGCGGAGGAACGGCGGCAGGCCCGGCTCGTCGAGCCAGGCGAGATCCCCCGCGGCGGCCGTCGCCATGAGCAGCTCGGCCCGCGGGTCGCCGGCCGCGACCGTGGCCACGATCGCATCGAGCAGGTCGCGTCCTTCCGGTCCACCGACGGCCTCCCACGCGGCCAGCGCCCGCCCCACGGCGGCCTCGGGCGCCCGGCCGGCCGCCACCGCCGACCGGATCCATTCGAGTGACCGTTCGCGGACGGCCGCGGCATCGGGGACCACCCAGCTGGCCTCGCCGAGCAGCGGGTCACCACCCGCCGACGCTGCGGCGGCCGTTGAGATGCCGGCTCCCGAGACGCCGGCCATCAGCACGCCGGCCACGAGCAGCGATGCGCCGCCGCGGGCCACGATCCCATGCGACAGGCAGGGCGGGAAACGGCGCATGCACGACTCCAGAACATGGGACGCGGCCCGAGGCTCTCTCGGCGAATCCCTGTCCGTGATGATAGTCCCGCCCCTGTCGGGCCGGAAACTGGCTGGTCACTCGGTGATGCCGTTCACGATGTCCCGGGCGGCACGCTCGATCGCCCGCTGCCGCTCTGCCAGCCGCACGAGCACCCCGCGCACGCCGGGATCGTCGGTCGAATCGTCGTCGAGCAGCCGCGACAGCCGCTGCGTCCGCGCGTTCACCCGCACCTGCAGCGTGCGGAGCATCTTGAGTTCCGCCAGCGCATCGACGAGCGGCTGATCCCCCGCGGCGGCGCCGCCGCCTCCGGCGCCAGGGCGGCCGGCGGCCTGGTCGCGGTGCGCCTTCTCCACCGCCGCGAGCATCTCTTCCAGGCCGGAGACGATGTCGCCGAGGATCGCGACCGTCTCCCGGCCGACGTCGGCCCGCGCGAGCCGCGCGGCGGCCTGCATCGCATCGTCGCGAACCTGTTCGAGCGCCTGGGGAATGGCGACCGCCGAGCCGTCGTCGCGGACGAGGGCCATGGCCTTGGCCCCGTCGGTGCCGACCTTCTCCTGCTCGCGGCCGATGCGGGCCGCCTCGAGCTGCCGCTCCCGCGGCGATCCGGCCGCATCCGCGGCGGCGAGCTTCTCGGTGTCGCCGAGCACCGCCCGCTCGGCCTTGAGCATGCACCGTATCCGGGCCTCGAGCTGCACGAGGATCCGCTCCACCTCCTCCTCCCGCATCTGCCGGAGGATCTCCTCGAGCTCCGCCCGCGCCGTCTCGAGCTCTTCCACGGCCCGCTCCTGCTCGGCCCGCGCGTCGTCGCGCCGAGCCTCCTCGAGCCGCCCGCGGGCGGCCTGCATTCGCTCCTCCGCGGCCCGCAGCCGCCGCGCGGTGCGTCGGGCCCGCGCCGTCTCGCCGTCGCCCGCCTCGTCGACGCCGTCCGCGGCCTGCGACTCTTTGGCCTGAGACTCTTTGGCCTGAGACTCCGGCGCCTGCGACTCCGGGGCCTGGGCATCCTGCTGCCCGTCGACCGGCGGCCCCCCCGCCTCCGGTCGCCGGGCGGGCTCGGCGTCCGCCTTCGCCAGGGCCTCCACGTCGTCGGCGAGCCGTCGCGTCTCATCGGCCATCTCGCGCTGCCGCGCCGAGAGCGGCGCCGCATCGTCCCCCGCTTCGGTCGCCGCCTCGAGCTCCCGCTGCCGCGAGGTGACCTTCGCCACGCGGCCGAGGAGCTGCTTGAGGTTCCGTCGCGCGTCGGCGCGGCGATCGTCGCCGCCCGCCTCGAGCAGCTCGAGCAGGGAGCGAAACTGCTCGAGGGCCTCCTCCTGCGCGGTGCCCGCCTTGAGCAGCTGGCCCCGCTGGAGCTGCTCGACGATGGCCTCGATCCGTTCCCCCATCCGGGCCTCGCGGCCGCGATCGAACGCCGCCCGCAAGGCCGCCGCACGATCCGGATCGGTCGCCGCCAACACGTCCGCCAGCCGCAGAAACGCTCCTTCCAGGTCCTGATACCGCCGCAGCACCTCGGCCTCCCGGGCGGCGAGATCGGCGGTCGCGGACACCGGCTCGGCGGCGAGGGCCGTGCCGCATGCGAGGAGCAGCGCCAGCACCGGGCCCACCAGCGACGGTCGCATCGTGTCGATCATGGCGACTCCAGCGCCTCGCGGCCCCGCTTCCGCTTCCACTCCAGCGTATCCTCGCGGATCCGCTGCTGGGCGTCGATCACGCCGCGGAGCTTCTCGATCACGTCGTTCACCGACTCCTGCTCGAGCATCCGGTCGAGGATGGCCCGCATCCGCACGAGCGCCGCGTCGATCGCCGCCACGATCGCCCGTGGCTCGGCCTGCTCCCGACAGGCACGGCCCGCTGCGGCCAGTTCGCCGGCGGCGACCGCCTCCAGCGGGCCGACGATCTCGCCCGAGAGCCGAGCATCGAGCTCCGGTGACAGCATGCCGTTGATGGCGAACTCGCCACGAATCGATCGAAACCCTGCGGCCACCTCCCCCGTCTCGCCAGCCGCGCGGGCGACGGCCTCGCCGAGCCCGCGGGCGGGCGCCGTGGCCTCGGCCGATCGCGCACCGGCGAGGTCGCCGACCGCCGCCTCGAATCGCCGGCGGAGCATGACCTCGCGGGCCTCGAGCAACGCCCGCAGCCCGTCGGCATCGACCACGTCGAGCATCCCCATCTCCGCAGCGGCGGTGTTGGGCCCCGTCGCGAGACCGCAATCGTCCCGCGCGATCGCCGTGACCGCGAGCCGTGAACCGACGGCGAGCCCGACGTCGCCGAGCGCCACCCGCTCGGGCCGCTCCGCGGCGAGCATCACCTCGGCGCCCGCGCCGGTCGCCCGTTCGATCGCCAGGGCGCGGGCCCCGGCGCCCCAGTCGAGCCTCACCTCCGCGGCCGCGATGCCGTGGTCGTCGCGGATCGTGCCCTCGATCGGCAGCACGGCCTGCGGGGTCACGGCGGGGCCGACCCCAGCCAGTCGCAGGTCCAGCCGTGGCGGCTCGTCGGGGACGGCGGCAATCACCACCGCCACCGGATCTCGGTTGCCGAGTCCGTCGGCGTCGGTCAACTGGACGAGCACCTCGGTGTCGGCATCGACCGCGGCGAGCGAGCACGCCAGCCCGCGATCGCCGGTGTCGGCCACGGCGGACCATGCCACCGGCACGGGCTCGGCATCGGACCCCGCGAGCCGCACCCGCACGTCGGCCGCCGCGATCGGCTTGGTCGCGGTCACCGCGAGGTCAACCCGCGAGCCCTTGGGCACCGGCACGAGGCGGCTCACCGGCAGCGACCGCGGTGGCTGACCGAGATACGAAGGCGGCGTGCAGGTGATCGCGAGCCGATCGATCGCGGGTGGATCGACGACCACGAGCCGCAGGCCGGCGAGTCGCGCATCGCCCCCGCGGATGTCGAGCTCGAGGTCCTCGACGACCGACGGCAGCACGTGCCCGAAGGCCTGGCCGCCGTCCACGATGCCACCGCGGGTGCCCATCCGGTCGGTCCTCCAGCCGCCGCGGCCGCGGGAGCGAAGCTCGACCACCTCCGGAAGTGCTCCCTGGGCCCGCGCATGCACGACCACGTCGACGTCGGCACCGCGGGCCACCACCCGCCGGCCGGCAGCAAACGCGTCCGGAGCGAGCGCGACCCGTCGCGGCCACGGTTCGTCGGCGAGGAGCAGCATCCGCCGCACCCACACGCCCGCGAGCGCGGGCCGAACGGCGGCGACGGCGGCGGTCGCGGCGAGCGCCAGCCCGGCGACGGCCGCGAGGCCCACGAGCCACCGGGTCCGGAACAGGCTGCTCGGCCGGATGGCCGTCGCCGCCGCCCCGGCCTCGGCCGCCGACCGCGCCAGGAGATCGCCGTCGATCGGCGCGGCGGTGTCGACGCCGCGGCGAACGCATGACACGACCGTCGACAGGGCATCGCCCACGCCCGGGTGGACCCGCTCCACGGCCAGCGCGAGCGACTCGTCGGAGAGCGGCCGCGCGATCCGCCGCACGAGCCGCGCCCCGGCGAGCCAGCCCAGGGCGATCGCCACCGCGGCGACGAGCCCGGCTCGGACCCATGCCGGCGGCTCCACGAGCCAGTCGAACACGTAGGCGGCCCAGACCGCGGACACGAGCACGAGCACGAGCATCGCGAGCGACTCGATCACGATCCACGCGCGGGCCTGGCGACGGATCGCGGCCAGCAGATCGAACACGGGGGGGGCGGCGGAGGGATGCATCAGGCCAGCCTCGCGATCCTGCGGATCAGCCACTCCATGCCCAGACAGCCCGCGACGCCTGCCAGCAGGATCGCATTCAGGCGGCGCTTGAAGGCGGCGTCCGTCCCCCCCGTCTCATACTCGCGCCGCGTGCGGTCGGGGCAGGCCGCGACCACCGCCGCGGTGTCGGCCTCCGTCCAGCCACCATCGGCGAGGAACCGGACGGTGCCGCCGGTCGCGTCGGCGAGGTGGGCGAGCGTGCCGCGGTCGAGCAGCGGCCGCGCGAGCTCGCGTTCGGGCAGGTGCGCCTCGACCCGCCGCGTGAGCCGCTCGTCGCCGGCGACCGCATCCACCTCGACGAGCCAGCCGCCCTCGCGTGCGGCGACGAACGAACCGCGGAGGGTTCCCGGGCGGGCGGCCTCGGCCTCGAGCCGGAGCGGGGTCGTCGATCCGTCTGGCGCCGCGATGCGGGCGGCCGGGGTCCGCACGACGGCACCAGGGTCCGCGGCCACGACCCGGACCGTGACCTCGCCGCCAACCGGGCAGCGGTCGCGGTCCACGATCAGCTGCGCCCGTCGCGCGCCGCGGAGCAGCCGCCCCTGGGAGACGTGCCGCAGGAGCTGCGTGGCGAGCCGTTCGTGCGCCGCCGGGTCGAGCGACCGGAGCCGCCACAGCTCGCCGCTGCCCACCCAGGCGACGACGCCCGCACCGTAGTACTGGCCTGCGAGGAACAGCGGGCCGGCGCGGCCGAGCGTGAGATACTCCGTGGCGCCTGCTTTCGTGCCGTCCACGGGGAAGCAGGCATGCACGCCGGGAAACTCCCGCCAGATGGCGTCGCTGCCGCCGCGTGTGGGAGCCAGCCAGAGGAACTCGGCGTCGCGCCCTTCGCGGGTGAACTCGAGGGGCTGCGGGCTCGAGAGATCCCTGTCCGCCACCGCGAGCGCCGAGGAACGCCGCACCTCGACCGGCGCGAGGTCGCGCAGGCCCGCGGATCGCGGATCGTCGAGCCACGACTGGGTGAACACGGGACCGGCCACGAGCACGAGCCCTCCCGCCTCCCGCCCGACCCATCGTTCCAGTCGGGCCTGCCCCGCCGGATCCACGCCTCGCCAGTCCACGTCAATCGCCACGACCGCGTCGTAGTCCGCGAGTGCCTCGTCCGTGGCGGGAAAGGCGTCGAGCACCCGCCGCGCGTCCTGCGAACTGCCCGGCGCGGCCGTTTCCAACAGCACGTCGACGCTGAAGCTCCGGTCGCGGGAGAGCACGTTTCGCAGAAACTGGTACTCGCGTCCGGGCCCGCTGGCCATGAGCAGCACGCGGGTCACCCGATCGACCACCTCGAGCTCCGCCCGCCGCCCGACGAGGCCACCGCGTTCCACCGGCGACGCGAGCCGCACGCCCAGCGTTCGCCGCCCCGCCGTGCGGATGCCGGGGACGTCGAACCGCACCGGCACGAGTTCCCCGTCGGCGGCGAGCACGACGTCGATCGCGTCGAGCACCGTTCCGGTCGCCTCGTCGGCGTCGGCCGCCTCCGCGGCCCGCTCCACGAGCTCGACCAGCACCGTACGGCCGGCGAAGCCCTGCGCCCGCAGGAATGCCGTTACGGGAAACCGGTCCCCCGGAAAAACGCGCGCCGGCACGATCAGGTCGGCGATGCGGACGTCGTCCGGCAGCTTGTCGGCGCCGATGCCGATCGCATGCACCGCCACGCCGGCGGCCCGGGCCGCGGCGGATGCGGTGGCCGGATCGGCCCCCGCGTTGGCGCCGCCGTCGGAGAGGACCACGATGCCGGCGAGCGTTCCCGCGGGGCCGTCGGCCAGCGGCCCGACGACGCCCTCCGCGAGCCTGGTCTCCACGCCCTCGGCGCCGAGCCGCTCGGCCCATCCGCCGTCGGCGGCCGCGTCGGTCGCCGTCATGGGCAGTCGCGCGATCGGCTCGACCTCGGCGCCGAACCGCCAGATGTCGACCTCGTGACGCTGGCGGAGCGCGGCGACCAGGCCGTCGGCGCCCAGCAGCTCGGCCGCCCGGCGGGATCGCGGGGCGTCGTCGGCATCGGCGGCCGCCAACGACATGCTGGCGCTTGTGTCGACGACCACGGCCACCCGCGACGGCAGCACGATCTCGTGCTCCACGATCCGCTCGACGTCGAACACCGCGGCGGCCACGCCGGCCAGTGCGGCCAGCCGCAGCGTCGTGAGCAGCGCCGCCGTCGTGGGCCGCAGCTCGACCGCGTCGCGGCGGTAGATCCAGACCGCGGCGGCGGCGACGAGGAGCGCGGCGACGACGAGCGCCGGCACCTGCCACCAGTCGTCGCACGCCGCGAGGAGCCTGCTCTCCACGCGATGCCGGACATCCGTGACGGCGAGAAGGACGAACGTGGACATGCGCTCGATGGTTCCGGCGGTCAGGCGGTGCGGCGCGGCAGCGCCGTCGAATGGTAGCCGCCGGCGTAGGCGGCCAGCTGTTCCGCGACGAGCAGGGCGACGACGGCCGCCAGCAGCGGCCAGACCAGCGAGGGCGCGGCGTCGCCGGCCGCCGTGGCCGAGACCGCGTCGGCGCGATCGTAGCGGAACGGAATGCCGGCGAGCGCCTCGGCGAGCCGCTCGCGACCGATCCGCTCGAGCCGCCCCTCGTCCGGCGCCACGTTCACCGCGATCCGGCGGCTGCCCGCGGTGCCGTCGAGCCGCCGCCATCGGGCCTCGTAAACACCCGCAACCTCCGCCGCCGGCAGCGTCGCCACGTAGCCGCCCGGGCCGTCGGGCCGCGCCGTCTGGCGAACGACGGCCCCGTCGGGGGGCACGAGAAACTCCACCTCCGGCTCGTCGGCGCCGGCCACAAGCCGAACGGCCACGTCGCCGCCGATGGTGACGGCCTCCGACTGCCGTCGCGTCCGCGCGAGGTGCGACTGGAGTTCGAGGAGCACCACCACCCAGCTCGGGTTGCCGCGGGCCCAGTTGTTCCAGGTCGGCGCGGCCGACGTGAGCACCGCGACGGTGGTTCCCGCGCCCAGCCTGCGCTCGACGACGAGGGGCTGGCCCGTGCGCACCGAGAGCAGCCGCCGGCCTCCCGCGGCGGCGAGGTCATGCCCCCGCTCGACCGACCAGGATCGTTCGATCCGCACGGCGTCGAGCAACGGATTCCGCTGCCCCGCGAGCACCGCGACCACCGGATGATCCTCCACGACCACATCGGCGGGCACGGCCTCGCCGACGGCCGGCAGCAGCTCGACAGGCCCCGCCAGCGGCACGGGAAACGGCCCCTCGCCACCGCGATACCACGTTGGATTGACGACGTCGGCACGGGTGCGGGGGCCGCAGAAGAACACGACGCCGCCGCCGTCCCGCACGAACCGCTCCAGGGCCGCGACCTCCGCTGCCGCGAGCCGCGGCACGTCGAGCACCCAGACCACGTCGAACCGCGACAGGTCGGTGGTCGCGAGCGCCTCGGGAGGCTCGACCCGCGGACGCAGGCCGGTGGCCACGCCGCCGGGCGCAAGCGCCGAGGTCACGTAGAACGCATCGCCTCCGGCCGCGGCCTCGGGCCCGCCGCCATCGACCACGAGCACGTCCGTGCCGTCGACCACGTCGATCACCACCCGCCGGACGTCGTCCTCGGCCAGGATGTCGGCCGGCACTCGCGCCTCGACGACGTGGCTGCCGGCGGCCGCGAACCGCACGTCGAATCGGCGGGTCGCCGACAGCCCCGCGGCGATCTCGTCGATGCGGACGGCGGGGCGGCCGCCGCCATCCTCGAGAAGTTCCACGACCACGCCGCGGACGTCGTCGGGGCCGTCGTTGCGAACTTCCACCTCCATCGGCAGGAGCACGCCCGCGGCCGGCACGCCCCCCACCGCCTCCATCCGGGTGATGCCGAGATTGCCGGGTCGCCCCCGGTCCACCGCGACGTCGACGAACCGGATCTCGGCATCTGAATCCGCGAGCCGC
>JBJTRH010000474.1:0-6367 GCA_046076065.1 Planctomycetaceae bacterium | reverse complement strand
CGTCCGTTCCGGCAACCAGCGGATCGTAAAGCAGGGTGCGGGCAAGCTGATCCTCTCGCTCGCCAACTCCCACACCGAGGGCACGGCGGTCGAGGCCGGCGAACTCGTCGTGAAGAACGTCTCGGCCCTTGGCACGGGCGGCCTGGAGATCGCCGCCGGCGCCAAGGTCAGCCTCGATGTCGGGTCGGCAGGCATCAAAATCGGGTTCATCAAGTTCGACGGCCTCCTCGACATCGACCGAGCCTCGCTCACGGTGGCCTCGGGGCTCACGCAGTCGGGGGTCGTGGCCGCGCTGGCCGCCGCTCGCGGCGATGGATCGTGGAACGGACCCCAGGGGATCACGTCCGGAGCGGCCGCGGGGGCCGCCGCCGTCGCCCGCGACCGCCGAATCGGGTGGCTCGACAACGGCGACGGCTCGTTCACGATGACCTACACGGCCCCTGGTGACACGAATCTCGACGGCCAGGTGGACATTCTCGACGCCACCAACATGTTCACCTCCGGCCGGTACGACACCGGCACGGGAACCGCGTGGGCCGCCGGCGACTTCAACTACGACGGCGTGTTCGACGTTCTCGACATCTCCGACTTCTTCACGGCGGACCAGTACGACGCCGGGCCGGTCAGTCAGGCTCCGGCCACCGCCGCGACGGCAGGCGGGCTCTCCGCCGGGGACCTTGCGTTCGCCGCACTCGCGGCCGACACGACGAGCTCCACGACCCCGCGGAAGCGGGCCTTCGCCACGATCTGACCGTCGCTCGCGCTCGGTCGGCGGCGCTCACCGCCGGCCCGTGTCGCTCACGCCAGATCGCCGACGGGGACCGCCGTCAACGGGGGCCGGGCGTCGTCGGGCGACCAACCAAAGAGAGCCTCCGCGGCCGGCCCGCAGACGCGGCCCTGGCAGGGGCCCATGCCGATCCGCGTCATGAGCTTCGCCTCCCGCCACGAGCGATGGCAGGCGAGCCGCCCCGCAGCCACGTCCTCGCAGCGGCACACGATCGTGTCGGGCAATGCCAGCGCCGCAAGGCGGCGATCGAGTTCGAAGGTCCGCTCGAGGCCCGCAGCGAACCGTCGCCAGCCTCGAGCGGCCGGCAGGAGCCGCGCCGCGAGGTCGTGGCGCCCCGCCACGGAGAGCCCGGCGAGCCGCCCATCGACGAGCGACTTGTCCACGCCGCCCATGCCCGTGCATTCGCCCGCGGCCCAGACCGCCGGCGCGCTCGTGCGGCCGAACTCGTCGACCGCGACCGTGCCGCAGCACACCCGGCAGCCGACGGCGCGAGCCACCTCCAGGTTGACCACGAGTCCGAAGCCGCAGGCAAGCACGTCGCACGACAGCTCGCGCCGCCGCTCGGCGCCCGGCGGACCCGACGCGAGCGTCACGATCAGGCTTCCGCCCTCGCCAGGCCGCACCGCCACCGGAAACGTGCCCGTCGCGAGTACCGGACCGATCGTCCGGCGGATGCCCAGGGCCTGCACGAGCTTGCCCGGCCGCGTCGTCAGCAAGAGGGCGAAGCCGGCGAGCCTCAGCAGCGGCGCCTGCTCGGCGACGGCCACGACCTCGCCCCCCGAGTCGACGAGCAGCTTCGCGACGGCCAGCAGCAGCGGCCCGGTGCCCGCGATCACGATCCGCCGGCCACGGACGTCGAGCCCCTGCTTGACGAGCGCCTGCAGGGCTCCGGCCCCGACGACGCCCGGGAGCGTCCAGCCCGGAAACGGCAGGAAGCGTTCCCGGCTTCCGGTGGCGAGGATCACGCCGCGTGGCCGCCATGACACGACGCCCGCAGGAGAACGGGTGCGAATCAGCGGCGGGCCGTCATCGTGCGGCCGCACATCGATGAGGGCGGTCGCCCCGTGCACCTCGGCGCCGGATGTGGCGAGCCGCTCGAACCACGGCTGCGCATCGCGAGACGCACCGCCGGGCCCACCCCGCCAGATCTGCCCGCCGACGGCCGGGTTGTCGTCGACCACGACCACGCGAAGGCCAGCCTCGGCCGCCTCGCAGGCGGCGGCGATCCCGGCCGGGCCGGCGCCGATCACGAGCACGTCGACGTCGCGTTCGACCGCCTCACGCACGGGTGCGGACCTCCATGCCGTCGCGAACCGGAAGCTGACAGGTCCGCTCCTGCGGCCGGCCGTCGATCGTGGCACGGCATTCGAAGCAGATGCCCATGCCGCAGAGCGGGCCGCGAGGCGCTCCTGTCACGCTCGTCCGCACGTGCCACGCGCCGCCACCGCGATTGAGGATCGCGGCCGCCACGCTCGTGCCGGCCGCGCACTCGACCGCCACGCCGTCGATCGTGATCCGCACCGTTGTGTGGCGGGCCGCGTCAGCCATGGGCGGGCACCTCGGCGGCCTGGACTTTCGAGGGCCGGAACCGCGAGGGCAGGAAGGGCAGGGGATCGAGCGGCGTCGCGGCCCCGCAGAGCCCGTGCGCCACCAGTTCCGCCGTCGCTAGCGAGGTCGTGATGCCGAGCCCCTCGTGGCCTGTGGCGAGCCAGACCCCGGGCATCTCCGGCCATGGGCCCACCAGCGGCAGGCCGTCGGGAGTCGCAGCCCGCAGGCCCGTCCAGGTGCGGATCGCGGGCACGCTCGCCAGGCCGGGCATGTAGTCGCGGCAGCGGTCGAGCATCTCCCGCAGGATCGCCGGGTCGATCTCCCGCGAGTCGACGTCGACCTGCCGCGACGAGCCCACGAGCAGCTGCCCTGTGGCCCGCGGCTGCACGTTGAACGCCACCGAGTCGGTGTCGACGTCGTGGGCCCGCTTCACGTAGCCGAGCTCGATGAGCTGGTGCGTGGCGAAGCCGGGCACGCGATCCGTGATCACGAGGTGGCCCTTGCGGGGCCGCAGCGGCACGCCGGGCACGAGCCGCGGCGTGGCGGTGCCCGCGGCCACGACGACGACGTCTCCGCCGAGCGTGCGGCCGTCGACGAGCCGCACGCTGCCTGGCGGGAGGCTCTCGTCCGCGACCGCCGCGACGGCCGTGCCGCGCACCACGGTCGCACTGTCGCGCTCCGCCGCGGCCAGGAGCCACGCCGCCACCGGCGGCGGATAGACGACCGCGTCGTCGGGCACGAGCAGTCCGCCGGCGAGCCCGGCTCGCAGGTTCGGCTCCGCCACCGCCAGCGCGGCGGCATCGAGCACCCGCGCCGCGACGCCCGCCTCCGCGAGCAGGTCGCGCTTCCGCGCCGCCTCCGCCATCTCGTCGTCGTCCGCGGCCACCCAGAGCGTGCCCGTCCGCCGCCATTCGGCCTCCGCGGGCAGCGAGTCGGCGAGGCCGTGCCAGAGGTCCCGGCTCCGCCGCGTGACCGCGAGCTGCGCGGGCGAATCGTCCATCACGACCACGTGCCCCATGCCGGCAGCCGTGGCCCCGCCTCCCGGGAACCGCGACTCGACGAGCGTCACGCGTGCACCGGCCCGCACGACCGCCAGCGCACAGGCCGCGCCCACGATGCCACCGCCGACGATGGTGATCCGCTGGTTCATGCGCTCGCGTGCCGGATAGACTCCCGATTCTCGTCGCGGGCGTCCGTGACGCAATCCGGATTCATCCCGCCGACAGGACGTTCCTCCGATGCCGATCGACTGGAAGGGCGTGTATGCCGCCGCCACCACGGAGTTTCACGCCGACGAATCGCTCGACCTCGTGGCCACGAGGCGGCACTTCGAGCGGCTGATCGAGGGGGGCATCCACGGCCTGGTGGTGATGGGCACCGTCGGCGAAGGCACCTCGCTCGACGCCGACGAGAAGCGGGAGGTGCTCCGCGCGGGCGTGGAGGCCGCACGGGGCCGCGTGCCCGTGGTCACCGGGGTGGCCGAGACCACCACCCGCGGCGCCTGCCGCTGGGCGGCTGAGGCCGAGCGGCTCGGCGCCGACGGCCTGATGGTGCTCCCCGGCATGATTTACAAGGCGCAGCCGCACGAGAACCTCCACCACTTCCGCGCAGTGGCGAAGGCGAGCGGCCTGCCGATCATGCTCTACAACAACCCGGTGTCGTACGGCGTGGACCTCAAGCCCGAGCACGTGGCCGAACTCGCCGACGAGCCCACGATCGTCGCGGTGAAGGAGTCGAGCGACGACCCGCGGCGGATCACCGACCTCGTCAACCTCACCGGCAACCGCTTCGTGCTGCTCGGGGGCGTGGACGACCTCGCGCTCGAGAGCATCCTGCTCGGTGCCGTGGGCTGGGTGTCGGGGCTCGTCAACGCGTTCCCCGAGGAGAACCGGCTCCTGTGGGATCTCGCGATGGCGGGCCGGTGGCAGGAGGCCCGGGATCTCTACCGCTGGTACACTCCGCTCCTGCACCTCGACACGCTGCCCACGCTCGTGCAGTGCATCAAGCTCGCCGACGCGGAGGCGGGCTTCGGCAGCGAGACGGTGCGGGCCCCCCGGCGGCCGCTCATCGGCGCCGAGCGGGAACGCGTGCTGCGGATCATCCGCACGGCGATGGCCACGCGGCCGACGGTGCGGGCGTAGCCGCCGGATCAGCGGCCGGCGACGGCCTCGCGAAACTCCCTGATCAGGGCCGTTTCGCCCTGTTCCAGACGCCGTGCCAGCACGGCATCGATTGTCGCCGCATCCAGCCCTGGCAGGGCAATGCTCGACTCGATGGCAGCATAGCCGACCTCGGTGAGCGTCAGCATGGCGAGCCGTGCCCCGTCGTGCCGCCAGACTTCCGGCACGCGCATCGCAGCGAAGAGCGCGAGCTTGGCGATCGCCGACGCGGTGATCTCGACCTCGATCACCAGATCGGGAGGCGGGTCGACCAGCAGGTCGACCTCCTCCTTCGGGCGGATCACGTCGGCATGGGCGATGTAATACGACTCGTCGGGCTCGAAGGCCCGATCCAGATCGAACCGCTTGAATGTCGTCGACGCACAGCTCGTGATCTCGATGCCGCGCACCTCCGAGTATGCCTCGACCATCCTGCCGATCAGGCGGCCAATGTTTTCATGCTGGCGACGAGGGGTCATGAGCTCCAACACTCCCCGGTCGTAGGTCATGCGCGGCACGCTTCCGCTGCGGCCGTCGGCCAGTTCGAGGAAGGTCTGCCATCGCACGTTTTCGAGAACCGTGCGGGACTCGGCGGTGGCGAGCAACGGCATAGACCAAACTCCTCGGCACGACGGGCGTCGCCCCGTGACTGCTGAACAGAATACCAGTATACATAGGCCTTCGTCAAGGCGGAGGATGCGTCCGAGCGTCCGCACGGCGGGCCATCCACGCAGGCCAAAAAATGGAGCACCAGACACCATGACGCACGTCGGCCTGCCCGAACGACTCCGCGTGATCGACTCGCACACGATCGGTGAGCCCACGCGCGTGGTGCTCGACGACGGGCTCGTGGCGACGCTCGACCTCGGCTCGGGCAGTGTCCGCAGCCGGCGCGACCGCTTTCGCGAGCGGTACGACCATGTCCGCTCGGCGCTCGTCGGCGATCCGCGGGGTGCCGTGGCGATGGTGGGCGTGATCCTCGTGCCGCCCGCCGAGCCCGCCTGCCGGTTCGGGGCGTTCTACGTCAACCGCGTCGGCTACCTCGACATGTGCGGCCACGCCACGATCGGCCTGGCGGTCACCCTCGGCTCGCAGGGGCTGATCGAGCCCGGGTCGTTTCGCCTGGAGACGCCGGCGGGCGTGGTGGGCGTCACGTGGCACGGCGGCGGCGAGGCGTCGTTTGAGTGCGTGCCGCCGCGGCGGATCGCGAAGGGAATCACGCCCGACTGCGACGACGGCTGGCAGGTGACCGGCGACGTGGCCACGTCGGGCCTCTGGTTCTTCCTCTGCCGAGACCACGGACTCCCGGTCGATCCGGCGGCGATTCCCGCGCTCACCGCCCGGGCCTGGTCGATCCGCCGGGCGCTCGAGGCCCGGGGGATCACGGGCGACGGCGGCGAGACGATCGACCACGTGGTCCTGCTGGGGCCGCCGCGCGAACCGGGCAACGACGGCCGCGCGTTCGTGCTCTGCCCCGACGGCGCGTTCGACCGTTCGCCGTGCGGCACCGGCACGAGCGCCCTCGTCGGCTGCCTGTTCGAGGACGGCATCCTCGCGGAGCGGCAGCCGTGGCGGCAGGAGAGCGTGCTCGGTGGCGTGTACGAGGCGTGCATCCGCCGCGCGGGCGACGTGCTGATCCCAACGGTCCGCGGCAGGGCCTGGCTCACCGCCGAATCCACGCTGCACTTCGCCGGCGATGATCCATATCGCACCGGGCTTGGCGACTGATCGCGGGTGAAGCCGCGGCTCACGTCACGTGCGGCAGGCGGTCGTAAATGATCGGGCTGCCATCGGGCTCGGTGCCCACCTCGAACACGCGGAGCGAATCGAGCCACTCCATCAGCTCGGCCTTCGACATCAGCTTCGGCACCAT
>JBJTRH010000473.1:0-17942 GCA_046076065.1 Planctomycetaceae bacterium | reverse complement strand
CGCGCCGCGGCCGCGAGATCGATGTCGGCGGCGATCGCGAAATCCTCGTCGATGAGTCCTTCGGCCCACTCCCACGCCCCGCCGGTCGGCAGCCGGATCCGGCCCGACGCCTCCGCCTGAAAGAGCGGGCTCGACATGACGAATTTCCGCACCACGATGCGGCCGTCCCGCACCTCGCAGTCCACCGGCACCTCGCAGCGTTCGACGGTCAGCACTTCCACGAGCGAGTCCGCTCGGCACACCGCCAGATCCTGCACCACCACCGGGCCGATCAGTCGGCGGGTGGTGGCCGCGGGGGGGGCGTCGAGGCGGACGTCCGCCAGCCCGTCGCAGACCCAGCCGCCGCCCAGCCGCGTCGCCAGCACCGCGGAGACGCCCAGGGGCAGCCGATGCGACGCCACCGTCACGGTGCGCATGGCGGCTTCGGTGGCGGGACACGAAACCGAGAAGCCCCCGTCGCGGGCCAGCGCCGCGTCCGCGGCGGCGGCGACCGTCGTGCGGTCGAGCCGCTGCTCCGTGACGGCCGCGGCGACCGCCGGCCCCGGGGCGGCGGTGCCGCCGGCGTGCCGCACGCGGCCGGCGACGGTCCACGCCGTCGGCTGCCCGTCGGGCCGCACCGTGCCCGCGGCGCTGAGTTCCGTCAATCGCCAGGCCTCGCCGCGGACGAGGTCGCGCAGTTCCACCGTGGAGTCGGTCAATTCGAGCTCGCAGGCCGGCCCGCCCCCGGCCGCCGTGGACAGCGCCGCCAAAAACGGCGCGATCACGTCTTCCAGGGAACTGCCCCCGGCCCGGACGTCGATCACCGCCTCCGCACCGACCAGCCGCACCGTACCCAGGTTCCCCGGTTCGACGGCCAGCGCCGCGAGCCCCCGGTCGATGATCAGCCGCGGCACGGCGACGATCGCCCGGCCCGTCCGGTCGCGCAGCAGGATGTCGCGATACTCGATCCCGCCGAGCCACTGCCATGAGGCGGCGCCGCTCGACACACTGCCGTCGATCCCGGCCAGGGCCGCCTCGAGCGGCCGGTCCCGCAGGGCGGTGAGGACGAGCACCCGCGGCGCGATCCAGACGGCCGCGGCCAGCACCGTGAGCGTCGCCAGCGAGAACACCGCCCAGCGTCGCGATCCACTGCCCCGGGATCGGGAATGTCTCCGCGCCATGGGGGCGGAGTATAGGCCGCGCCGCTCACGGGGCAGAAGGCGGGATTCCGCGGTCGGCGAGCCGGGCGAGGTCCTCTGGCGTGTCCACGTCGGTGGCGAAGTCACCGCGTCGATCAACCGCCGCGAGGGCCGCGGCCGTGACTCGCTCGACCCGCGCCGGCGACTCGGCCTCGAGCAGCCCACGCAGATCCCGGCCGCCGGCGGCGAGGCGGACCTCGATCGCGGGCAGCAGGTCGAGGGCGACGACCGAGAGCAGCACCTGCGGGTGGCCGTCCCACTCGGGAACGACCCAGCCGGCTCCCGTGGCGAGGCTGCGGCCGACGAGCAGCCGCACCACCGCGGGCCGCAACAGCGGCACGTCGCACGTCGCGACGAACGCCACCCGTGGCGGCGGTGCGAACCCCGCGGCGACGCGGAGCCCGTCGCCGAGCGCCGCCAGCGGCCCTGAGCCCGGCGCACTGTCCCGCACGATCACGACGCCGGCCGGAACCGCCGGCAGCGGCTGGCCCGGTGCCGCCACGACGACCACGCGATCCACCTCCGGGGCGACGGCGGTGACGACCCGCTCGAGCAACGACCGGCCGTTGAACTCCACGGCCGCCTTGCCGCCGGGGCCGAGCGCGTCGCCGCCGAGCCGGCTCGACCGGCCCCCGGCCAGCACGATGCCGACCGCCCCGATCATGCGGTCACGCCAGGAACCTGGCGATCCGGTCGAGGCCGGCCACGAGCTTCTCCTCGGCCGCGGCGAACGACATCCGCACGTGCCCCTCGGCGCCGAAGGCGCTGCCGGCGACGAGCGCCACGTGCTCCCGCTCGAGGAGCGCCTCGCACCATTCGAGGCTCGTGGCGACGCCGCGGGCCCGCGACCGCTCGAGCGCCGGCCGGATGTCGAAGAAGGCGTAGAAAGCGCCGCCGATGTCCGGCAGCCGCACGCCCGGCATGGCCTCGAGGCGGGCGCCGACGAGGTCGCGCCGCCGCTGGAAGGCCGCCCGCATGTCGGCGACGCACTCCTGCGGCCCGGTGAGCGCGGCGACCGCCGCGTGCTGGCTGATGCTGCACGGGTTGCTCGTCTCCTGGCTCTGGAGGTTGCCGATCGCCTTGGAGAGCGGTTCCGGGGCGATCGTCCAGCCGATCCGCCACCCGGTCATGGAGTAGGTCTTGCTGACGCCCGCGACCACCACCGTGCGGTCGGCAAGCCCTGGCCGCAGCGTGGGGAACGAGACGCTGGGGCGGCCGTCGAACACGAGCTGGTCGTAGATCTCGTCGGCGACCACGGCGAGGTTCCGCTCGATCGCCACGTCGGCCAGCGCCCCGAGTTCGGCCGCCGTGTAGACGACCCCCGTGGGGTTGCTCGGCGAGCAGAGCAAGAGCATCCGGGTCTTCGGGGTCAGCGCCGCCCGGAGGGCATCGGGATGGAGCTTGAAGTCGTCCTCGAGGCGGGTCTCGAGGAGCACGGGCTTGGCACCCGCGAGCTTGATGAGCTCCGCGTAACTGACCCAGTAGGGGGTGGGCACGATCACCTCGTCCCCTTCGTCGAGGACGGCGGTGAAGACGTTGTGCAGCGAGTGCTTGGCGCCGTTGGAGACCACGACCTGGGCCGGGGTGATCGCCAGCCCGGTGCGGCGGCTGTAGTCGTCGGCCACGGCCTTGCGGAGCGCTGGAATACCCGCGGCGGGGGTGTACTTCGTCTTGCCGGCCCGGATCGCCTCCTCCGCCGCCCGGCAGATGTGGGGGGGCGTGGGGAAGTCCGGCTCGCCCACCGACAGATCGATGACATCGATGCCGGCGGCGGTCATCGCCGAGGCGCGGGCGGCCATCGCCAGCGTGGCGGACGGCTCGAGGGCCCGCATGCGACGGGCGGTGGCGAGGCTCTGCGACTCCATGGCGGCCAAAGATCTCCGCTGCGGATTCCGGGAAGGGAGGGGCGGCGCCGCGGGGGAACCCGCTGAATCGCGGTCGCTTGACGCCCTCGGGAGGGCATCAAATGATACCACCCGCCCAGTGGTTTCCCAGCCGCCGCATCCCGTTCCTCCGGATCGTCCTCATGGCCACGCGTCGCGTCGGAGTCTGGCTCATCGGCGCGAAGGGGGGCGTGGCCACGACGATGATGACCGGCCTGGCGGCGCTGCGGCACGGTGCGACAGCGCCCGTCGGCCTGATCACCGAGACGGAGCCCTTCACCGGGCTGTCGCTCGTCGGGTTCGACGAGCTCGTGGTCGGTGGGCATGACATCCGCGCGGGACGGCTCGGCGACGAGGCGCGGCGAATGTGGGTGGAGAGTCGGGCGATCACGCCGGAGATCCTCGACGCGGCCACGCCGTTGTTCGCGGAGGTCGAGCCGCGGCTGCGGCCGGGCACGCTGGTCGCTTCTGGCGACCGCATCCGCACGCTGGCGGACCGGGAGACGGTTGCGATCGTGGAGACGCCGCGGGCCGCCGTCGAGCGGATCCGTGGCGACATCGAATCGTTCGCCCGGGACGAGCGGCTCGAGCACGTGGTCGTGGTCAACGTCGCCTCCACGGAGCCGCCGCCGGCCCTGCCGATCCCCCGGGATTTCGCCGAGGTGGAGCCGCTCCTCGACGACCCCGTCCGCTGTCCGCTCCCGGGGAGCAGTCTCTATTTCCTCGCCGCCGCCGCCGCGGGGGCCAGTTACATCAACTTCACGCCCTCGACGGGGGCCACCCCGGCCTGCCTCCAGGACCTCGCCCGATCCCGGGGCATCGCCCACGCGGGCTGCGACGGCAAGACCGGCGAGACGCTGCTCAAGAGCGTGCTGGCCCCGATGTTCGCGGCCCGCAACCTCCGGGTCATGAGCTGGGTGGGCCACAACATCTTCGGCAACATGGATGGCAAGGTGCTCGACGATCCGCGAAACAAGGCGGCGAAGGTGAAGAGCAAGGATCACCTGCTCGCCGCGATCCTCGGCTACCCGCCCCAGACCCACGTGTCGATCGAGTACATCGAGAGCCTCGGCGACTGGAAGACGGCCTGGGATCACGTCCACTTCCAGGGATTTCTGGGCACGCCGATGACGCTCCAGTTCACCTGGCAGGGATGCGACTCGATCCTCGCGGCGCCGCTGGTGCTCGACCTCGTGCGGCTGGTGGACCGGGCGCGCCGAGATGGTGAGACCGGTGCCCTGCAGTGGCTCGCCTGCTTCTTTAAGAGCCCGATCGGCGTGATCGAGCAATCATTCCCGGCGCAGGTTGCACTGCTGATGGAATGGGCGCTGCGATGCCGGGATGAATGCCGTGGCGCGACCTGACGCACGGTCGTCGTGCATCGCGCTGCGGTGCCAGCGACCAGTCGCTGGCCGACAACGCGGCAAAAAAACGGGAAATTTTTCCCGAAGTTCTCTTGACAGTTTTCCCGCACATCATCCACAACTCTGACATCGGTGTGGGGTCGATGGTGAGTGATCACCGCTGACACCGCTTCGAAACGTCGTCCGTTCCCCTCCCAGAGCATCCGGGGGAACGGATGTGAGAACCATGCCGGGTGCTCGTGGCAAGGAGCCAGTTCCATGGCCAAGAAGAAGAAGAAGGCCGCCAAGAAGGTCGCCAAGAAGAAGAAGGGCCACGGCTGAATCTGACGTCGGGTCCTCTCCTTCGGGAGTTGCCTCGACGCGGATTCGATGCCGGGATCCCTCCGGGGATCCGGTGGGTCGCCTCCGGTGGCCTGCCTCCCTTCGCTCCGGACTGTCGCACGACGGGGGCTCGTCCCCCTGACTCGACCGACCGGGGCGTCCACGCTCAGACGAGAAAGGCCGGCCCGGGCCCTTGGGCGCCCGGGCCGGCCTGATTCGTTTCGGTGGTACGATCCGGCCGTCATGACCGCCGTGGATCCGCAGTCCGTGCCGCCATTCCCCGCCCACGGCGGCTTCATTCTCTGCCCGTGTCACCCCGGGGCGGAGGCGGCGCTGGCCCGGCGGCAGGCCGAGGTGCTGCCGGGGTTCTCGAGGGCCGCCTGGCGTCGGGGGCTGGTGACCTTTCGCGCCGGCCCGGACGCCCCCGTCGTCCCCGACGACGTCGCGACCAGGCTGGTCTTCGCGCACACGGTCGTGGTCTCGCTCGGGCAGGTGAGCGGTGCAGCGATCGAGGAACTCGCCGGCAAGATCGGCGAGCTCGTCGGTGGTGCACGCTGCGATGCCGTCCACGTCTGGAAGCGGGATCCGCGACTCGATGTTCCCGTGGCCGACGTGCGGAGGGCCGTCGCCGCCGCCTGCGGTGCGCCTGTCGCGGACGACGCCCCGACGCGCCGCGGTGCGCAGGTGCTCGACTGCGCGATCGACGCTCCCGACCGCTGGTGGGTCGGGTGGCATCGCGCGGCGACCCCGTCGGCAACATGGCCTGGTGGCATCTACCCGGGCTTCGTCCCGGAGACGGCGGTGTCGCGGGCGTGGCTCAAACTCGACGAGGCGCTGGCGACGTTCGGCCTGACGCTCGAGCGCGGGGAGCGGGCGCTCGAACTCGGCGCCGCCCCCGGGGGTGCGTGCCAGCGGCTGCTGGAGGCGGGGCTCGACGTGTCGGCGTGGATGCCGCGGTCGTCGACGCGACGCTCGCCGCCCATCCCCGGTTCGAGCAGTGGCGGATGCGGGCCCGGGAGGTTCCTCTCCGCCGCTTCCGCGGATTCGACTGGCTGCTCACCGACATGAACATCGATCCCACGAGCACGATGGCGGCGCTCGGGCGGCTGCTCGAATCGGGATCGGACCGGCCCCGCGGCGTGATCGCGACCCTCAAGCTTCCCGAATGGTCGCGGGCCGCCGACCTCGGCGGCTGGCTCGACCGCTTCCGGTCGTGGGGCTACGAGCCGAGGGCCCGCCAGCTCTCGACGGGCGGCCGGGAAGTCTGTGTCTGCGGGCTGCAGGTGGAGCGCGGCGTCACCGCGGCTCGCCGGAGTCGTTGTGCCACTCGGTCCCGGGGGCCGCGAGGCTCCCGGAACGGATGACGACCGTCCCCGCAGCGGCCTCGACGACCAGTCCGCCGTCGTCGGCAATCCCGCGGCACGTGCCTTCGTGCACGCGGTCGCCGGCGTACACGCGTATGGGCCGGCCGGTCAGCCCGCACAGCGGCCGGTAGCGGCGGGCCACGTCGGCCGGCACGCTCGCCGCCGCCAGCAGATCGAGGAGGCGGGGCACGAACTCGGTGACGAATCGCTGCCGCGCGAGCATTCGGCCGGTCAGGTCGGGGAGCGTGGCCACGCGCGGCTGCAAGGCCGGCGGCGCGTCGGCCGCCGAGCCGGAGGTGTTGACGCCGATCCCGAAGATCGCCCGTCCGCCGGCTGCGGTCTCGACGAGGATCCCGGCGAGCTTGCGGCCGTCGACTTCGACGTCGTTCGGCCAGCGGACACGAGGATCGAGGGCTGGTTCGAGCATGCGGATCGTTTCGGCGACGGCGATGCCGCATGCAAGCGACCAGATCGGCTGTGGGCCGTCGAGGGTGGCCGACCCGTCGACGACGATGCTGACGGCGAGGCTGCCGGGCGGCTGCCACCAGCCGGCGCCACGGCGTCCGCGGCCGGCCGTCTGTCTGTCGGCGATCACGGCGGCCGGCAGGCTGGTGGCCGGGTCGGCGGCGAGTTCCCGCGCCCGATCCATGGTGGAGGCGGCCTCAACGAGCACCTCCACGCACCGCAGCCCGCCGGGTGCGCAGAGCTGTTCCTCGTCGATCGGATCGTCGGCGGGGAAGGTGTGGCCGCACAACACTGGGGTGGCTCCGGAACCCACGAACTCTACGCGATTCTCCGCCCTGCCAGCGGGATGGCCTCCGGAGGCAAGCCGGGGGGATCAGGAAAGGCCAGGGGCGGGGCGTGGCTGGCGTTGATTCCCGTCGTGGCCGCGCGGTACCCCCCCGCGGCCACGTCTCCGCCGTCGATCGGCCGGGTGTGGCGTCGGGGCTCCCGGTTGGTGGTCACGGAGCGCGTTCGCTGCATGAAGTCGGTGGCGTCGATCGCCGTCGCGGTGACTCTCCTCACGGTGGGGCTGCCGGCGGCTGCGCAGACCTCGTATCTGCCTCCGCCGGCGTCGTCGTCGCTCGACCGCATCGCCCAGGCGCCGATGTCGCCCCCGCCGGCGACGTGGGATCCATATGCGCCGCAGGCCGGGCAGGTGTTTCCCACACCGGGGCCGTCGGCATCCACATGGGCGCCGTCCGCGATGAGCGGCCAGCCCGGCTATCCCGGCTACTCGCCTGCCGCCCCGTCGTTGGCTGGGCCGCCGGGGGGGCCGCCGGGTGGTGCGCCGCAGGCCGCGCTGTTTCCCGCGGGATACCCCGCGCAGAGCCAGACGCTGCAGCAGACCATGCATGTGTTCCAGGGGGTCCGCGGCAGCTGGGCCTACCTCATGGGCGACGGCAACGACCTCAACGTGGGCGTGAACGAACTCGACACCACCGCGACGTTCGCCCTGCCGTTTTTCCACAACTCGCCCGCCAACCTCAACCACGCTCCGCTGCTGATCACGCCTGGCTTCGGCCTGCAGCTCTGGGACGGCCCCCAGACCACGTCCTCCCAGTTGGCCGATCTGCCGCCGAACACCTACGACGCGTTCATCGACGCCGCCTGGAATCCTCGTCTGTCGCCGCTGTGGGGGGCCGAGCTCGGCATCCGCGTCGGGATCTACACCAACTGGGACGTGCTGGTCTGGCAGAGCTGGCGCATCATGGGCCGCGCGATCGGCACGCTCCAGCTCACGCCCACGTGGCAGGGCAAGGCAGGCATCATCTACCTCGACCGCAACCAGGTGAAGCTGCTGCCGGCGATCGGGGCGACGTGGACCCCCAACGACCGCTCCCGCTACGACATCTTCTTTCCCGCCCCCCGGGCGTCGTGGAAGGTTGCCGGCACGCAGAAGCACGCGTGGTGGCTGTATCTCTCGGGCGAGTACGGCGGCGGCGCGTGGACGTTCCGCCGCGACACCTCCCAGTACAACATGATCACGCCGTTCGACTACAACGACATCCGCATCGCGCTGGGCACCGAGTTCGTGCCCCTGGCGCAGACGGGCCTCGCGGGCAACTTCGAGGTCGGCTACGTCTTCTACCGGCAGCTGTTCTACGTCGACGGGCCTCCGCAGATCGTGGACCTGCCGCAGACCATCATGTTCCGGCTGGGATTGGCGTATTAGGCAGGTGTTGGCCGGCGCGGAAAGGGTGCTGCGTCATGACCCGGGGGCTGCGGTGGAGCGTCGGGTTCGCGATCGTGCCGCTCGCCCTCGGCGCCGCAATGGCGGAGGAGCCGCTGCCGCTGCCGGCGACGGCTGCCGTGAAGCCCCTGCCGCCGGTCGATCCCGGGTTCTTCGAGCGGATCCGCCTGGCTGCGCTCGGCGATCCGCAGGACCTCACCGAGCCGCTGCTGCCCGACGACGTCGCCCCGCCGGGGCAGCCCCCGCAGGAATTCGAGCCGCCCGCGGGCCGCAAGCTCCCCCCGGGCGCCAAGCCCGGCCCGCTGCAGCAGGCGATCTTCACCGTCACGGAACTCCCGCGGCTCGGCACCGACGGCCTGGGGCTGACCACGCTCGAGACGAGTATCACGGTCGGGATGCCCGCACCGACCGTCGAGTCGCCGCTGCTGGTCACCCCAGGCTTCGGCACCACGTTCGTCGACGAGGTCGCGGGCCCGACCGACCCGGGCCTGCCCGCCCAGCTCTATGAGTCGTGGCTGCAGGCCCGCTGGCTGAGCAAGATCGGCGATCGCTTCGGCGTCGACCTGGCGGTCGCACCGGGATGGTACAGCGACTTCGCGAACGACACGCCCCAGTCGTTCCGGATCACCGGCCACGGCTTCGGCGCCTGGGAGGCACGCGAGGATCTGCGGGTCGTCGCCGGCGTGATCTACCTCGACCGGTACGACGTCAACCTCCTGCCTGCCGGAGGACTCCTCTGGACGCCGTCGGAGGACCAGCGGCACGAGATCATCTTCCCGCGGCCCCGGTTCGCGTGGCGAGTGTCGGAGAGCCGGCGTGCGGCCCACTGGGTCTACGTCGCCGGGGAGTTCGGCGGCAACCAGTGGGCGGTCCGCCGCGACAGCGGCGCCAACGACGTGGTCGTGTACCACGACTACCGCCTCCTGGCGGGCTGGGAGCGGCGGCCCGCGGATCTCGGCGTGAACTGGCGGGTCGAGACCGGCTGGGTGACGGGGAGGCTGGTGGAGTACTACCTGACCGACACCGGCGATTACCGGCCTGACGACACCTTCCTGGTGCGGGTGGGGCTCTGGTACTAGGCGGCCTTCGTTCGGCCCCTTGCCGTGGCCGCGGCGGCGTGCGACCGTAGAGAGAGTCCGGCATTCCGTGCGGATTCCCCCTGTCAGCACCGCTCCATGGCATCGATGGCTGCCAACCTGGCCGACCAGACGGGTGACTTGCCGGCGACCGACGCGGCGGCTCGACCGCGGCTGCCGATGGGCGAGGTGCTCTTCTGGGTGGCGCATGCGGCCTTCTGGGCCGGCTCCGGCGCGGCCACCATGCTCGTGATCCGCGCCTTCGGCCCCACGATCTCGTCGCCGCCGGCATTCGTGGCGGCTGAGGCGGGGCTCTGCTTTCTCGCCACGGCCGCGATGCGCTGGCTCTCCCATCGCGAACCGTTGCTCATCCGCCTGGGGGTGTCGAAGATCGGGGTGATCGCTGGCGGCGCGATCCTGTCGGCGGTGCTGATCACGCTGGCCATGTTCGCAGTCGGTCGTGCGGTCGGCGGCGTCTCGGCATCGCGGCTCGAGCTCGTCGCCCGGTTGGCGATCAATCTCAGCATGCTGGGGAACTGGTGCGCCCTGTACTTCGGATACCAGCTGATCAACGAGCGGAACTCGACCGAGTTCCGGGCGATGCAGGCGGAGTCGCTGGCCCTCCGCAACGAGCTGCAGCACCTCCAGGGACAGATCAGCCCGCACTTCCTCTTCAATGCCCTCAACACGGTGATGGCCTGCCGGGAAGATCCCGAGGCGATCGACACCGTCACGCAGTCGCTCGCAAACTACCTGCGGTTCCTGCTACGGCCGGCGGCGACGCTCGAGCCGCTCAGCCGGGAACTCGACGCCCTCGAGGAGTATCTCACCGTGCAGGGCATGCGGTTCGGCGACGGACTGGCGACGACGATCGACTGCGATCTCGAGGCCCGCGGCGTGCCCGTGCCGCCGGTGATGGTGCAGCCGCTGGTGGAGAACGCGATCAAATACGGCGGACAGACGGCCGACCGCCCGATTCGCGTGGGCGTGACCGCCCGCCGCGAGGCCGATACGCTCGTGGTCGAGGTGGCGAACTCCGGCCGGTGGGTGCCGGCCGGCGGCCGGCAGTCGACCGGCACGGGACTCCGCTCGCTGGAGCGGCGGCTGCGGATGCTCGTGGGCCCCGGGGCGACGGTCGTCCACGGCGAGGCCGACGGCTGGGTGCGGGTGGTGATCCGGGTGCCGATCACGAAAGGCGTCGCCGGGGAGTGGAGTGAGCGATGATCACGGTGTTGTTGGTGGATGACGAGCCGCGGGCGATCGACCGCCTGGCGGCGCTCCTCGAGACGTTCAGCGGCGTCGAGGTGATCGGCACCGCACGGGATGTCGGCGACGCGGAGCGATTCCTGGCGGGACGGATCCCCGACGTCGTGTTCCTCGACATCAACATGCCGGGTCGTCTCGGGTTCGACCTCGTGGCCAGCGTGCCCCAGAAGACGCGGATCGTGTTCGTGACGGCCCACGAGGACCGCGCGGTCGACGCCTTCCGTGCCGGAGCCGTCGACTATGTGCTCAAGCCGGTCGATCGCGATCGGCTGGCGATCACGATCGGACGGCTGGAGTCCATGACGCCCGTCGGGCCGGGGGGGCCGCAGGACCTGGGCGATGCCACCGAGGATGCGGGCGAGGCGTCCGACGACACCGCCGACGCCGTGACCTTCTCCCTCGCGGGGGGCCGGGGCGTGGAGACGGTCGCGTACACCGACATCGTGTGGGTGGAGGCGGTGCGGAACTACACCCGCGTGCAGGCGCGGGGCCACCGGCCGTGGATCATCCGGCGGACCCTGTCGGAATGGGAATCGATCCTGCCGGCCGGCCCGTTCGGCCGGATCAGCCGCTCGCTGATCGTGCAGCTCCCGGCGGTCCGGTCGCTCCAGTGGCAGTCGCGAGACCAAACGCTCGTGTTCTTCAAGCACGTCGACACGCCGCTGCCCATCGGCCGGGCGGCGACGGCACGGATCAAGGAACTCTCGCCTCGCTAGGGGCGCAGGGCCCTCCCCGGCTCAGCCGCAATCGCCGCAGCGTCCCTTGAGCAGCACCTCGGTGACCGTGCCGATGCCCGCCCGCCGTCCGGCATCGCGGCGTCGCGGCGCCCCGTCCACCGGTGCCGTCGCGGGCGTGATCGCCACCCGGACGTCGTCCAGGCACGACACCGTGCCGCAGGTCGTGCAGAGAAAGTGCGGATGGCCGCGATCACGGCCACTGTGGTCGTGCTGGCGGCGGATTTCAAACCGCCAGACATGGTCGCCCACCTCCACGCGGTCGAGCAGCCGAGCCTCGGTCAGCTCGGTGAGGTTGCGGTAGATCGTGGCTCGATCGAAGCCCCGCGAGGAGAGGGCGGCCGACACGTCGGCGTGCGTCCGTGGCCCCCGGGCGGCCTCGAGGTGCTCGAGCACGGCCAGCCTGGCCGCCGTACAGCGCAGTCCGGCGGCACGGATTCTCGAGCGGCAGGCCTCGCTGTCGGGTCGTCGTGAACGCGCCATTCGGGCAGTTTACCGGCGCTCTGCCGCTGCCGTCGGGCCGCGAAACCGAACACCCCCACGGTGAGCGGTTTCCACGACTGCGGTCCACGCCTCGCGGCAGCGGTTCGGAGGCGCGTTTTCCCCGCCGATTCGACCCCCGTCGGAATGCCGCTTGACTCGATGGACCGCCACGCTACATTCACGCCCCGGCCCATAGGAAGGGGTCTTCGGACCGACGACCACAACATCTTGCGATAGCACGCAGACGGAGCTGCAGTCCCCCCGATCGCCCGCCCGGTTCGCCGCGGCCATTCCCGAGCTCACGTGGATGGCAGTTGGGAGCCGATGATCGAAGACGCGTCCTCTGTACGGAAGTATACTTTTCGGAGCCCCTTCCAGGTCGCGGCGTTTTTCGTTTCTGAGCACCCCAGGAGCAGTTCCCATGGCAGCGTTCGACGCCTCCGCAGCGGTCGGCACTCCGGCCGCCCCCACCGTCCCCGCGGCCGCGGCCGCCCCCCGCGTTGCGCTCGGCATCCCGGCGACGTTCTGCCCGGTGGAAGCGGAGAGCCCGTTCGACACGACCGAGTGGGAATTGCGGACCGCGGCGATCAAGGGCGAGGACGGCAAGGTGCTGTTCGAGCAGCCGGCCTGCGAGATTCCTGCCGCCTGGAGCCAGCTCGCCACGAATGTCGTCGTGAGCAAGTACTTCTACGGTGAGATCCACACGCCCGAGCGCGAGCACTCGGTCAAGCAGCTCGTCCATCGCGTGGCCCGCACGATCGCCGACTGGGGCATGGCCGACGGCTATTTCAAGACCAAGCAGGACGGCGAAAACTTCTATCGCGACCTCGCGTGGCTCTGCGTCCACCAGCACGGCGCCTTCAACTCGCCCGTCTGGTTCAACGTTGGTCTCTACCATCAGTATGGCGTCAAGGGCGCGCCGTGCAACTGGCGTTGGGACCACGCCAAGCGCGACGTCGTGATGCCGGACAACCCCTACGAGTATCCCCAGGGCAGTGCCTGCTTCATCCAGAGCGTCAAGGACAACATGGAAGACATCATGGACCTCGCCCGCAGCGAGGCCATGCTCTTCAAGTTTGGATCGGGCACGGGCACCGATCTCTCCACCCTCCGCAGCCAGCGGGAGAAACTCGCCGGCGGCGGCAAGCCGTCGGGCCCGCTCTCGTTCATGCGGGTCTACGACCAGGTGGCGGCGGTGGTGAAGAGCGGCGGCAAGACGCGGCGGGCCGCGAAGATGCAGTCGCTCAAGGTTCACCACCCCGACATCATGGAGTTCATCGAGTGCAAGAGTAAGGAGGAGAAGAAGGCCCGGATCCTCATCGAAAAGGGGGGCTACGACTCCAACTTCAACGGCGAGGCCTACAGCTCGATTCTGTTCCAGAACGCCAACCTTTCCGTGCGGCTGACCGACGAGTTCATGCAGGCCGCCGACCGCGACGACACGTGGACCACCCGCTGGGTCACCGATCCCGCCAAGGCGGGCCCGTCGTACAAGGCCCGCGAGGTGATGAACCGGATGGCCGAATGCGCCTGGCAGTGCGGCGATCCCGGCGTCCAGTACGACACCACGATCAATCGCTGGCACACCTGCCCCAACTCGGGCCGGATCAATGCGTCGAACCCGTGCTCGGAGTACATGTTCCTCGACGACACGGCCTGCAACCTGGCCAGCATCAACCTGATGAAGTTCCGCAAGCCCGACGGCCACTTCGACGTCGATCGGTTCGCCGCGGCCTGCCGGATCTTCTTCGTCGCCCAGGAGATCCTCGTCGACCACGCGAGCTACCCGACGCCCCGTATTGCCCGCAACAGCCACCTCTATCGGCCGCTGGGCCTGGGGTATTCGAATCTCGGCAGCCTGCTGATGGCCGATGGCCTGGCGTACGACAGCGACGCCGGCCGCGGCCTGTGCGGCGCGATCACGGCCATCCTCCACGGATCGGCCAACCGCACGAGCGCCGAGCTCGCCGCGGCCGTCGGGCCGTTCGACGGCTTCGCGGCGAACCGTGAGCCGATGCTGGGAGTGATGCAGATGCATCGCGACGCGGTCGAAAAGATCGACCCGTCGTGCCCCAAGTACCTGCACGACGCGGCCCGGAAGGTCTGGGACGAAGTCCTCGCCGGCGGCCGGCAGCACGGCTACCGCAACGCCCAGGCGACGGTGCTCGCGCCCACCGGCACGATCTCGTTCCTGATGGACTGCGACACGACCGGCATCGAGCCCGACATCGCGCTGGTGAAGTACAAGCAGCTCGCCGGCGGCGGCATGCTCAAGATCGTCAATCAGACGGTGCCGCTCGCCCTCCGCACCCTCGGCTACGACGAGCCCACGATCGAGGGCATCCTGGCCTACATCGACAAGCAGGACACGATCGAAGGCGCCCCGGGTCTGAAGGGGCAGCACCTCGCCGTGTTCGACTGCGCGTTCAAGCCCCGGCTGGGCCAGCGGAGCATCGCCTGGGAGGCGCACGTGAAGATGATGGCGGCCGCGCAGCCGTTCATCTCGGGTGCGATCTCCAAGACGGTCAACATGCCGCGGGAGACGACTCCCGCCGACATCGCCGGGGCGTACGTGGAGGGCTGGCGGATGGGCCTCAAGGCCCTCGCGATCTACCGCGACGGATCGAAGGAGAGCCAGCCGCTCAACACGAGCACCGAGACCGACAAGGTGGCAGCCAAGGTCACCGCCGCGCCGCGGCGGGAGCGGCTGCCTGACACGCGTCGCAGCGTGACCCACAAGTTCAACGTGGGCGGGCACGAGGGGTACATCACCGTGGGCCTCTACGACGACGGCCGGCCGGGCGAGCTGTTCATCACCATGGCGAAGGAAGGCAGCACGATCGGCGGCCTGATGGATGCCTTCGGCACGGCCGTCTCGATGAGCCTGCAGTACGGCGTGCCGCTCGAGGTGTACGTCAAGAAGTTCTCGCACACCCGCTTCGAGCCGTGGGGCTACACGAAGAACCCCGACATTCCGGTGGCCAAGAGCCTCGTCGACTACCTGTTCCGCTGGATGGGCACCGAGTTCATCCCGGGCTATCGGGAGGCCAACCGGCCCGGCGGGTACGGCGACGGGGGAGGCGGCGAATCCTCCGGTGGGGGCGACACGGAAACGGAGCGCAAGCCCGCCGCCACGACGGCGAGCGGGCTGGCCGATGGCCAAGGGAAGGCCAAGGTCGAGGTGAACGGCAGCCGGGGCAAGCATCCGGGCGGTACGAACGGGCATGCGACGGCGGTGGCCGCGAAGCCCGCAGCCAAGCCGGCCGCGGCCACGCTGCTCGAGCGGGCGGGCGTGAGGATGGCGGTCGACCCGGCCGCCAGCCCCGCGGATCGCGAGAGCCAGTTCGCCAAGTTCCAGATCGACGCTCCGGCGTGCGACAACTGCGGGTCCATCACCGTTCGCAACGGCAACTGCTACCTCTGCCACAACTGTGGCAACAGCATGGGATGCAGCTGAGCGGAGTGTGCGGGTCGTGACGGTTCGGCGACCGCCGGCAAATCACTGCACCGGCGGTCGCCGGCCGGTCGAATCTCATGGCACGACATTCGACCCGCCGCCGCGTTCCGTCGGAGGTGCCAACCCCATCGCGTTGATCCGGATCCCCTGAGGCCCGGGCGTCCATCGCCCGCAGCCGTGGTCCGCATCAGTTTCGCATTGTTCTACCCCGTTCGCAGGCGGTTGGCGGGCTCGATCCACGGGGCCGGGATGGCGTCAGGCCATCCCGGCCCCGAATCGTTTTGGGGTACCCAGGTCGACCGTAGGGCGTGCGCCCCGGGGCGTTTTGCCCGGCCTGCGGCGGCGATTAGCATGGGACGGGTTGTCCCGTCCTCGTGCCGAGGTGAGCCTGTGCGCCGCTGTCTCCACGCGTTTCTCGTCGCTGTCCTCATCCTCTCGCTGTCGATGGATGCGGCGCGGGCCTGCTGGTTCCTGAGGCGCGGATGCCGACCGGTGGCGCCTGCATGGTCGACCTGCGGAGCCCCGCTCGTCGAGATCGACGCATGCGGATCGTGCGAGTCTTTGCCAACGGCCTTCGTGATCGCCGAGAGCGTGGTGAGTGATGAGGGCGTGGTGAGCGACGTCGTGGTTGGGCCGGAGGGCTCCTCGTTCGTCGAGGACTCGGTCGCGGTTCAGGAGTCTGCTGCCGAAGCCCCCGTCGCCTCGGTGGTCGTGCCCGACCTCAGGCCCGCCGCCGACGCCGCGCCCGACGTGCAACCCACCTCCGCGATCGAGGAGCCGGCCGCGCCGCAATCGGAGCCCGCGCCCGCGCCGCCAGCCGAGCCGATGGCCGAGGAGTCGCCGGTCGCCAAGGACGCTCCGACTACCGAGCCGCCCGCTCCGACCACCGAGCCGATCGCAGATGCTGTGCCTGTCGAGCCCAATCTCTTCGAAGAGGCCGACCGAACCGAGGAGGTCGATGTGCCGCCGGCCGATGCCGCAGCGGAACCAGCGGCGCCGGTCGACGAGCCCCGCGAGCCGATGCCCGAGCCGGCCGAGAGCGCCGTTCCGCCCGCTGCCGCTCCCGAAGCAGATGAGTCGGCCATTCCGCCAGCCAACCCGCTTGACGAAGCCGAGCGACGGTCGGGCGAGGCCGCCCGGCTGTGGGTCGATGCCACCGGTCGCCATGCCGTGGTGGGTGTGCTGGTCGACGTGCGGACCGACGGGCGGTGCGTGATCGACACCGGCGCCGGGATTCTCGAGGTCCGTGCCTCCGACCTGCGCCGCCGGGACCGCGACTACGCCGCGCAGGCCGCCGAGCGGCTCGCAGCCCGCGGCGGGCCCGGCCTCGAGGAGACTGCCGGCCGCTGAGGCATCTCTGGTGCCCCGCGGTGGTGATCAGGCCTCGTCGAGCACGGCTACCGTGTCGAAGGCCTTGCCCTCGAGCATCTCCAGCGATGCCCCGCCGCCGGTGGACACGTGGCTCACCTTGTCGGCGTAGCCGAGCTGCTCCACTGCCGCCGCCGAGTCGCCGCCACCGATGATCGTAATGGCGCCCTTGGCCGTGGCCTCGGCCACCGCGTCGGCCACGGCCTTGGTGCCGGCGTCGAACGGGGGCAGCTCGAACACGCCCATCGGGCCGTTCCAGACCACCGTGCCGGCGGAGCGGATGATCGCGGCGTAGTGCTTCGCTGTCTCGGGGCCGATGTCGAGCCCCTCGAAGCCGTCCGGAATCTGGCCGGCCTTCACCACCTGCCTGTTCGCCGTCGAGGAGAAGTCGTCGGCACAGTGCGTGTCGACGGGGAGCACGAGCTTGCCGCCGGCCTTCGCCAGCAGTTCCTTGGCGAGCTCGATCTTGTCGGGCTCCACGAGCGACTTCCCCGTCTTGCCCCCCTGCGCCAGCGCGAACGTGTAGGCCATCGCCCCGCCGATCAGCACGTGGTCGCAGATCGAGAGCAGGTTCGTGATCACCGCGATCTTGTCCGACACCTTCTTCCCGCCGAGGATCGCGACGAACGGCCGCTTCGGCCGCGCGATCGCGTCGGCGAGATACCGGATCTCTTTCTCGACGAGGAAGCCGACCAGCGCCGGTTTCCCCGCCGCCTTCATCGCCACGGGCACCGCGTGCATGCTCGCCTCGGTGCGGTGGCAGGTGCCGAAGGCGTCGTTGACATAGGCGTCGGCCAGGGTCGCGAGGCCGGATACATAGGCTGCATCGTCCCCCTTCTTCTCACCCTTGTTGAAGCGGACGTTTTCGAGCACGAGCACGCCGCCGGCGGGCAGGGCCTTGGCCTTGGCATGGGCGTCGGGCCCGCCGGTGTCGGAGGCGAGCACGACCGGCTTGCCCAGCAGTTCCCCGAGCCGCTTCGCGACCGGGGCCAGCGAGAACGCCGCCTCGAATCCCTTGCCGGCGGGCCGTCCGAGGTGCGACATCAAGACCGCCTTGCCGCCGCGATCGACGATCGACTGGATCGTGGGCAGGGCCATGCGAATCCGCCGGTCGTCGGTGATCGCCCCGGAATCATCCTGCGGCACGTTGAAGTCGACGCGGACGAGGACGGTCTTGCCGGCGGGATCGAGGGCGGCGACGGACTTCTTGGCCATGGCTGGGTCTCCGGGGCGGGGGATGAATCGCGGGCGTAT
>JBJTRH010000472.1:0-8121 GCA_046076065.1 Planctomycetaceae bacterium | reverse complement strand
CATCCTCTCACTCGGATGCCGACGGCGCTTCGCCATCCTGGCTTCGCTTGTCGGCATACGCCGGCTCTGGGAGCGTGGGCAGCCCCTCGCTGAGTGCATGCCTCAGGAAGCCGCACTCTTGTGAGCGATGCGGGCTGAGGCGGAGCCGAGCGTGGCGCGGCCGTACCGCTTACGCGGTTACGCTTCCTGCGGGACGCTCGCGATCCAGCCTTCGAGCGGGTCGAGGTCGTCGGGAAGGCCGTAGCGCGGAAGCAGCGAGGCGTGGGCTGCTTGCAGGCCGCAGATCGCGGCGTCGAGGAGGTCGCCGGCGCCGTCGGCCAGCATCCGGCGGGCGAGCGCGTCGGTTGCCTCGAGCCGCACGGTGACGCCGGCGGTGCCGGACTCGAGCGCGCGGAGGATCGTGCGGCGGTTCGTGCGACGCTCCGCAGTCTGCATCGCCGGCGTGTCGCTCTTGTACGACCGCCGGCAGGCGCGCCGGGCCGTGAAGCCGGGGTAGGCCTCGAGCGCGATCCGGCCGCCGCGCCGGCCGGCGACCTTGTGCGCTGGGAAGGCGAGGCCCGCGGCGAGCATCCTCCCGATGCCCGCATGCATCATCCAGGCGACCGGCGGGTTGGTCCAGCGCATCGCCGGGCTCGAGCCCGCCGGCCGGTCGGCCTTCCGCCAGGCGAACTTGTCGCCGGCGGGACGCCCCGCGCACCAGCGGCGGAACACGTCGCGAAGGTGCTCGCGAGGCTGGTCGCAATAAAAGGCCACGAATGCCCGCCAGTCGGTCGGCCATCCTTCGTGCTCGATCAGCGCCCGTGGCTGGCCGAAGGGGAGGTCGAAGCCGCCGAGCCACTCGCCCGGCTCGCGGAGCAGGCCGTCGAAGGCGGCCAGCGACGGAAGTTCGCGGATCTCGTCGATGCGGTAGACCGGATCGCGCGAGCGGCCGACCAGGCGGCCCACGGCCACGGTGAGCGGCTTCCGCGGCCGCGGCGCCGACGTGAAATCGACGCCCAGCACGACCGGGCCGCGGGAGCGCGATGCGGCGGTCACCCCACGATCACCGTCGGACGCCGGGCAGGATCGGGAAGCGCCTTGTCGAGCAGATCGACCACGCGGTTGGGCACGTCGCCCTGGCCGAAGAGCACGTAGTCGAGGGCGAGCTTGAGGCTGCCCCCCTTGCTCCAGCCGAAGATGATGTCGAGCGGTGCGCCCCCTTTCGTCATCTCCATGGCCACCTGGGCGATCGTGTGCGACACGCTCACCACGTCGCGGGCCACGATGATGAACCGCGTGCCCTCCTGCCGGGCCGAGATGATCGGGGCATTCTGAAACTCGCTCACGTCGCCGTAGTGAACCTCCAGGAACACGATCGGCACGCTCTCGGGGATCCGGTGCTTGCGGCGGATCTCCGCCTCCTTCTCGGCGAGCGAGCGGCTGCCCGGGCGGTGGGGCACCAGCACCCGGAAGGCGCCCTCGAGCACGATGTCGGTCCAGAGCATCCGGTCGGCCGGATCGGCGAACCGAAACTCCTTGAGCCGCAGCTCGTCGCTGCGGAAGAATCGCGACGTGAACGAGAGCGCCATCACGCAGCCGATGAAGATCGAGGCGATGATGATGCCGTCGGGCCGCTCGATCATGTTGGCGAGTGTCGTATAGATGAACACGAGCGTGATCAGGCCGAACCCGATCCGCTGGCCGTAGAGGGCCATGGCATGGTGCGGCTCGGGCGTCTTCCGCATCTCGTGGAGAAACGAGGCGATGCAGGCGCTGGTCATGAGAACGAGCACGCCGGTGGCGTAGGCGCCGCCCTGGGCCGACACGTCGGCTCGGAACGCGAGCGTGACGACGAGGTTGATCACCGTGAATGCGATCACCAGCGGACGGTAGGCTCCCGCCCACGTGGGCGCCATGCCATAGCGCGGCAGGTAGCGGGGCACCATGTTGAGCAGGCCGCCCATCGCCGAGGCGCCGGCGAACCACAGGATCAGGATCGTGCTCAGGTCGTAGAGGGTGCCGAACGCCTGACCGAAGAGCGGGCAGACCGGATGCGGGCTCTCGCCGTGGGCGAGGTAGGCGAGCGCGCGGTCCATCGCCTTCCCCTTCACCGGCTCGAGCGTGAGCTCTTCGGCGGGGATCAGCGTGTTGGTGCCGGTGGCCAGCGACGACCCGATCAGGAAGAACGACATGATCAGGGCCGCCACGAGCATCATCAGCCGCGTGTTGGCGATCCGGGCGTGCTCGTCGTGCGGGTTCTCCTCGGTGCCCCGCACCATGTGGATGTGGAGCACGCCCGTCTCGAAGCCCGAGAGGCCCAGGGCCAGTTTCGGGAACACGAGCACCGCGATGCCCATCGCCACCCACGGTCCCGTGCCGGCGAGCGGCGCATGGTCGATGTGGTAGCGGCCGGAGGAGATCTCGGCGAACCAGTGCTGGAGCAGCGAGGGATGCGTGACGAGGTAGAACACGCTCGCGACCACCACGATGAACGAAAGCCCGAGGAAGGCGGTGCACAGGACCGTCGCCAGCCCGACCACCTCGCCATAACCCTTGAGGAACATCGCCCCGAGGAGCACGAGCAGGAAGATCGTCGTGGGCATCTGCCCCTGGAGCCACGCGGGCACGTGGTCCTCGTAGAGCGGGTTCGAGATCAGGTGCGCGGCGGCGTCGGCGGCCGAGAGGGTCTTCGTGATCACGAAGTCGGTGGCAGCGAACCCGATCAGCACCAGCACGACGAGCTTCGCGCCCCAGCCGCTGAACATCCGCTCGATCATTCCGATCGAGCCCACGCCGTCGGGTGTCTCCCCGGCCACGTGGCTGTAGATCGGGAGGGCCCCGAAGAGCGTCACGAGCACCAGCACGAGCGTGGCCAGCGGGGCGAGCGTGCCGGCTCCCTCGAACGCGATCGAGGGCTGGTAGCCCAGGGTGCTGAAGTAGTCGACACCGCAGAGGCACATGATCAGCGGCCACGCGTAGTGGCGATGATCATGGTGAGACTGGCTCAAGGAGGGCTCCACACGCGGACCGTGGGCCCCGGGGTCCGGCTCGTTGCCGGCGGGGCGGGGACAGTATCGGGCGACCGCAGTGGGCCTGCAACTGCGGCGACCGGAGGCGGTCTCGGGCTTGGTGTTTCGGGTATTCTTGAGGGAGGTCAGGTTTCTTCCAGGTCGCCGCATGGCCACGATCTCCACCGCCGTCCGGCCACTCCTCGCGGCGGCCGTCCTCGCGCTGGTCGGCGTGGCGGCGGCCGACTCGCCGCTGCAGGGCGTGGTGGAACTGCCCGGCGGCCGCCTGCTGCCCGGCCGGCTCGTGCCGATGGCGGGCGACGGTTCGGCCCGCGATACCCTGCGGTGGCAGTCGCCGCTCTTTGGCGGCCCGCTCGACTTTCATCTCGACGAAATCACGGCAGTGCGATTCGCCGCGCCGCGGGACGCGGCGGCGCGACCGACCTCGGTGGTGCACCTCCGCGGCGGCGACGCCATCGAGGGTGAACTCGAGTCGCTCGACGCCGACCGCGTCGAGATCCGCCCGCCTGCCGGGTGGCACCCCGCGATCCTGCGGATCGAGCGGTCGGCGGTCGAGGCGCTGTCGCGAACCGGCGCCGACGTGCCCGGGGCGTTCGTGGGCCCGGGCAGCCTCGACGCCTGGCAGGTGAAGCCGGAGGGCGCCTGGCGAGCGGAGCGCGGCTGCCTGCGGGCGTCGCGGGCGAGCACCGCCACGCGGATCGTGTCGGCGCCCACGCGGGCGTGGTACGAGTTCGACCTCTCGTGGCGCGTGCGGCCGGAGATCCGGATCGCCGCCGCCGCCGCCGCGGATGCCGCCGCCGACGGCTTCGTGGTGGAGTTGCTCGCGCTCGCCGATGGCACGCCCGCCGCGGCCCTGATCCGGCGCTCGGCCGGCCGGGCCGCGGTCGAGCCGCTCGAGGGGCCGCCGCCGGCAGCGCGGGGCGTGCGGCTGGTGGTCTTCGTCGACCAGGAGTCGGGGCGGTTCGCCGCGTTCACGGAGACCGACGGCGTGGCCGGGCCGGTGGCGGAGGCGACGCTGCCGTCCGAGGCGGCGTCGGGGCGGATCCGGATCTCGCTGGCCTCCGGAGACGTGTGCGTCGAGGGGATTCGCGTGGGCGCGTGGACCGCCGCCGAGCCCGTCGTGAACGACCGCGCCGGCACGCGGATCGTCACTCGCGACGGCCGCACCGTCGAGGCGTCGAGCATCGCCTACGACAAGACGGGCGGCGTCCTCGTGATCGGCGGCACGGGCGGCACCACGCGGCTGCCGCTCGCCGAGGTCGCCGCGGCCACGCTGGCCACCGACGAGGAGGCGATGCCGCCGGCAACGCTGCGGGCCGCGCTCGCGTCGGGCGTCACGCTCGCGGGCGATCTCGTCGCGGTCGATGACGAGGCCGTGACGCTCCTGGTGCCCGGCGTCGCCGAGCCCGTGCAGATTCCGGCCGCGGATATCCTGGCGCTGTCCGCCGTCGGAGGACGTCCCGAGCCGCGGCCGCTGCCGGGCCGGGTGGGCACGCTCCAAAGCGGATCGACATCCCTCGTCGGCTGCGTTGTCGACGGCGGCGAGTGGTCGGCAGGCATCGCCTTCCAGCCGCAGGGGGCGGTGGGCGCCGCGCCGCTCGCGGCCGGTGCCGAGGTTGACGCGATCATCGAGTATGTGCCACGCGTGGCCCGCGACGGCGGCAGCGTGGAGGTGGGCGGCATCGGCGGGATGGTCAATCTGAACGGCGAGGGCGTGTACGTCGTCACGATGCTCAGCGAGGACGGCGCCGCCGCCACCGATGGTCGGCTGCAGCCCGGCGACCGGCTGCTTGCCATCAGGCCGAGACCGGAGGGGGGCTTCGTGGCCACGAAGGGCCTCGAGGTGACGACGGTGATGAACCTGCTCCGCGGACGGGTGGGCACGCCCGTGGTGCTCCGCGTGGCGACGGAAGGGCAGCCGCCCCGCGAGATCGACCTGATCCGCGGCCCGATCCACGTGGCCGGCCCCGAGATTCTCCAGCAGGCGCTCGACACGCACGTGCGGCTCGCGGCAGCTCCGGCCGACGCCGCGGCCGGCGGGCATTCTTCGCGGGCGATCCTCGCCACCGGCGACGTGGTGCCGTGCGAGATCGTGGGCATCGACGGCGACGCCGTCCGGCTCCGGACCCCCGTCGCCGACGGTGGTCCCGACACGATCGAGGTGCGCGGTGATCTCTTGCAGGCCATCGAGCTCGATCCGGCTGCGCCCCCCCGCGACCTGCCGCGATCGCTCGTCGACCGGCTCCTCACGCTGCCGCGGTCACAACGGACGGCGCCCCCGACCCATCTCGTGCGGCTCCAGGACGGCGATTACCTGCGCGGGCGGCTCGTATCGCTCGATGCCGACGCCCTCGCGATCGACGTGCGGGGCGAACTGAAGAAGCTGCCGCGGGGGGCGGTCGCCCGGATCATCTGGCTGCGGGCCGATCCCGGGGTCGCCGCCGACGTCGACACGCAACCCCCGCAGGCCGGGCCACCGCCAGGGCTCCTCGTGCAGGGCGTGTCGGACCGCGGCCGGATGACGCTCGTGGCGGAGTCGGTCGCCGACGGGGAAATCCGGGGCACGAGCCCCGCCCTCGGGGCCGGCAGGATCGCGATCGCCGACGTCGACCGTCTGCTCGTCGGTCGGGGGGTGGGCCACGAGGCCGACGACCTGCCCTATGGCCGCTGGCGGCTCAGGCCCGCCGCGGAACCGCGGGCCCTGCGCGACGCCGGCGACAAGCCCGGGCCCGAGCGCTGACGCCGCGATGATCCCGTGAGGGCCGGGGCACGTACTATGTCTGAAGGCCCCGGCCGTCGCCGTTCCGGGATTCCGGGCCGAGGTGACCCCATGCCGTCGCGCGCCTTTGCCGCCGCCGAACCCGTGCCGCGAAGCGGTGCCGAGGGGGGCTTGCGTGCCCCGGGCACCGCGGGCCTCACGGTCGTGCTGGCGGTGGCCGCCGCGCTGCTCGCGGCGCCGCGGTGGGCGCTGGCCCTCGACGTGGTCGGCTACTCGGCGGCCGCCAACGACCGCTTCACATCCGGCTATCCTACGGCGCCGGTGACCAACACGGGCACGGCCTTCGTGGGCCGGGCCTACTCCTGGCTCGGCGTCGGCTGGGCCAGCGGCGATGCCACCAAGAGCTTCGGGTTCATCTCCCCGAAGCACTACCTCGTGGCCCGGCACTACGGCGGGTGGCCGACGATCCGCCTGCTCACCGCCGATGGCAGCCTCGTCACCGGCACGCAGGCCTCGGTGAACGCCACTGGATACGGTTTCGTGAACAGTGGTTCGGTTCCGGCCGACCTCTCCATCGGCGCGCTCACGGCGTCGCTGCCGGCCGCGTACGGTCTGCCGCGCTACGGCGTGCTCGACGCGAACACGTCGTCCACGACCAACTCCACCTACAACGCCCAGCCCCTGCTCGTGTATGGCCGCGGGCCGGACGGCACGCAGAGCCCGCGGATCGGGTCGGCGAGCGTCAACGGCACCGTGGCGTCCGGCAGCAATGTCTACATCTCCTCCAACACCAGCGGCGTGGTGCTGCAGACTGGCGATTCGGGGAGCCCCGACTTCATTCCCTGGACGAATCCGAATGGGCAGGCGGAGCTCACGATCATCGGCAACAACGCCGCCACCGATTTCTCCACGATCAACGTCTACAACTTCCTCGGCAACTCCAACGTGATGGCGGCGGTCAACCGGCTGACGACGCCCGACGGCTATGCCCTGAAGGTCGTGGGCACACCCTCCAACACCTGGGTGGGCAGCAGCAGCACGTCGATCGGCAACCGTGGCGCCTGGGGGCTTTCGCCCCCGTCGTCGGCGCCCTCCGACAAATACGTGCTGTTCAGCGGGACGTCGGCTGGCGGGGGCCGGGCGGTCACGGTCGACACGGCGGCGAATCTGCGCGGGCTGTTCTTCAAGTCCACCGGGAGTGGCACGCTGGGGTTCACGTTCTCCGGGCCCAGCACGCTCACGATCGGCCGCGGCGGCCTGACCAACTACGACACCTCGCGGCAGACGCTCTCGGCGGCCATCGCCCTGGGCGGCAGCCAGTATTGGAACGTCGGGGCAGGGGGTGTCACCGTCGCCGCCATCGACACGGGCACGGCCGGAAACCTGCTGGAGATCGACGGCAGCGGCACCGCCCGCTTCACCGGCACGATCTCGGGCTCCGGAGGGGTCGCGGTCACCGGCCGCCGGGTGGAACTGTCGGGCTCCAACACCTATTCGGGCGGCACCTGGGTGCACGAGGGCGTGCTCACCGCCTCGGCCGGGGCGCTTGCCGGCACCTCGCTGGTCGCCGTCGAGGCCGGCTCGCTCGTGGCGGCCGATTACAACCCGGCGGCCACGCTGCGGGTGGGCTCGAGCGGCACGGCCACCGTGAGCGGCGTGGGCCTCGTGCTGGGATCGGTCACCAACGCGAATCCCGCCGTCGCTGCCGTCCACTTCACAGCCACCTCCGGCACGATCACGCTCGCCTCGCTCACGGGCGCGGGGTCCACGCGGTTCGCCGGCGACGCCGCCATCACCGGCGGCGTGGTGTCGGGATCGGTGGCGGTGACCGGGCGGCTCGCGGCCTCGATCAGCGGCGGACGGGTGTCGGCGGGGAGCCTCGCGAGCAGCACGATCAGCGGGGGGGCGACGAGCGTCGCGGGCGTCGCCAAGATCGGCACGCTGTCTTCCGGATCGGTCACGCTCGGCGGCACCGGGTCGTCGATCACGGCGATGAGCGGGGGCCGGCTGTCGGTGTCGGGCGATCACGACGTGTCGGTCGGTTCGCTCTCGATCGCGGGCGGTGGCCTCGTCGACGTGGGCGTGGGCGGCGTGACGGTCGTCGCGGGCCTGGCAGCCGCCCACGTGCGGTCGCTCCTGCTGGCCGGTATGAACGGCGGCGACTGGAACGGAACCAGCGGCGTGACGTCGAGCCTCGTGGCGGCGGAGGTGGCGCTGTCCGAGTCGCGGGCGGTCGGCTGGCTCAATGCCGACGGCTCGACGCTGTTCACCTACGCCGCTCCAGGCGATACCAACGTGGATCGCGTGGTGGACCTGCTCGATGCGGCCAACTTTCTCGCGGCGGGCGGCTACGACCAGCCGATATCGGCCTCCTGGTTCGAGGGCGACTTCAAC
>JBJTRH010000471.1:0-2924 GCA_046076065.1 Planctomycetaceae bacterium | reverse complement strand
CTCGACGACCTCAAGGCGGGGAAGTCGTTCGAGCGGTTCCCAGGGCCATTTCTCGGCGTGCAGGCCGACGAGTCGAAGGCGCTCGGCGACGAGGTGGTGATCGGATTCGTGGCCGAGGGATCACCGGCGGCGAAGGCGGGGCTGAAGAAGGGCGACGTGCTCGTGGCCTACGACGGCGTCGAGCTGGCCGCCTGGCGGGAGCTCACCGAGCGGATCGCCGCTGGCCGGACGGGCGACTCGGTGGTGCTCACGGTCCGCCGCAGGCAGAAGGGGCCGCGGCTGGTGATCGCCGGCCGCGACGTGGAGACGCTCGAGGATCTGGAGCGGCTCAAGAAGTCGCTCAAGCCGGGCGACTCGTTCGAGGGCCGGCTCGTGGCCGACGACGTCCGCGACGTGACCGTCGTGCTCGGGGAGAACAAGTGATGCGGCAGGCTGCGTGGACCGCGTGCCTGATGGTGGCGTCGATCGCCGCGGCGCTGCCGGTTCGCGGCGACGCCGACCTGGCGGCGCTGTGCGTCGCGATCCGTCCGGCCTACGTGTTCATTGCCGGGGGCAGCGGCGTGGTGATCCGGCCCGACGGGCTGATGCTCACCAACGACCACGTGATCGAGAATCGACGCGCCTTCGACGTGCGGCTCGGCGATGGCCGTTCCTTCAAGGCCCGCGTGCTCGGCCGTGACGAGGTGGGCGACCTCGCGGTCCTCAAGATCGACGCGCCCGACGGGGAGCCGCTGCCGCACCTGCCGCTCGGCGACTCCGAGGGCGTGCGCGTGGGCGACGAGGTCGTCGCCGTCGGCAACCCGTTCGCCCTCGGCGTGATCGACCAGTCGCCGACATTCACGCTCGGGATCGTGTCGGCCGTGCACCACACCCAGGGCTCCTACACCGAGTGCATCGTCACCGATGCCGAGCTCAATCCGGGCAACTCCGGCGGGCCGCTGGTGAACATGGCCGGCGAGGTGGTGGGCATCAACGGCCAGATCAGCACGCGGTATGGCCTGCGGAGCAACACCGGCCTCGGGTTCGCGATCTCGGCGCGGCAGATCGCGATCTGGCTGCCGCTGCTGGAGCGGGCCGAGGGGGGCGAGGTGCCGCACGCCGCCCTGGCGGGCGTGCAGTTCGAGAGCCGCGATCGCGAACGGCCCGAGAGCGTGGTGGTGAAGGACGTGGCCGAGGGATCGCCCGCCGCGACGGCCGGCTTCCGGCCCGGCGACACGATCGTGGCGATCGACGACGCTGCCGTGGCCAACGGCCACCGGCTGTCCGGCGTGATCGGCATCTACCCCGCGGGGCACGAGACCGCGTTCCGCGTCCGCCGCGCTGGCCGCGAGGAGACGCTGCAGGTCGCCCTCACGGCGCCCCGGCGGTGCCGCACGGGCATCGATCTCGAGCGGCCACGCGGGGGCGATCTGCTGCCCGTCGTGGAGGGCGTCGAGGCGGGATCGTCGGCCGAGGCGGCGGGCCTGAAGCCGGGCGACGTGATCGTGGCCTTCGCGGGCCGGCGGCTCGAGTTCGCCACGCGCGACGAGCGCCGGGCATTCGACCGCGGCCTGCGCACGAGCATCACGGTGGGCGACATCGTGCCCGTTACGGTGCGCCGCAAGGATGCCGCCGGCGGCATCGCCGAGGTCGACCTCCGGCTGGTCGCCCGCTGAGTCAGGCGACGATCGCGGCGGCGAGCTTCGCGACCGAACAGGGGGCCGAGCCCTCCGCCTTGTTGTTGATCGTGATGAACACCTCGCGACCGCGGGCGGCGGCGCCGGCGGCGAGTCGGGCGAGCGCGTGCCGGGAGGGCACGTCTTCCTCCACGAGCCGGTCGAAGGGAAAGTAGGCCTGCTTCGCGTCCTCGTAGCGGTGGCCGGCGTGGAGGTTCCAGCGGGCCACGAGCGGCAGCGGGCAGTCGTCGCGATCGAGCCCGAAGGCGGCGGCCTGCTCGGCCACCGGCGGCATCCGGGCGTGCACCGCGAGGCAGGGCACTGCGCCCGCGTCGCGAAGGCCCGCCGCGAAGGCCGCGCAGGCCAGCTCCGGATCGCGCACCTCCACGGCGAGCGGCACCGTGCGGTGCGTGCGGCCGCGGAGCACGGCCATGAAGGCGGCGATCCGCGCGGTGATCCGTGGCACGTCGGCCACGAGCCGCCAGCCGAGCGGCGGAAACTGGAACACGAGCGGCCCGGCCGTGCCGCCCAGCCCCGCGACCGCCGGCTCGACAAACGTCGTCGCGGCGGCGGACGCGTCGAGGAAGGATGGATTGTCGCGGCTCGTCTCCCCGCTGCCTGGGCGGCGGATCGCGGGATCGGTGAACGCCGCCGGCGCCTTGACCACGAACCGGAACGACGCGGGAACCTGCGCCGCGTAGGCCGCGAACTCGTCCCGTGTGAGCGGCGCGTAGAACGTGCGGTCGAGGCTCACCGTGCGCAGGAGCGGATGCGCCGCGTAGGCGGGCAGGCCGTGGCGGGCGAGCACCTGCTCCGTCGCCGGTTTGCCGTTGCGCGGCGCGAACACGAGGCCCGTCCAGCCTGGAAACGACCAGCTCGACGTGCCCAGATGGATCGCTGCCGGCAGCGCCGCGGCCAGCCGTCGCAGCTCGTCGGGCACGGTCGCCGGGTCGACCGCGTCGGTGTCGGCGAAGAGCGGGAGCTGGGCCATGATCGTCGCAGGGTCCACGAGCAGAGGCTGACGACGGTGCCGCTGCTGCCGCGCCACCGCTGAACACGATGCTCGCCGATCGGCGGGCGGCGATCAATCGGGGCGATCAGGCCACGATCGCGTCGACGACGTTGCCCTTGGTGTCGGTCAGCCGCATCTCGCGGCCCGCGTGGCGAAAGGTGAGCCGCTTGTGGTCGAGGCCGAGGAGATGAAGGATCGTGGCGTGCCAGTCATGCACGTGCACTGGGCTCTCGACGGCCTCGAGGCCGAACTCGTCG
>JBJTRH010000470.1:0-4568 GCA_046076065.1 Planctomycetaceae bacterium | reverse complement strand
GCGAGATCGCCGACTGCTTCGCCGACCGCCCTGCCGGGGTCGGGTTCATCGTTCGCGCCGTCGTCGCGGCCTGCGACGCCGCGGGCTGCCCGGCCCCCGGGCTGTATCACCTCGACGGGCGGATCGTGCCGCCGGCCGAGGCGATCGCCGATCCGCTCGGCGTCGCCGCGAGCAATTGGCACGCGGTCGCGCGGCTGGCCGGCTCGCTCGCCCCGGACGCGAGGGCGCTGCTCGTCGACGTCGGTTCGACCACCACCGACATCGTGCCGCTCGCCGGCGGTCGCCCCGAGCCGCTCGCCCGCGACGACGCCGGCCGGATGCTGACCGGCGAACTCGTCTACACGGGCATCGAGCGGACTCCCGTGGCGGCGATCGTGAGGTCCCTGCCCCACCGCGGCGTTCGCCGCCCGGTCGCGAGCGAACGCTTCGCCGACTCGCGGGATGCCTGGCTGCTGACCGGCGGCCTGCCCGAAGATCCCGGTTCCCGCGACACGGCCGACGGCAGTGCCTTCACGGCCGACGCGGCCCGCGTGCGGCTCGCCCGGACGATGCTGCTCGACCCGGGTGACGTGTCGGCGACCGAGGCGGTCGAGGCGGCGCGGCATGTGGTGGCGGCCCAGGCGCGGCTCGTGGCGCGGGCGCTGGTGCGGGTGGCCGCTCTCCGCGGCTGGGTTCCCGACGCCGTCGTCGTCTCGGGCCACGGCGGGCCGCTCGTCGGCCGTGCGCTCGAGGCGGCCCGTTGGCGGCCCCGGGTGCTCTCGTTGCCTGCCATCGTCGGCGAGGCGGCGTCGCGGTGCGCGCCGGCGCACGCGTTGGCGCTGATCGCCCGGGGAAGCCTGTCGTGACTGAACGCTGGACGGTCGCGCCGCTCCGTGAGCCCCCCGCCGGCGGCGACCGCTGGGTCGTGAGGTTCGGCGGCAGCCTGCTGACGCGTCCAGGCTGGCCGGAGGATCTCCTCGGCCTCGTGGGTAGCCTGAACGGGGCGGTGACCGTCGTGGTCGGCGGTGGTCCAGTCGTGGAAGGCCTGCGGCTCGTCGACGCGGCGCAGCCGCTGCCCGCCCACGTCATGCATGCCCTTGCAATCGAGGCGATGGGTGTCACGGCCCGGCTCGCGGCCGCGGCCACCGGCCTCGAGGTTTCGGGCACGGCCAGCCCCACGCCCGGAGCCACCATCCTCGACGTGCCCCGCTGGTGGGCCACCTCGCCCCTGGGATCGCGGCTCCCTGCGGGCTGGGAGGTGACGAGCGACTCCATCGCGGCGACGGTCGCCCTCGAGACGGCCGCGACGCTCGTGCTCGCGAAGCGGGTTCCGCCTCCGATGCCGGATCTGGTCGACCTCGCCGCATGCGGATGGGCCGACGCGTACTTCCCCACCGCCGCGGCAGGACTCGTCGGCATCCTCTGGGCGGCGCCCCGGACCGGGGCGGACTGAGGCTCCCGGCCGGTCAGTCCCAGCTGCAGCCGGCCAGATCGGCCGGCCGGGCCGCGATCACCTCGGCCCGTAGCGTCGCCGCGTCGGGCGAGTCGGCCGTCTTCGCCGCGAACTCCCAGGGCTAGAAGGTCACGCCGCCGGACGCCGTGAGCACCCATGCCGATCCCTTCTTGGCACCCGTGGCCACGGTGGGCACCGTCGCCGGCACGTCGTACTTCGGCAGCGGCGCGGCCGTGGCGTCGAGCAGCGGCCCGAGGTCGCAGCCGGCCTTCGCGTCGAGCTGGCGACCGTGAATGAGGGCCGCCACGACCGTGAGATCGACGCAGTTGGCGAGTTCGGCGAACACCGGGTGCTTCGCGGCCAGTGCGTCGTAGTTGGCGGTCATCGCCTCGCACCAGCGGCGGGCGGTGGCGTCGGCCGCGCCGGCGCCCCGCTTCACGCCCTCGTTCGCGAAGGCATCGCTCTCGGTGAGGCACTTCATCCGCCGGCCACCGATCCGCCAGGCGAGTTCGTCGGGATCGCGGGCGATGGGGTCGTAGTCGGCCTCGAGCCAGAAGCGGGGCGTGGCCATGGCACGGCCACCGGCAGGCAGCATGTCGAGGTAGCTCGGCAGCTTCGCCAGTCCTGACGGCTCGTGGCCCATGCCGATCCGCTTCATGCGGTAGTCGGCGGCCACGAGCACGCGGGCCAGGCGGCTGTCGGTCGGCACGCCCGTGACCGTGACCTGCTGGGGCCCGAGTGCCTTCTCCATGGCGGCGAACGTGGCTCGTGGATCGGCACCGACCTGCCCCTGCCGCTTGAGGAGGGCCTGGAGGTTGGCCACGCCCTCGCGCGTCGGATCGATGGAACAGCTCACGCCCCCGTTCCTCGTGCCATCGATGGAGCGGAGCGCCACGACGAGGTCCTCGAGCACCAGCGGCGGCCGGCCGGTGGCGGCGCCGACCACGTCGCCTGCCTGGTTGACGACGAGCGCGTCGGCGGGCCCCGAGAGCACGACGTCACCCGCGTCGGGATCGACGAACACGTGGTCGATCCGCTGCAGGCCGCCGAGATACATCACCTCCGCGGGCAACGGTGTCGACGTCGCCGCGGCAGCCGCCACGGCGGCGGCGACCGCCTTGAGCGACACCTTGCGGGCGTCTCCGGGCTTCCCGGACCAGCCGCCTTCCGAGAGCATGCGGCGACGCTCCTCGGCGAGGCTCTGGAGCGCCCTCGGATCGAGGTTTCCGACGATGCCGCCGGCATCGACCGAGATGCCGCCCACGGCCTGGCCGCCGAAGCCGCCGCCGAACTGGGCGGAGGCCTGTCGTGGGGCGATCAGCACCGCGGCAACGGCCACGCACGCGGCCGGCAGCAGGAGGTGCCAAGGAAAAGCCGGACGGCTCAGTGGGCGCATGAAACCCTCGTCGATGGCTGGTCGGGACCCGGGAAACGAGCGACTGCGATGCTAGTCCGCCGCCGAAAATTCGGCAAACCCGGTTCCGCCGCGGGATCCCGGCCTTCTCCCCCTCGCCAACGCCCTTCCGCTGGATCATGATGCTACGGTTCGGCACGCGCCGGTCCCGTCCCGGGGCGGGGCTGACCGACAGCACGTCCCTCCGGCCGCCGGCCCCCATCCATGCAGGTTCCCGCCTCCCACCTGGTCGTCCGGGATCCTGTCGCGGGAGAGCACGTCGTGCGCCTGCCCCCGGGCGGCCGGGTCGTGCTCGGTCGGGCCCCGACGAACGACGTCATTCTTCACGACGAGCGGGCCAGCCGCCTGCATGCCGAGGTCCTCTCGACGGCCTCCGGCTGGCTGATCCGGGATCTCCAGAGCCGCAACGGCACGACGGTGAACGGGACCGCGGTCGTCGGAGAACGGCCGCTGGAGGATGGCGACGTGGTGCGGATCGGCCTGGTCGAGGCAATCTTCGGGCACGGCGAGCCCAGGACGCACGGAGCGGCCTCGGGCTCGATCACCGGGGAACTCGCCGGCGGGCCTCCGACGGCGGCGGTGACCATCGCCCATCGCGCCTCCCGCAGCAGCCTGCTCGAGGCGATCAGCGGATCGGCCGTCGGCATGCCGCGGGTGGGGCGTGCGGCGGCCGACCTCTGCCGGCTCGCCTTCGCCCTTGCCGCCGCCGACGACGCACGGGCGATCGCGAGGCTCGCGCTGGCCTCGGCGATCGGCGGCACCGCGGGCACGACCGGGCTCGTCCTCCTCCCTCCGCGCTTCGGCGATGCCGCCGCGGCACGTCCCGAGCCGCAGTCCCTGGTCTCGCTCGCCGCCACGGCCGACCCGTGGCCCGCGGCCCTTCCGCTCGACGTGGTCGCAACGGTGCTCGACGCGGACGAGGCGGTGCTCACCGCCGGCGCCGCGGGGGGGAGCCCGCCGGCGCTCGCTGCGCCCGTCCGCTGGCGGGGCCGGCCGGTGGGCGTCGTGTATCTCGAGGCCGGGCCCGACGTGACCGCCACCCCCGAGGACCTCGAGTTCCTGATGGCCGTCTGCGACGCGGTCGGCGTGGCGATCGACAACCTCGCCGCCCGCGAGGCACTCTCCACGAGGCTCGCCACCGCGGCCGACGAGAACGAGCGGCTCCGACGCCGGCTCGGGGAAGACTCGTGCATGGTGGGCGCCAGCCCCGCCCTGCAGGGCATCATCGGCCAGGTGCAGCGGGTGGCGGCGACGAAGGCCACCGTGCTCGTCCGTGGCGAAAGCGGCGCCGGCAAGGAGCTCATCGCCCGCGCGCTCCACGAGTCGAGCGATCGTCGCGATGGACCGTTCGTGTGCCTCAACTGCGCGGCGCTCTCCGAGACGCTTCTCGAGAGCGAGCTGTTCGGACACGAGAAGGGGGCCTTCACCGGCGCCACGGAGCGGAAGATCGGCAAGTTCGAGGCCGCCCACCGCGGCACGCTCATGCTCGACGAGATCGGCGAGATGAGTCCTGCGATCCAGGCGAAGTTTCTCCGCGTCCTCGAGGGGCATCCGTTCGAGCGGGTGGGCGGCAGCGGCCGCGTGCAGGTGGACGTCCGGGTGGTGGCCGCCACGAACCGCGATCTGGAGAAGGCCGTGACGTCGGGCGGCTTCCGCCGCGACCTCTACTTTCGTCTCAAGGTGGTCGAGATCATCGTGCCCCCGCTCCGGCGCCGGCCGGAG
>JBJTRH010000469.1:0-9994 GCA_046076065.1 Planctomycetaceae bacterium | reverse complement strand
CCACCTGGCCACCGCTGTGCTCGGCCAGCTTGAGGCCCCGGGCATCGAGCATCGGAAAGCCGTAGAAGAAGCCACGCGGCGTGTCGAACGCGAAGGCGGGCAGCGACGCGGCGGCGTCGGTCGCGAGGCCAGCCGACGGCGCATACCAGAAGAGCGACTTCCGCAGCACCGTGAACGGGATCGCCGGCAGGCGGAGCAGGGCGGAGGCCCACGGGCCCGGGCAGAGCACAAGCCGACCCGCGGAGATGGTTTCCCGCGAGGTCTCCACGAGTACCGTGTCGCCCTCGACCCGCCAGCCACGGATCTCGTGATCGGCCTCGATCAAGCCGCCGTGCGCGGTGGCGACGGCCGCATGGGCCCGCACGCAGGCCTCGACCGCGAGATGCCCGGCCTCGCGCTCAAACACCGCGGTCCAGTCGTCGGGCATCGTAATCGCGGGCCAGCGGCCCATCGCCTCGCGGGCGGTGAGCGGCTCAATGGCCAGGCCGTGGTCATGGGCTGAGCGGAGCGTGCCGGCGATCACGGAGCCGGCGGACGGTCCGCAGGAGAGGAGCCCGCATTCGGTGAGCAGGCTCGTGCCCGTGTCGCGTTCGAGTTCGCGCCAGAGGTCGCGGGCCCGCCACAGCAGGGGGACGTAGTCGGGTTGCTCGAAGTAGGCCAGGCGGATGAGCCGCGACTGGCCGTGCGAACTGCCGCGGGCGTGCCCCGGCGGAAATCGATCGACCGCCAGCACGCGGGCGCCGCGGCGGGCGACGTGCGCGGCGGCCGCGGTGCCCATGCCCCCGGCTCCAGCCACCACCACGTCGAACTGCCGCATGCGGGAAGCCTCGGGTGCCGACGCCGACCTCAGACCTTTATAAGCTTCGTGACCCGGCCCGTACCGACCCACTCCGCCACGAGGATGTCGCCGTTGGGGGCGAAGCAGGCGTCGTGCGGATGCACGAACTGCCCGTCCATCCACTTGTCGGGCTGCATCCGCAGGTCCTTGATCTCGTCGAGCCGCTCGACCGCCCGGCCGAGCTGCACCACGGGCTTGTCGTCAGGGCCGAGAATCGTCACGCAGGCCTTGAGCTCGGGCACGAGCATCAGGCCGCCGAGCGTGTCGAGGTTTGCCGGCAGGCCGAAGCCGGTGAGCGTTTCCTGGTAGGTGCCGTCGAGCGCAAGCCGCTGGATCGTGTTGTGGGCGCGGTCGCAGACCACGATCGTGGGCTCGCGGGCAGTGCCGTCGGCGGCTGGGCGGCGGTCGATCCAGATGCCGTGGGGCGTGTTGAACGTGCCCTCGCCCTTGCCGTCACCGCCAAACGACGAGAGCCACTGGGCTTCCTTGTCGTAGCGGTGGATGCGAAACGAGCCGTAGCCGTCGGCGAGCAGGAAACCGCCATCGTCGAGGAAGGCGAAGTTCGTGGGCAGGAAGCCCTTGCGGCTCCAATTCTTCTTGGTGGAGACGTCCTCGCCGGGGGCATAGCAGCCCGCCGCCATCGGGGCCTTGCGATACCACACGATCTCGCCTTTGGGCGTGAGCTTTGCGAAGCACTTCACGTCTTGATAGCCGCAGACGTAGAGAAACTCCTCGCTGCCCTCCTTGCGGACCTCGATGCCGTGGCCGCCTCCCTGAAACTCGCTTCCGAAGGCGCGGATGAACTTCCCCTCGGGATCGAACACGAAGATCGCCGGGTGATCCTTCTTGCCCGCCTTGCCCTCGTGGATCACGTAGAGATTGCCCGCCTCGTCGAGCGCCACGCCGTGCGTGGTCTGCCAGGAGAAGCGGTCGGGCAGCTGCGGGAAGTGGTGGATGGCGCGGTAGCGGTGATCTCCTTCGCCGATGATGGTTTCGCTGGCCAGTCGGCGGGCCCTCGCGAAGGCGGGCGCGGCGGCGACGGCGGTGGTCGCGGCGACCGCGGCGGCGAACCCGCGGCGGGTGAGGCGGGAGGCCGGGTGACGCGGGGCGTGCATGGAACCCTCCAAAGCTCGTGGCAGACGACGCTGCCAGAGCCTACAGCAGGCCGTTGGCCCGGAACCAGTCGCCCGTCTCGCGGAGGCGGTCGTCGATCGTCGCGGCCGGTGCGAAGCCGAGCTGGCTTCGGGCCTTCCCCGCCGAGGCGGCCCAGCTTCGGGCCGTCGCCTCGCGGAGCTTGTCGGGCGACACGAGGCTCGGCTTTCCAGCGAGCGAAGAGCAGAGCGAGGCGATCGTGACGACCGGCCAGGCCACCGGCGTGGCCACGGGCATCACCATCACCCTGCGGCCGAGGGCGCGGCCGATGCGGCGGCCGAACTCGCCGTAGCTGGGGTGCTCGCGATCATCGCAGGCGTGGTAGACGCCGGTGGACGCATGGCTGTCGCCATTGGAGGGCGTCATCCGTTCGCCCCGTTCAGCCGCGGCGAGGATCAGCTGCACCAGGTCGTCCACGTGGATCAGCGACACGGGCACCGGCCGGAAGCCCATCGGCAGATGGAGCCGCGCCGCATCGATCATCTTGTAGAGCGTGAGCACGTTGGCGTCGTGTGGGCCGAACACGATGCCGGGCTGGATGCTCGTGATCGGCAGACGCGTGGCATGCTTGCGGAGCTCGCCGTCGCCCGCGAGCTTGCTCGCGCCGTAGTCCGACACCGGCGCGAACGGATCGTGCTCGTCGCGGATCGCCTTGCCCCGTGGCGGCGGCCCGGCTGCGGCCAGCGACGAGACGTGCACGAGCGTGGGCGGAGCGTGGCTTGAGCCGCAGGCGTCGGCGAGATCGCCGGCCGCGCGGCCGTTGACAGTGAAGAGATCGTCGCGGCGGCAGGCGGCCACGAGTCCGCCGATGTTGAACACCGCGTCGCAGCCGGTGAGCTCGTGCCGCCAGGCGGCGACATCGGCGAGCGAGCCGGCCACGGTCCTCACGCTCGCCCGGGCGAGATGCCCGGCCCGCGCGGGCGAACGCACCAGCGCCCGCACCTCCACGCCCCGCTCCACGAGCGCGTCGACCACGTGCCGACCGATGAATCCCGTGGCGCCGGTGACGAAGGCGGTGCGCATGGCCGTGCCGGGGAAGGAGAGCGAGCGATCCCGTGCGAGGATGATCGGCGGGCCGGGCGACGCAAATCCACCGCAGGCAGCGGAACCGGCACCACCGTCACGGCCGGCCGCGGCGCTCCACGTCGGTGGAGGGCGGCCGCTCGAAGAGGGGCTCGGGCAGGAGCCGCGGATCGCCCGCAGCACGGAGCAGGCCGTCGAGGCGGGCGGCGAGTTCGCGGCGGCGGGCGTCTTGGGCCGGGTCGGCGGCCACGTTCCGCACCTGGTCGGGATCAGCCCGGAGATCGTAGAGCTCCTCCGCGGGCCGCGGCGCGAAGGCGTAGTCGAGGAGCCACCGCCATTCGGGCTCGTGGCCGTGGCGGATCAGCCATGCCTTCGTGGGCCCCGCGTCCATGTCGGGATAGGCGGCGAAGGTCTCGCGCTCGAGCACCTGCTCGTCGGCCGCCGCTCCGGCCGTGGCGATCCCGGGGCGGCCCATCGGCAGCCGGTCGGGGGCGAAGTTGCGGATGTAGAGATGATCGGCCGTGCGGATCGCCCGCATCGGGTAGGGGAGGTTGCCGTCGCGGGCCACGTCGACGTGCCGCTCGCGGCCGGTGATCACGAACGTGCGATCCGGGTCGATCTGGCCGCTGGCGGCGGAGAGCAGCTGCGGCATCAGGCTCCGCGCCGTCATGCCCGCGGGCCGCGGCACGCCCGCGACATCGAGGAACGTCGGCGCGAGGTCGGGCAGCGACACGAAGTCGTCGACGATGCGGCCCGGCGTGCCCCCCGGCACCCTCGCCACGAGCGCGATGGCGGTGCCGTGGTCGTGGAGCTCGCACTTGCCGGCCGGCACGCCCGGCATGCCGTGGTCACCGCTGGCGACGACGAGCGTGCGGTCGAGCAGGCCGCGGGACTCGAGCTCGGCCACGAGCGCGGCGGCGTAGGCGTCGACCGCCTGCACTTCGCCGAGGTAGTCGGCCACGTCTTCGCGAACCTCCGGCACGTCGGGCAGGAAGGCCGGCATCCGGCCGCGGAGCGACTCCGGGTCGATGCCCCAGAGCGCCTTCCCCGAGCCCTTCACCCACGTGCGGTGCGTGGTCGTCGGCCCGCAGAAAAAGAGCCACGGGCCATTGCCCCCCTCGTCGAGAAACGTGCGGAAGTTGTCCCGGATCTCTGCCACGATCGCCGCGCGGGCCTCCGCGACGGTCTTTCCAGAGGCGACCAGTTTCGTGGCCTGCTCGGAGAAGTCGTTGGGACGCCTGCCCGCCTTCTCGAAGGCCCTCCGCTGGCGGCCGAAGGGGGCGTCGGGCGGCTGGCCGGGGCTCCACACCTTGTACGACTTGCCGATCCGGTAGCCCGCCGCCTCGAGCAGCAGCGGAAACGACGGGATCGACTCGTCCCAGGTGGCGTTGCGGAGGATCGCGCCGCGTCCGCACTGGAAGAAGTGCCGGCCGGAGAGCAGGGCCGAGCGGCACGGCGTGCAGGAGGGCGCGCTGACGAACGCGTTGCGGAACAGCACGCCCTCGCGGGCGAGCCGGTCGATCGCGGGCGTGGAGACGACGTCGTTGAGGCCGGGCCGACCGTCGAGCCCCCGGTAGCACGATGCATACCGGCCCCAGTCGTCGGCGAACAGGACGAGCACGTTCCACCGCGGGGCGTCGGCAGCGCCGGCGGCTGCCGCGAGGGCCAGCCACGCCATCATCGCCATCACGCCACGTTCGCGCATCCGGAGTCTCCCCTCGTGTCGAAAACCGACGACCGCATGATAATGCCGATCGAGTCCCGTGACGCACGTCATCACGCCATCCGGTCGCCTCCCCATGTGGATCACCTTCATGCTCTCCGGCGGCTTCGCGGGGCAGGTCCGCGGCTGCCGGATCGACACGCTGGCCCTCGCCGCGGCCGACCGCACCGCCCTCGAGGCCCTCGTGATTGCCAGCGGCCTGGTGGCGTCGTTCGAGCGTTTCGCGGCCGCCGGCCGCGACCGGAAGCAGTATGACCTCGCGATCGAGCAGGCCGACGCGTTCGTGCGGGTCTCGTGCGACGACGCCTCGGTGCCCGAGCCCGCCCGCCCGCTCGTGGCCGACCTCGTGCGGCGATCGACGCCCCAGCCGCTGACGTTCGCCGTGCCCGATGCCGCCGAGCACCAGACGGGCACGTGGGGGCGATTCGTCGGCGACGTGGTGGCCACGTGGGATGCGAACGGCCGCGACATGACGCTCGTGGCGCCGTTCGGCTACGTCGACCCGCGGGACGAGCGCTGGGACGCCCCGACTGGATCGGTCGTGAACGGCGCGAGCATCCCGCGGGCCTTCTGGTCGCTGGTCGGCGGGCCGTTCGAGGGCCGCTTCCGCAACGCGTCGGTGGTGCACGACGTGGCCTGCGAGCAGCGCACCCGCGGCTGGCAGGACGTGCACCGGATGTTTCACGACGCCTGCCGCTGCGGCGGCGTGGGGCCGGCGAACGCGACCGCGATGTACTACGCCGTCTACCACTTCGGGCCGCGGTGGACCGTGGAGGAGCGGCGGTCGATCGTGGCCGGTGTGCCGCACGTCGAGCGGGTGGTGCGCGACGACGCGCCGCCCCCGCCGACGGCGGCCGACGTGCGGGCCGTGGAGGCCTACTTCGAGACCCACGACGTGCCCGCCGAGGCGGTGCCCACGCTCGTGATCCCCGGAGTGGGGCGATGACGCGCGGCCGCGGGCATGCCATCGCCGAGATCGTGCGGCCCCACGTGCCGCCCCAGGCACTCGACCACGTGGTGACCGCGGTGGGCGATCTGCCGCTCGACCTCCGGGTGGTGCGGCCGCGGCGGTCGAAACTCGGCGATCACCGCCCGCCGCGGCTGCCGCTCCGGCCGGCCCACCGCATCACCGTCAACGCCGACCTCAATCCGTGGGCGTTTCTCACCACGCTCCTCCACGAGGTGGCGCACGCCGCCACCTGGGAGCGACACGCCGCGCGGCGACGCCGGGTGCGGCCCCACGGCCCCGAGTGGCAGCGGGAGTTTTCCGGCGTGCTCGCGCCGCTCCTCGACGCCCGCGTGTTTCCGGACGACCTCGCCGCGGCGATGAGCCGGTCGCTCGCCAGCCCGGCGGCGGCCACGTGCAGCGACCGCGGGCTGCTGCTCGCCCTGGCCCGCTACGACCAGCCGATCGCCGGTCGCGTGCGGGTGGAGGAGCTTGCGGAGGGGGCGTGGTTCCGGGTCGACGGCCGGCACGTGTTCCGCGCCGGCCGGCTCGTGCGGACGCGGCGGCGGTGCTTCCTGGCGGGCAGCGACGACGAGTATCGGGTGCACGGCCTGCTCGCCGTGGAGCCGCTCGCGGAGCCGCCCGCGGTCAGTTCGTCGCCGCCGCGGCGTCGGCGGCGTCGGCGGTGAGGGCCACGCACGAGAGCCGCCGCGGGCCGCGAATGAAGATCCTCGTGCCCACGACGGCCGGATGCGCGTAGGTGGACTGGCCCGCCGGCAGCACCTGCAGCCGGTCGAGGATCTGGATCGCGTCGCCGCGCGGGTCGATGAGGACGAGCTCGCCCTTCTCGGTGAAGGCCAGCACGCGGTCGGCCGAGGCGACGAGCGACACGTGGCCCGCGAGCGAGCGGTCGAAGTTCGTCCACAGGGGCGCGAGATCCCGCGTCGACACGCAGTGCACCTTGCCCTTGACGATCCCCACGATGCGGTCGCCGCACGTCACGGGCGTGTGCATGTCGGGCGCGAGGCCGGCGTAGGTCGCCCCGCGGACACCGTCGCCACCGACGAACCGCGTGCCGTTGTTCTCGGTGGCGACCACCACGCCCTCGTCGAGCACGAGCGGCGTGGGCACGTTGAAGTCGCCGGCGACCTTCGGGTCGAGGGTCCAGAGCCGCGCGCCGGTGGCGATGTCCCAGCCGCCGAGGCTCGCCGCGTCGAAGCCCACCAGCTGGCGGCGGCCGCCGAGCGTGCACGGGACGAACGACGAGTACGCGGCGGCCCCCGGGCGTTTTCCAGAGCACGTCGCCGGTCGCCGGATCGAGCGCCACCACCGACGCCTCGGGCCCGCCCGGGTTCACGATCAGTTTGCCGTCGACGACGAGCGGCGACGAGCAGACCCCCCACACGAGCTCCGACGTGGCGGCGAAGTCGCGCCGCAGGTGCCGCTCCCAGACCACGCGGCCGTCGGCGAGGTCGACGCAGTGGAGGTGCCCGAAGGCACCCAGCAGGTATCCGCGGCCGTCGTGCATCAGGGGCGTGGCCCGCGGCGAGTTGCCGTAGTCGAGCCGGCCCTCGGCCGGGTACTGCAGCGTCCAGAGCCGCTCGCCCGAGGCGGCGTCGATCGCGTGGAACACGTCGCGGTGATCCTCCATGTCGCGGTCGCCGAGCAGGACCACACCCTCCGCGACCGCAACGCCGCCGAGGCCCTCGTTGAACATCGGCCGCTTCCACACGACCACCGGCGTGTCGGGCAGCGCGTCGGGAAGCCAGGCGACGAGGGCGTCGCGGTGCCGGCCCCGCCAGCCCGGCCAGTCGGCACGGGGAGGGCTGGCCTCGCCGGGCTGATCGGCCTTCGCGGGCGCCGCGTCGCTGTCGCGGGGCAGCGGCTGGAAGCCCCCCTGCGACTCGATCGCGAGTTGCAGCAGGGGCAGCGACTTCGTCTCCAGGAGCGCCGCGAGGATCCGGTCGCGGTCGGCCGGTGCGACCTTCGCCGACACGAAGGCGGTGATGAACGGCACCTCGCCGGTCTCGCCGACCACGCGGATGTCGCCCTTCTTGATCGTGCCGCAGCCCTCCAGCAGCGGGGCCGCATAGCTCGAGATCACGGTGGCCGTGGGCGGGGCCCCCTTCGATGCCGCCTCCACCACCGCCGCCGCGCCGTCGGTGCAGGACGGCACCGTGGGGCCGTCGGCCGGGATCGCGATGCCGTGCGAGGCAAAGAGCGTGCGGGCGGCTGCGTGCTTCTCGGCGCAGTCGGCAGGGCCGAGCACGATCCGGTGGCCCTCGAGGTCGGCGACCGTCTTCGCCGGATCGTCGCCCCGGACGATCACCAGCCCCCGCTGCGTGGTCAGGCCGTCCCGTCCGGCGAGCGCGGCGATCGCCACGACGTCGAGACCGAGCCGGCCGGCGTCCGACTCGACCACCGACCGCTTGCCGATCACGACGTCGAAGCCGTCGTCGCGGAAGGCATCGAGCGACTCGCCGAACCGCACCGTCACCTCGCGACCGAGCGCTTCGCCCAGGAACGAGCCGAGCTCCTCGTAGTCGCGCTGGGCATAGCCCTTCACGCACGGGCAGGAGAGCTGCTTCGCGAGCGGGTCCATCACGGCGACCCGCAGCGGTGCCGCGGCGAGGATCGCCGGCATGCAGGCGAGGGCCGCCGCGATCGAGAGGATCCTGCGACGAATCATGACTTCTTCTCCATGACGAGGACCCGGCCCTTCTGGATGTCGAGGTAGTAGAGCCTGCTGCCGTCGGCGGACAGGCCGATCGAGGAGTTCTTGCAGCCCGACTGGACGTCGGCCACGCCGAGGATCTCCGTGAGCGTGCCGTCGGGGGCGAACTGCTTCACGAGGCCGTTCGACTCGGCGAGCAGCAGGCTGCCGTCGGGCCCGGCGCAGGCATTCATCGGATTGCAGCAGCCGCCGAAGCCCTTGCGGATGTCGGCGCGGCTGGCCTCGCCAAACGTCCGCAGCGGCTCGCCGTCGAAGGAATACACCGCCACGTGATGCCGGGCATTCTCGGCGATCACGAGCTCGTTGCCGATCACCTGCACGTCCATCTGGCCGCAGCAGCCGCTCAGGCCGCCGATGATCTTCTCGGGATCGGCGAAGTCGCGGCCGCACCGCCACACGCCGAAGGCATGGCCCACGGGCTCGTGGGCGACGAGGAACAGATGCTCCCGCGACGCCGCCACGCGGTGGATCGTGCGGGCGTTGGCCAGTCCGCTGGCGACCGCGCCGTCCGGTGAATCGCCCAGGCTGGCGATGAAGGCCTCCATCGACTGGATCGCTTCGTCGGACCGCGCGAGCTCCTTCTTCTGCCGCTGGGTCCGCTCCTCCTCGGGCACCTTTTCCAGTTCGGCCTTCGCCGCGACGAGCCCGTCGTGGTTCCGACGCAACGCCTCGAGCTGCTCGCGGTGCTGCTCGGCGATCTCCTCGCGAAGGGTCGCGAGTTCGTCCTCGGTGGGCGTGAAGTGCGGAGCTGCCGCCTCGGCCAGCTGCTCCCCCGCGGCGGAGAGGACCACCGCGCGATCGTCGCCGACCGCGATCACCGCGCCGTCGGGAGCGATCGTCACGCCCTTCGCGGCGAACGGGAGCGGCGCCGACCTGGTCTGCCCTCCGTCGGCATCGAGCCAGACGAGCGCGTTGGTCGGCGGCTTCGGCTGGTCTCCGCCTGCGAGTCCGACGATCGACGCCAGGACGCCGGCCACCGACTGTTCGCCGTAGCCCTGGCCTGCCCCTGTCGCGATCACGAGCCCGCCGTCGGAGAGCGGATGGAAGGCGAGCACCTTGCCCGAGCCGGTGGGCGGTTCGATCGCGCGACATTCCTGGAAGTCGGCGGTCTCACGGATCGAGGCCACGCTCGCCTGCTCGGCGGCGTGCTCCTTCATCACCTACTCGAGGATCCGCCGTTCCTCGGCATCCTCTTCCGACTCCTCCTCTGCCGGAGTCCCGTCGGCAGGCTGATCGGCTACGGTGGCTGCCTGGTCGGCGGGCTCGCCGGGGTCATCATTCGCCCGGGCGTCGATGCCGCACACCAGCAAGGCCACGGCGAGCCAGGGCAGGAGTGTGCGAGACATTGTGATCCTCCCCGCGAATGGCGGCAGCCCAAGCGGCCGCCACCCGGGGGAGATCATACCGCGTGCGAGCCGCGGACGGCCACGGCTGCGGGCCGCGGGTCAGTTGACGGCCTTCGTCACGCCGCGGCTGTGCCGGCGGCGGACCGTGTTGCCGTACACGTGGAGCGGCCGGTAGGGACGCTCGAGCACCGGCGTGCTCTGGATCTGCTGGCGGGTCTCCCCGAAGGTGATC
>JBJTRH010000468.1:0-8770 GCA_046076065.1 Planctomycetaceae bacterium | reverse complement strand
CAGCGGCCGCGGAGCGAGTTGTCGGCCTCGTCGTCGAACGAGATGTCGAGCACGGGGCAGAGGTCGAGGTTGAAGCCGAACAGCCGCAGGAGCCGCGCCGTGAGGTCGCCGTGGCGGCGGACAAGCTCCGCATCGCACCGGTCGCGGAGCTGCTGCGCGCTCGGCGGCTCCTCGCCGATCAGCCGCAGCCGCGAGACGCGGCCCCCTTCCTGATCGATCGTGATCACGGGCTCGACCGCCGAGAGGTCGCGGAGATCGTCGGTCAGCCGCCGGAGCTGCTCGGGCGACTGGATGTTGCGGCCAAAAAGGATGAAGCCGCCGGGCTGCACGCGGCGGAGCAGGGCTGCCGTGTCGGCGTTGAGCGCCGGGCCCGGGATCCCCACGAGCAGCAGCTGGCCAAGGTCGTCGGTCATGTCGCACCTCCGTGAACGAAACTCACGCGGCCCGTCCCCGGCCCTCGGCAGGATCGAGCGGGATGAAGGCCGTGGCCACGAGTCCCGGAATCGTCGCCGCCATCACCAGGGCGAAGAACATCGGATAGCCGACCGTTTCCTGAATCCAGCCACTCACCATGCCCGGCAGCATCATGCCCGCGGCCATGAAGCCCGTGCAGAGCGCGTAGTGCACCGTCTGGTGCTCGCCGCGGGCCACGACCATGCAATACACCATGTAGGCCGTGAAGCCGAAGCCGTATCCAAACTGCTCGAAGCCGACGGCGAGCGAGATCGCCCACACGCTTTCGGGCTGGGCCACCGCGAGCCAGACGTAGGCAAGGTTCGGCAGGTTGATCGCCAGCGCCATCGGCCAGAGCCATCTGCCCAGCCCGTCGCGGGCCACGAGGATTCCGCCCAGGATTCCTCCCAGCGAGAGCATCGCAATCCCGAGTGTGCCGTAGACGAAGCCCACCTGCGACGTCGAAAGCCCCAGCCCGCCGGCGGCGCGGTCGTCGAGCAGAAACGGCGACACGAGCGACACGAGCTGCGCCTCCGCGAGCCGGTAGAGCAGCAGAAAGGCGAGCATCCGTGCGATCCCCGGATTCCGGAAGAAGCTCAGCACCGGATCGCCGAGGGCGGCGAACGAAACCACCGGCCCGGTGTGGCGACGGTCGCCCGGCGGTCGCGGCAGCACGGCGGCATGGTAGGCGGCGGTAGCCAAGAACACGCCGGCGAGGATCGCATACGCCCACCGCCATGCCGACCGCACGTCGCCCAGCGTTGTCTCGAGCGTGCCGGCGAGCATCACGAGCCCGCCGCGGCCAAACACATTGGCGATGCGATAGGCGGTGCCGCGGATGCCCACGAAAAAGGCCTGCTGCTTCGCGTCGAGCGCAGCGAGGTAGAGGCCGTCGGCGGCGACGTCGTGCGTGGCCGAGAGAAAGGCGACCGCGGCGAGCACCGCGATCGTGGCCGTGAGCGGCCCGGCCACGCCCACGACAAGCGCGAGCAGGCCGAGCCCGGCCGCGATCAGCACCTCCGTGGCGAGCGTCCAGCGGCGGCGGGTGGACACGCCCTCCACGAGCATGCTCCACGCCGGCTTGATCACCCATGGCAGATAAAGCCAGCCGGCGATCAGCGTGATGTCGCGATTCGAGACATCGAGCCGCTTGAACATCACGGTGGCCAGAAACGTGACCACCACCAGCGGCACGGCCTCGGCGAAGTAGAGGCTCGGCACCCACCACCAGGGGCCGCGGCCCGGCGTGTCGGCGGTCGCGGCAGCATTGGTCGTGGCGGTCACGGGCGGGCCACCGTCGCAAGCCGGGCAACGGGCCCTTCGCGGCCGTCGCGGGCCACCGCCGACACCGCCACCTCGTCGATGTCGGCCGCGAGGTCGTGACGCTCGGCTCGGCCCGGCAGGATCGCCGTCCGCCAGGCGTCGCCGCTCCGCGATCGCACCACCCAGAGCCAGGCCGGGGCGTGGTCGCCCGGCGGCAGCGCGAAGGCGATCCCCATGGCGTCGCGTGAGATGGCCGGCGCCGTAGGGAGCGGCCCGTGCGGCAGGCGGATCGCAGGCACGAGTGCCGGCTCGGCATACAGCCCGGCGGCGAGCTTCGTGGCCACGCCGTCATAGTCGTCGGCGAGGGCCTTCATGCTGAAGTGGATCGTGCCACCGGCCCCGCCATGGGCTCGCGTGGCCGCAACCTGCCGCACGATCTCCTCGGCGTCCCACAGGGTCTTCGTGACCGCCGCGGCCGGATCCTGCCGCACCCGCGACGTGTAGAGCCCCGGCCAGAGGCCGCGGTGCTGCACGTTTTCCCCGGCCCACCAGCCGAGGAGCTTTTCAAATCCCTGCTCGCGGGCGTCGATCCGCCAGTAGAGCTGCGGGGCGAGGTAGTCGAGCCAGCCTTCGTGGAGCCACTTCTTCGGATCGGCGTTGAGCGCGGCCACCTGATCGAGCCCCTTGATGCCCGGCGGATGCCCGGGTCGCCAGATGCCGAACGGGCTCACGCCCACGAGCACGTGCGGCTTCTGCTTCTTCACGTCGAGCCAGAGCCGCTCCACGAGCCGGTCCACATTGTCGCGCCGCCAGGCAGCCCGGTCGGCGATGCCGCCGGCCGCCACCGCGCGGGCGTGGCTCTCGTCATCGGGGAAGGGGACCTCGCGGCCGTTCTCCTGAATGGGATACGGATAGAAGTAGTCGTCGATGTGCACGCCGTCGATGTCGTAGCGGCCGACTACGTCGCGAACGACCTCCATGAAGCGATCAGCCGCCGCCGGCTCGCCGGGATCGAACCCGAGAAACTTTCCGTAGCAGCGCCCGGCTTCGGGCATGCTCACGCTCGCGTGCGTCGCCGCGGCGGAGCCGGCCGAGTCGGCATGCTGCACGCGGTAAGGATTGAACCACACGTGCAGTTCGAGGCCGCGGGCATGCGCCTCCTCGATCGCGAAGGCGAGCGGGTCGTAGACAGGCTGCGGCGGCTGGCCCATGGTGCCGGACAGGTAGGCCGACCAGGGCTCGATCGCGGAGGGATAGAGCGCGTCGGCCGAGGGTCGGATCTGGAGGATGACGGCGTTCAGGCCCGTGGCCGCCCCGCGATCGAGCAGTCGCACGAGTTCCGCCTGCTGCCGATCGGCGGGCAACCCCGGCCGCGACGGCCAGTCGATGTTGGCCACCGTCGCGATCCACGCGGCCCGAAACTCGCGGCCCACCGCCGGCGGCTCCGCGGCACCAACACCGGGCCCCAGACCGGCCCCGATGGCCACCGCCACGAAAGACGCGACCCGGCAGGTCATGCGAGTGCGAGCCATCATGGCCTCATCCATTCTCGAGAACGCGATCAGGGCAACCAAAACGCCATGATCATAAAAAATGCCGCCGTTCCCACCATCCTGGCGAGCGAACGGTCGGCGAACGACGCCCTCGCAGCGTCGCCCACTGCGGCGGAAAGCACGTCGCCACCGAGGTATCCCGTATTCTTGGAAGGCCGTGAAGCTCCCTCGCCGCCCCATGAGGTCCGCTTGAAGTCATGAGCTCAACCGGAATCGACGACCGCTTCGCAGCCCTCACGCGGGGAGAGTGGCTGGCGTTTCTGCCGCCGCAGATCCGCGAGCCCGTCGCACGAGCGCTGGTCCAAGTCGCCATCGCGGCCATCGTCCTGCTCGCCGTCGCCCCCTTTGCCGACCGCAAGGGCGAGGCGTGGATGGAGGCGTCGTTCGCCCGCACCCTCGGCGCCCTTGCCGCGACCCGTGGCCTCGACAGCGCGATCTCGCTGGCCCAGAGCTCGGAGGTGAGCTTCTCCTTCGGCCCCGGCGGCAGCCTCGGAATCGGCGAGGCGCTCGACCCGATCAACGACCTCGTGGAGCAGTACGGCGCGCTGCTGCTCACGAGCACCACGGCGCTCGGCGTGCAGCGGCTCGGCATGGAGATCGCCCAGTCGCTCGGGTTCTGGCTCTTTCTGCCTGCCCTCGCGGCGCTCGGCCTGGCCTCGGTGTGCGGCACCGGCGGCAGGGCATCGATGATCACCTGGAGCCGCCGGCTCTTCGGCCTCGCGCTCTTCGCCCGGCTCGCCCTGCCCGCGGCCGGCTGGATCGACTCGCTCGTGGCCGACCGATTCCTGGAGCCCGGCTACCAGAAGGCGGCCGCCGCCGTGGCCGCGACCACCGAGTCGATCGAGCAGGTCGAGGCCGCCGACGCCAACCGCGCCTGGTGGGAGCGCTACAATCCGGTCGATGCGATCGGCGACCGTGCCACAAAGATCTACGACCAGCTCGCGGCCGTCGGCGAGTCGATCGTGAACCTGGCGATCTACTTCACCGTGAGCACGATCCTGTTGCCGTTGGGCACCCTCTGGCTGCTCTCACGGCTCACGGCCGCGTTCTTCAGCGGGCAGCCCACAGCCCCGGCAGCGGCTGATCGCGGTGCGGGGTGAACGCCGCAGTTTTGTCGCCATCGACGTCAGAAGGGGAGAAACACCACCAGATCCCGCCATTCCTCGTGGCGGCTCGCCGACCAGACAAGCACGAGGCTGTCGATCGCGGTGGCGAGCGGCGTGGACTGGCGGATCACGAACAGTCCTGGAAACGAGAGACCGGAAGCCGTCACCCGGACGGCGGCAGCGGGCATGGTGTTCACGTCGTGCGAAACCACGCACAGCGACATCCGTTGGGCGTAGGCGAACACGTCATCATCCGTTGCGATGCCGAAGCCCACGTCTCGGACACGGACAAACATGACGCTTGGCACGCGGCGCAGGACGCCCGCCAGGATGCTGTCGTTGAGATCGTTGTCGGCCAAGAACCGGGGCCGGTTCATGACCGACCGATGCCCAGGCGGGCAGCCTCGGCCCGCAGGCGGGCAACGACCGAGGTCGAGGTGCGTTCCGCGGCCTCGCGGGCTTGCCGCCAGACGTCGTCTTGCCTGGCGATGTAGGCGTCGACGACGTCACGATGACCGAGATACCAGGCGATGGCGCCGTAGACCTCCTCCAGCGAGAGCGACGGATACTGCTGCGCGATCGTTTCCGCGGAGCATCCGGCCTGAAACGAGGCCACGACCGAATCGAGCATCACGTGGGTGGTGCCCACGCGCATCACGCCGTGCTCGTCGATGGTCACGTAATCGGCTGCGGTGGCCATGATGTCCTTCCCGTGAAGTATACGGGGCCGGGCGGCCCGCCGGCAGCCCCGCCCCTGCCAACGGTCGGGCATACATTGGAAACCCGTGGCCGCATGGAGGCCTCGGTCACTCGATGCCGAGCACGTCGCGCATCGAGTAGAGCCCCGCGGGCCTGCCCACGAGGAAGCGGGCGGCGGCGAGGGCGCCGCGGGCATAGCAGTCGCGGCTCGTGGCCCGCACGTTGACCGAGAACGACTCGCCGTCCATGCCAAAGAGGATCGTGTGCTCGCCGGGATTGTCGCCGGCGCGAACGGCGTGGTAGCCGATCTCGTCGGCGGGCCGGGCCCCGGGCCGGCCCTCGCGGCCGTGCGCGGCCCGCGTCTGCCCCATTCCCTGCTGCACGATGGCGCCGAACTTCAGCGCCGTGCCGCTCGGGGAGTCTTCCTTGTGCCGGTGGTGGCACTCGATGATCTCCACGTCGGTCCGTCCACCGACCCGTGAGAGCAGCGTGCCGGCGCGACCGACGAGGTCCATCGCGATGTTCACCGCCAGGCTCATGCTGGGTGACTGGAGAATGGGGATCGTCTTCGCGGCCTCCGCGATCGCGTGCCGCTCCGGATCCTCGAGGCCGGTCGTGGCCACTACGAGCGGCACCCGCTTGGCCACGCACGCGGCCACGATGCCCCGCACGGCTTCGGGAAGCGAGAAGTCGATCACCACGTCGGCCGGAGCGCTCCACTCGGGGCCGACGGTCACGCCCGCAGGCGGCAGGCCGGCCAGCACGGCCGCATCGGCGCCCTGGCGGGGATGACCAGCCCGCTCGAGCGCGGCGACGAGCGTCCAGGGCAGGTCGTCGGCCGCGGCACAGGCGACGATCCGCTGGCCCATCCGGCCGGCGGCCCCGTGCACGACGAGGCGGAGCGGGGTGGCGGTCATGAGTAGAGGTCGATCGCCTGCACGATCTCGTCGAGCCGGTTGCCTACGCTCACGGCGCGGTTGGCGAAGTTGGCCCGGCTCACGCCCCGGCTGCCGAGCACCTCGTCGAAGAGCTTCTGGTCGGTCGTGTGGTAGGCAACCGTGGCCGTCGGATCCTTGAGCTGGTGGCCGGTGAGGATGCACACGACCCGCTCGTCGCGGCCGATCACCCCTTCGGCGACGAGCTGCTTCGCCCCGGCCACGCTCGCGGCGCTCGCCGGCTCGCAGCCCAGGCCGCCCGCGCCCACCTGGGCCTTGGCGTCGAGGATCTCCTGCTCGCTCACCTCGCGGACCACGCCGTCGCACACCTCGAGGGCCCGCAGGCACTTGTTGAGGTTCACGGGACGGTTGATCTCGATGGCGCTGGCGATCGTGTGGGCCCGCTTGTGGTCGCGATCGAGCTCGTCGTAGTAGTGGCAGGCAGGGGCGAGGTCGGCCCGGCCGCCGTCCCACCGCATACCCCGCTTGTGATAGAGCTCGTAGAGCGTGTTGGCGCCGGCGGCGTTGATGATCGCCAGCCTGGGGATGCGGTCGAGCAGGCCGAGCTTCCGCAGCTCCGCGAAGGCCTTGCCGAAGGCGCTCGAGTTGCCGAGGTTGCCGCCGGGCACCACGATCCAGTCGGGCACCTCCCAGCCGAGCGACTCCAGCACCCGCAGCATGATCGTCTTCTGGCCCTCGAGCCGGAAGGGATTCACGCTGTTGACGAGGTAGATTCCCATCTTGCCCGACACTTCCTTGACGCGGGCCATCGCGTCGTCGAAGTCGCCGGCGATCTGGATCGTGAGGGCGCCGTAGTCGAGCGCCTGCGAGAGTTTGCCGTAGGAGATCTTGCCCGAGCCGATGAAGATGATCGCCTTCATGAGCCGCGTGACGGCGCAGTACACGGCCAGCGAGGCGCTCGTGTTGCCCGTCGACGCGCAGGCCGCCCGCCGGGCCCCGATCATGCGGGCGTGCGTGAAGGCGGCCGACATCCCGTTGTCCTTGAACGACCCCGACGGGTTCAGGCCCTCGTACTGCAGGAACAGCCGGCCGGCGTTCACGCCCACGTACGAGGCCACGCCGTCGGACGGCGGGCACATCGTCTGCCCCTCGCCGATCGTGACCACGCTCTCGCGTGGGGCGAACGGAAGCAGCTCATGGAATCGCCACACCCCGCTGAAGGCGAGCGGGTCGCTCCGCCGCATCCACTTCCGCTCGAAGAACTCGAACGAGGTCGGGGGCCGGAGCCGGTCCCAGTCGTACTCCACGTCGAGCAGGTTGCCGCACGCGGGGCAGGCCGTGAGCACCTCGTCGACCGAAAAGGTCGCCTTGCAGGCAGGGTCGATGCACTGCTGAAAGGCGAGATCGGTGCGGGCGGCGACGGCCACGAAAGTCCTCCACGCGCTCCGACCGACGGCTGGAGTGGTCTGGAACCAAACGCGTTCCGTCGGTATCGGCCGGCGGATGAGACAAAGGTAGGTCATCGCTTCCGCACCAGCAAGAACCCGCGAGGCGGCGCCATCCGTCGCGAAAACCCTCCGGAAGCCTGCCAGTTTGACAGTCCGGGCGGCGATTCGTATCGTTTCGGGGCTCGGGGAGGTGAGGGGAGCGGCCCTTCCTCCGGCCGAAACCTCGCGAGAGTTCACACCATGATCAAGGCGGCGGAACTGAAGGTCTTCCGAAACGTGCTCGAGTCGATGCGCTCCCGGCTCCGGGGCGACGTGTCGACGATGGCGGATGCGGCCCTGCGGAACACGGGAGCCGAGGCGAGCGGCGATCTCTCCAGGATGCCGATCCACATGGCCGACATCGGTTCCGACGCCTACGAGCAGGAGTTCACCCTCAGCCTGATGGCGAACGAGGAGGAGACGCTCGAACTCGTGGAGCAGGCGCTCGCCCGGATCAAGGCGCGGAAATACGGCATGTGCGAGGAGTGCGGCGGCGTGATCTCCAAGAAGCGGCTCGAGGCGATCCCCTTCGCCCCGATGTGCATCCGCTGCGCGGAAAAACTGGAAAGTAGCGGCAACGGCCGGCCCCGTCAGCCACGCTGACGCCGGCCACACCACGAAGGACGAGCATGGCGGCATCGACGGGCCGAGGATGGCCGCTGTTCCTGGCTGTGACGCTGTTCGCGGTGGCCGCCGACCTCGTTTCGAAGCAGTGGGTGTTTGCCGCACAGGGCATGCCGGGGCAGTCGGCCGCCGTGCCGGTGCTGCCGCCATGGCTCGTGATCGAGACGAACCTCAACGAGGGCGCGCTGTTCGGCATGGGGCAGGGCATGGGAGCCGTGTTCGCCACCGTGTCGGTCGCGGCGGTCATCGGCATCCTGGTGCTCGTCACCCGCCCCTCCACTCGGTCGGACCGCGTGCTGCTGGTGGCCCTCGGCATGATCGTGGGGGGCATCCTCGGCAACCTCTACGACCGCCTCGGCCTGCCCGGGCTGCGCTGGCATGCGGCGTCGGGCCGCGAGGGGCAGGCGGTGCTCGCCGTCCGCGATTGGATCCACTTCGAGATCCCCGGCATCCTCGACTGGCCGATCTTCAACATCGCCGATTCATGGCTCGTGATCGACGCGGCGATCCTGCTGATCTCGTCGTTCACCGCCCGCGACATCGACGCGGGCGTTACGCCGCCGCAGCCCGGCCCATGAACACACCCGCGCCCGTCGCCGATCGGCTCGCCGTCGCCATCAAGGCCACCTGCCTGGCCGCCGCCGACACGCTCCGCTGGTTTGGCGACGCGGCGCTCGTGGTGGACGTGA
>JBJTRH010000467.1:0-6623 GCA_046076065.1 Planctomycetaceae bacterium | reverse complement strand
ATGCGTGCCGCCGTCCTCGCGGCCTCGCTCGCACCCGCGATCGTCGGTGCCGCGGAGGTGCCGGTGTGGTTTGGCATCTACACCAATCCCAAGACTCGATCCGAGGGGGTCTACGTGGCGCGATTCGACACCGAGACCGGCGCGGTCACGACGCCGGTGCTCGCTGGCCGCGCGAAGAACCCCTCGTTCCTCGCCTTTCATCCCCGGTTGCCGATCGTGTATGCGGTGTCCGAGATCGCGGCGGCCGACGGCACGCCGGGCGGGGCGGTCGAGGCCTTCGCGATCGATGATGCGACAGGTGCCCTCACATCGCGCGGTGCCGAATCGACGGGAGGCGCGGGGCCGTGCCACGTGACGGTCGACCCGGACGGGAAGGTCGTGCTCGCGGCCAACTATGGGGGCGGCAGCGTCGCCTGCCTGGGGCTCGGGGCGGACGGCGGGCTGGAGCCGCTGATCACGACGGGGAATGGCAGCGGCTTCCTCCAGCATGCCTGGGATCGCAGCCACGAGCCGGGCATCGATCCGAAGCGGCAGGAGCGACCCCATGCCCACTCCGTCGACGTCGCCCCCGGGGGACGGTTCGCCTTCGTCTGCGATCTCGGGCTCGACGAGGTGCTCGTGCACGCCCTCGACCGGGAGCGGGCGACCCTCGCGCCCCACGCCGTCGCGAGGCTCGCGACGGCGGCCGGCCCGCGACACCTGGCGATTCATCCCGACGGCGTTCGCGGCTGGTGCGTCAACGAACTCGACCTCACGGTCACCGGCCTCGCGATCGACGTCGCTCGGGGCGCGCTCCGCGTCGGGCCCACGGCCTCGACGATTCCCGCCGACATCACCGACCGCTCGGGGTTTTCCTGTGCGGAGATCGCGGTCCACCCGAACGGGAAGTTCCTCTACGCCTCGAACCGCGGCCACGACTCGATCGCGATGTTTCGCATCGTGGACGGCACGACGGGCCTGGAGCTGCTGGGGGTCGAGCCGACTCGCGTGAAGACGCCGCGGCACTTCGCCATCGCGCCGGGTGGCAGGCATCTCCTTGCCGCCGGCCAGAACTCGGGCACCGTGACGGTGTTCTCCGTCGACGAGCAGACTGGCCGGCTGTCATTCACCGGCACGTCGGTCGAGGTGCCGAGCCCGGTGTGCATCGCCTTCCGCCGCTGAGCGCCGCTTACGGTCGCGCGAGGAGCATCTCGAGGTAGCTGCGCGGCTCGGGGTGCATGCAGCCGAGGTGCCGCGCCAGCGCGTCGACGCGGGCCGCCGCCAGGGCAATGCCGGCGGCGTCGGCCTGCAGTTCGAACTCGACGAAGTCGCCGAGGCCCGCGACGTGGTCGAGCGACACCTCGACGGGAACGCCGTCCCACGCGACCGTCGCCAGGCGGCGACGCTTCGCCACCTCCCGCACCCGCCGAAAGCCGAGCGACTCGAGCAGGTCCGTCCAGCGATCGAGCGTGGCCCGCGGGGAGGCCGGCACTGCTGCCTCAGCCCCCGCAACAACCGGGACCGCTGCCTCAGCCCCAGCAGCGGCTGGGACCGCTGCCTCAGTCAGCGGCAGTTCGATCTCGCGCCGAGTCTTCGCCGCCGCGTCGAGCCGCGGCCCCTTCCATGTGATCGCCACGCCGTCGGCGGTGCTCCGCAGCCGCAGCGCCTCGTCGGTGGCCGCGAAGTCGCGGCTCGGATGGCCGAAGTACCGATCCACCTGCTCCAACACGCCGTGCCACACGGCCCCCGCGGCGCCAAGTCGGCCTTCGAGCTCCGCCACGTCGGCCACCGGATACTTCTGCTCGACCTCGTACACTTGCGGTGTCTCCGACCTCGACGACGCCCGACCGTTTTCCGGAGTGCTGCCCGAGATGATACGTCGCCTGTCGATCGCCGCGGTGCTCGTGGGAGCCGTCGCCCTGTCGACCGGCTGCAGTGGGCCGCGGCCGGCACACCCCGCCGAAGGCCGCGCGATGGGCGACCTGCCGATCGTGTCGCTCGACGATCCGGCGATGCCCGTCCCGACGCTCGCCGGAAAGGTGACGCTGCTCAACATCTGGGGCACGTGGTGCCCTCCCTGCCGGCGGGAGCTGCCTGGTCTGGCCCGGATCGCCGGCCGGCTCGCCAGCGAGCCCAGGTTTCAGCTGATCGCCATTTCCATCGGATCGGGCGGCGACGACGCCAACCTGGCGGCGGAGACCACGTCGTTTCTCAAAGCGCGGCAGATGCCGATCGCGGCCTGGGGCTTCGGCGAGGCGGTCGCCGGCACGCACTTCTCGCTCGCCTACGGGATCGAGGGCGTGCCGATGACGTTCCTGATCGGCCCCGATCGCCGGATCCGCCGCGTCTGGTCGGGCTACAGGTCGAGCGACGAGGCCGACATGGCAGCCGCGATCGTGGCCCTGCTGAAGGAGCCGCTCGTGGAGTCGGGACCAGAGGGCATCACGACGGCGCCCCCGTGAGGCGGGCGAGCCTGTCGATCAGGTCGCGGGCAGCCCGCGGCGGATCGGCGGCCCGCGTCACCGCCGAGGCCACCGCCACCCGGCGCACGCCGAGCGGCACGAGGAGCTCGAGCCGCTCGACCGTGATGCCGCCGATCGCAAACACGGGCAGCGATGCGTCGCCGCACACCGTCCGCAGGAACTCCGGCGGCGCATGGTCGGCGAACGATTTCGTGGGCGACGGAAAGCAGGGGCCGATACCGAGGTAGTCGGCGCCGTCGATCACTGCGGCCCGCGCCTCGCTCACGTCGTGCGCCGTGCGGCCCACGAGGCGGTCGGGGCCGATCACCCGCCGGGCCAGCGGCACCGGCAGATCGTCGGCCCCCACGTGGGCGCCGTCGGCCGCGACGGCCGCCGCCACGTCGACGCGGTCGTTCACCACGACGAGCGGCCGCGGCCCGCTCGCGTCGCGGCGAACGATCGCCAGCGCCGTCCGCACCCGCTCGGCGAGTAGCGGGACGGGCAGGGATTTGTCGCGCACCTGGAACATCCGCACGCCGGCCTCGACGAGCGACGCCATGAGCCTGGCGAACGAGTCGGCGTCGCGGCCGCCGTCGACGAGCACACAGAGCGACACGCCATCGAGCCGGTCGCAGGCCCGCACGGCGGCAAGCGCGGCCCGCTCCAGCGTGTACACGCGATAGCGGAGCGATTCGAAGCTCGCCACGGCGTCGCTGGCAACGACCGCGGCGGATTCCTGGAGGCTGCGGAGCGCCTGGGCGGCCCGGGCAGCATTGGCGGCGACGAGATCGGCCAGTCCAGCCCGGGCGAGCACTGCCTCCGCCTCCACACCAGCACCAACGTCACCGATCACGTCGCGGGCGCCGGTTCGTCGCCAGAGGCCGTGCCTGGAGAGCGCTGCGGCGAGGTCGTGGCGAAGGTCCTTGGCCGCGCGGGTGAGGTGCTCGTCGTCGAGGCCGAACCGGAGCACATCCTCGAGCACCCGCAGCGCCTCGGCGCCGCGGTTCGCCGACGCATCGATCATCCGCCAGATGCCGGAGGCGCCTTCCCCTCCCGTTCCGCCCAGTCCGCCAGATTCGCCGGTTGCCATGGTTTTCCACCGTTGTACCAAGCCGGTGGTCGCCTTGGAGAACGACCGCACGATTCCTACACTCCCGCCCCCCGCCCGTCCGGAACGGTCGCATGCACGCCCTTCGCTATCTCACGCTCGTCTGGCCCGGCCTGCCCTGGGCCTGGCTTCGGGGAAGCCTGTCGGGACTCGTGCTGGCGCTCGCCTTCGCCGTGTCGATCGACGTGGCCGTGGTGACGACCTTCATCTGGCCCGGGCTGGTCGAACTCCCGCTGACGGTCGGCCTGTGGACGGCGGTCGCGGTGCTCTGGCTCGTGTCCGCCGTGACTGCGGCCGCGGCCTTTCCGCCGCCGATCGCCATGGCCCGCTCAGCCGAGGCCGACGGGCTCTTCGTGAAGGCCCGCGACGCCTACCTCGCCCACGACTGGCTGCAGGCGGAGGCGACGATCCGCGACCTGCTGAAGGCGACCCCGACCGATGGCGAAGCCCAGCTCCTCCACGCCACTCTCATGCGGCGAACCGGCCGGCCAGCCGAGGCCCGCCGGGCGCTGCAGCAACTCGCCCGCAGCGACAGCGGCGCGGCCTGGGGCCACGAGATCGCCGTGGAGCTTCGCCGGCTCGCCGCACCGCCGGCCTCCGAGGACGACGGCGGGTTGCCGGCCGTGCTGCCGCTCCGCGACGAGTCCGGCGAAGGCGCCGCACGCGCGGCCGCCTGACGGTAGGCGAAAAAGCCTGTTTTTCCCGGGCAAGTTCCCGCCGACCGGACTTTCCCGCGGGCCAGTCCTAGAATCCCCTGACGGATTTGGCGTAAGGTTTGCACCTTCAACCATCCGGTCGGGAACCCTGCCGGAATGGCACGCCCGCCGGCCGCCCCGCCTCGGGGCCGAAAGGACACAGGATCTGCCCATGTACGAGCGTTTCACGGACCGTGCCCGGAAGGTGATGCAGCTGGCCAACCAGGAGGCCCAGCGGTTCAACCACGAGTACATCGGCACCGAGCACGTGCTGCTCGGCCTCATCAAGGAGGGGAGCGGCGTCGCCGCCAACGTCCTCAAGAACCTCGACATCGACCTGCGGAAGATCCGCATGGAGGTCGAGAAGCTCGTGCAGAGCGGCCCGGACATGGTCAAGATGGGCAAACTGCCGCAGACGCCCCGGGCCAAGAAGGTGATCGAGTATTCGATGGAGGAGGCCCGCAACCTCAACCACAACTACGTCGGCACCGAGCACATCCTCCTCGGCCTGCTCCGCGAGCAGGAGGGCGTGGCCGCGCAGGTGCTGATGAACCTCGGCCTCAAGCTCGAAGACGTCCGCGAGGAGGTGCTGAACCTCCTGGGCCACGGCATGGAGAACGAGGGGGGCGAGCGGGCCGGCATGGGGGGACGCCAGCCGGCGGGCAGCGGCGGCGGCGGTGGCGAAGGCAATCCGAAGGCGGGCAAGAGCAAGACGCCCGCTCTCGACAGCTTCGGCCGCGACCTCACGGAACTGGCCCGCCAGGGCAAGCTCGATCCCGTGATCGGCCGCGAGAAGGAGATCGAGCGGGCGATCCAGATCCTCTGCCGCCGCACCAAGAACAATCCCGTCCTCCTCGGCGAGGCCGGCGTCGGCAAGACGGCGATCGTCGAGGGCTTCGCCCAGCGGGTAGTCGACGGCAACGTGCCCGAGCTGCTCGCCGACCGCCGGATCGTGGTGCTCGACCTCGCCATGATGGTCGCCGGCACGAAGTACCGCGGCCAGTTCGAGGAGCGGATCAAGGCGGTCATGAACGAGGTCCGCCGCGTTAAGAACACGATCCTGTTCATCGACGAGCTCCACACCCTCGTGGGAGCCGGCGGCGCCGAAGGGGCGATCGACGCCTCGAACGTGCTCAAGCCGGCCCTGGCCCGCGGCGAAATCCAGTGCATCGGGGCCACCACGCTCGATGAGTACCGCAAGTACATCGAGAAGGATTCGGCGCTCGACCGCCGGTTCCAGATCATCATGATCGAGCCGGCCACGAAGGATGAGGCCGTGGAGATCTTGAAGGGACTCCGCGACCGCTACGAGAGCCACCACCGCGTGAGCATCTCCGACGCCGCGCTCGAGGCGGCCGTCGATCTCTCCAGCCGCTACATCACCGGGCGTTGCCTCCCCGACAAGGCGATCGACGTGATCGACGAGGCCGGCGCCCGCGTTCGCCTCAAGGCGATGACCAAGCCGCCAGATCTCAAGGAGATCGACGAGGAGGTCGAGCGGCTCAACAAGGAGAAGGAAGAGGCGGTCGCCAACCAGGATTTCGAGAAGGCGGCGGCGCTCCGCGACCAGGCCGACAAGCTGAAGAAGAAGAAGCAGTCGATAACCCGCGACTGGCGGGACAAGAGCCGAGAGGCCGACGGCGTGGTCGACGAGGAGGTGGTGGCCGAGGTCGTCTCCAAGATGACCGGCATCCCGCTTACCCGGATGAGCACCGAGGACCAGGCCCGACTGATGGGCATGGAGGGCGAACTCCACAAGAAGGTGATCGGCCAGGAGGCCGCGATCAAGAGCGTGTCGAAGGCGGTTCGCCGCAGCCGCTCCGGGCTCAAGGACCCCAAGCGGCCGATCGGGTCGTTCGTGTTCGCCGGGCCGACGGGCGTGGGCAAGACGCTCCTTGCCAAGGCCCTCGCCCAGTTCATGTTCGGCGATGCCGACGCGCTCATCCAGATCGACATGAGCGAGTACATGGAGAAGCACAACGTCAGCCGCCTGATCGGCGCGCCGCCGGGCTACGTGGGCTTCGAGGAGGGGGGGCAACTCACGGAGAAGATCCGCCGCCGCCCCTACGCCGTGGTCCTGCTCGACGAGATCGAGAAGGCCCATCCCGACGTGTTCAACATGCTGCTCCAGGTGATGGAGGAGGGCCGGCTCACCGACTCGTTCGGTCGCAACGTCGACTTCCGCAACACGATCATCATCATGACGACCAATGCGGGGGCCGAGGCGATCAAGAACGAGGCCGCGTTCGGCTTCCAGAAGCCCGACGACGACGCCAGCTACGAGGGCATGAAGGGCCGCGTCAACGAGCGGATCGAGAAGGTCTTCCGGCCGGAGTTCTTGAACCGCCTCGACGACGTGATCGTGTTCCACCACCTCAC
>JBJTRH010000466.1:0-5037 GCA_046076065.1 Planctomycetaceae bacterium | reverse complement strand
ACCTCGTTGAGCCGGGCCGTCGGCACCCGCTCGCGGCTCTGCCCGAACAGCCGCTGCGCGGTGTCGACCGTGGCCTTGGCGTTGCGGCCCGTCTTCGCCGTCACGAACGCGACGGGCGCCCAGGGCATCGTGCGAAACGTGTCCCGGAGGTACTGCGTCCACTCCCGCTTCTTCACGTCGGCGGCGTAGAGATCCCACTTGTTGACGACGAACACGACGGGCTTGGCTTCCTCCGTGATCGTTTCGGCGAGCTGCTTGTCGACCTTGCCGATCGGCTCGGTGGCGTCGAAGAACAGGAGCACGACGTCGGCGCGACGGATGCTCCGCTGGGCGCGGTGCGTGGAGTAGAAGTCGATGTCGCTCGTGCGGCTCTTGGCCCGCCGCAGGCCCGGGGTGTCGATTGCGAGAAACGACCGGCCGTCGACCTCGAAGCGGACGTCGATGCTGTCGCGGGTGGTGCCGGCCACGGGGCTCGTGATCACCCGCTCCTCGCGGGCCAGGGCGTTGACGAACGTGCTCTTGCCCACGTTGCGGCGGCCGACCATCGCCAGCTTCATCTCGGGGAGCTCGGCCGATTCCGGCTCGTCGTCGGAGGGCGGGGGAAGCCGCTCCACGATCGCGTCGATGAGCGGCCCCCGGTTGCGATGCTCCCGGGCACTCACCACCAGGGGCGCGCCGAATCCCAGGGCGGCGAACTCGTGGGACTGCGGATCGAGATGCGGGGCGTCGGCCTTGTTCACCACCAGCAGCACCGGGCAGCCGGTTCGCCGCACGCGGCGGGCCACCTCCTGATCGGTGGGCAGGAGGCCGCTGCGGACGTCGACCACGAACAGCACCACTGCCGCGCCGGCCAGCCCCGACTCGATCTGGCGATCGATCTGCGCCGTGAGGCCGTCCGGGTCGTCGAATCCCATGCCGCCGGTGTCGACCAGCTCGATCACCCGGCCGTCGAGTTCGACCCGCTGCACGAGCCGGTCGCGGGTGACGCCCGCGGTGGGGTCCTCGATCGCGATCCGCTTCTCGACGATCCAGTTGAACAGGCTCGATTTGCCCACGTTGGGACGACCGACGATCACGACCTGTGGAATCACCTTCATCCCCCTGCAACGTCGGGAAGAACCTGCTGGCCACCAAGCTGCCGTCGCGGCGTGGAGTGGACGAGATACCGGTGGCTGATCGCGTCGGCGAACTCCCGCGCCAGCGTCTCGAGCCGGCCGAGGAGCCCGGCGAGCTCCCGGCGGCCGCCGAGATCGTCGAGCGCCGCCAGACGCTCCACGTCGGCGAGCCGCAGCTGGGCCAGGGCCGCCATCACGGCCCGCCGCTCGCCGGACGGCACCGGATTGGCGGCGTCGTCGGGCAGGGCGGCGACGTGGTCGGAGAGGGCGGCGAACTGGAAGGCGATGCTCCGCGGATTGGTCTCGTCGATCACGAGCAGGTCGATCAGCGGGGCCGGCTCCGAGACGCCGGGGTACCGGTTGCGGTAGGTCATGGAGCTGTCCGCGATCTCGAGCAGCATCTCCTCGAGGGGCACGGTGTCGCCGCCGAGTTCGTCGGCGAACAGCCGCGGTCGTGGAGCCGCCAGCGACGAGCCGATCAGCCGGATCGCGAAGGTCGCCCGCTCCACGCGGCGACCCATGTCGAGGAACCGCCAGCCCGGTCCGCGGGTCATGTTCTCGGTGCCGAGTCCGGCGAACGCCGAGAGATCGAAGATCAGGGCGTCGAGGTGCGGCAGCGTGTCGGCAACGTGCGCCGGCGGCAGGGCCGCGGTCGGGCCACGGGACATGGCGTCGCGACGAACGCGGGCGAGCACCTTCCACGAGTCGATCGAGATGCGGTCACGGACCACCGAGGCGGTCCGCCAGAGGCGATCGATCTCCTGGCGGACGCTTCCATCCCGCAGGGGGTCGTGGACCAGCGACTGAATCGTCTCCCGCACGCCTTCGGCGGCCACGCCGGTGCCTGACGGGCTCTGACCGATGGCCTCGAGCAGCAGTGCCGCATCGACCGCGGACACGCGATCCGCTTCCGCCGCCAGCCGCGCCGCGACGGTCCGCAGCAGGCGGGCGGCGTTCTCCGCCCGCTCGGCGTGGCGGCCCAGCCAATGGAGATGGTCCGCCACGCGGCTCGGGAGGTCGGAGCCGCTGCGGCGGAGCGGCACCGGCTGCCCCGGGCGACGCAGCAGGGTGAGCGGCGCCACGGGACCGTCGGCGAGCACCCAGACGTCCTTGGACCCCTGGGCCGAGAGGAGCAGTTCGTCGCCGGCGACGCGGGCCGTCGACATTCTCGCCAGCCCCCCCCGCATCGTCTGGTAGCCCTCGGGAACGGCCACGGCGAAGCACCGCATGATCAACGAGGCGGGCTCGATCGTGCCGTCGTTCCAGCAGGGAGCCACGGACCGCTCCACCCGCTCCCGGCCCACCCAGTCGCCCGGCCGTGCCCGGATCTCGGCGACCAGCCGCTCGCGGTCGGCGGCAGTGAGGAGCGCGGGCACGTGCCGCTTCGGTCCGCGGCCGGGAGAGACGGGCTCGATCACACAGCCGTCCAGCGAGTCGAGCACGTGCTGCAGGTTCGTCGGGTTGCCGCACCACCACGACCGTGGGCCACCGAGCACGAGATCCTCGCCGAGCAAGCGCCGCGAGACCGCGGGGAGATACTCGGCGAAGGCCGGTGACTCGACGAGGCCGCTGCCGAGCCCGTTCGCCAGCGCCACCCGCCCGCGACGGACCACCTGCACGAGCCCCGGCGTGCCTTCGAGGGCGGCGGGATCGAGCTCCAGCGGATCGCAGTCGCGGTCGGCCACGCGCCGGAGCACCACGTCGAGCGGCACCAGGCCACCGAGTGTCTTGAGCCAGAGCCGATCGTCGCGGACGGCGAGATCGCCTCCCTCGACGAGCGGATAGCCGAGGTACCGGGCGAGGTAGGCCTCCTCGAACGAGGTCGGGCCGCCCGAGCCCGAACCCTGCAGCACGATGCGGGGCTCGTCACGTCCGACCGCCAATGCCCGGAGCAGCGTTCTCAGGCTGATGAAGAACGGCGCGAGCCGCTCGACGTTGCTCTGCTCGAAGGCCCCGGGAAAGAGCCGCGAGACGACGAGGCGATTCTCCAGCGCGTAGCCGAGTCCCCGCGGCACGTCGGTGCGGTCTCCGATCGCTAGCCAGCGGCCATCGCGGTTGCGGGTCACCACCGCGGCGTAGAGGTGGAGCCGGCGGCCTCCCGAGGTCGGCATGCCCTGGCAGCAGCGGAGGAATGCCGGATTGCCGAACACGAGTTCCGGCGGCACGAGCCCCTCCCGCAGCACATGCTGCGGGCCGTAGAGGTCGGCGAGGAGTGCGTCGAGCACCCGGGCCCGCTGGTTGATGCCTAGCTCCAGTGCCGCCCAGTCGGCCGCGGCGATCACCAGCGGGATCGGATCGAGCACCCACGGACGCTGTTCCCCGGATGCCTCGTCCTGCATCGCGTAGGTCACGCCGTTGTCGCGGATCAGGCGGCGGGCCTGATCCCAGCGGTTGGCGAGCACGTCGGGCCGCCACGAACCGAGGTGGTCCACGAGCCCCTTCCAGTGCGGCCGGGGCGATCCATCGGCGCCGAGCAGCTCGTCGTATGCCCCGTCGGCGGGGCGGTAGCCAGCGAAGGGTCCGGCTGCGGAGAGGGCTGGCTCCCGCGGGGCCGCGGGGGAGTGGTGCGGATGCATCGGAATCGGACCGGCGGGACTGGAGTCGTATAAGTCTACCCCGCGAAGCCCTGCGGGCTGAAAAGAGTGAACCCCGGGCCGCCCGCATCGCTCACGCGATTGCGGCTTCCGGAGAGCGTCACCGCGTAAGCGGTCCTCCTGCGGAGGAGCCAACGTCGCTTCACACGCCGAGGATCTCACGGATCCGGGTGGCGGTCACCGGTTCGATCACTCCGTGCTCGGTGATGATGCCGCGGATCAGGCTCGCAGGCGTCACGTCGAAGGCTGGATTGAAGGCACCGGCGCCCTCGGGGCCGACCGCGGTGCCCAGCGGCTGCAGCACCTCGGCGGCGGCTCGCTGCTCGATCGGGATCTCCGCGCCCGTGGCGAGTGAGCGATCGAAGGTGCTCGACGGGGCGGCCACGTAGAAGGGCACGCCGTGGGCGTGGGCCAGGATGGCGAGGCCGTAGGTGCCGATTTTGTTGGCCGTGTCGCCGTTGGCCGTGATCCGGTCGGCGCCGACGATGCAGGCAGCCACGCGGCCGGTGGCGAGGACGTGGGCCGCGGCCGAGTCGCAGAGCACGGTCACCGGAATGCCCCGCTGGACGAGCTCCCAGGCGGTCAACCGCGAGCCCTGGAAGAGGGGGCGGGTCTCGTCGGCAAACACCTCGAAGCGGCGGCCCAGATCCCAGGCGGTGGTGACCACCCCCAAGGCCGTGCCCGCGCCGCCTGTCGCGAGCGCGCCGGTGTTGCAGTGCGTGAGCACGCCGCCGTCGGGGAGCACGGTGGCACCGTGCCGGCCGATCGCGGCGCACAGGCGGCGGTCCTCGTCGTGGATCGCGCGGGCCTCGGCGAGCAGCGCCTCCGCGAGCGATGCCGGCGGCGTGTCGGCCGGGAGTGCATCGACGATCCGCACGCACCGCTCCACTGCCCAGCGGAGGTTCACGGCCGTGGGCCGCGCGGTGGCGAGCTCTTCCGCCCGCGCCAGCACGTGGGCCCGCGCGTGGTCCGCGTCGTGGCCGGCGCGGATCGCCTCGCCGGCCGCGACCACGGTGCCGTAGCCACCGGCGATCCCGATGGCCGGCGCTCCGCGGACCCGCAGGCTCCGGATCGCCTCGACGACCGTCGGCACGTCGCGGCATGCGAGCCACTCGCAGCGGCCGGGGAGCAGGGTCTGGTCGAGGATCTCGAGGGCCCCGCTGGCGTCGCCCACCCAGCGGACCGAGGCGGGAATCGTCATGGTCGTCTCAGGGCTGGAACGGCTCACACGGAAGGCTGAACGCCGCAGCCACGGCCGGCAGGACCAGCCGGCCCTCGAACACGTTGACGGCCGACCTGATTGCCGCGTTGTGGCGGGCCGCGGCGGC
>JBJTRH010000465.1:0-2258 GCA_046076065.1 Planctomycetaceae bacterium | reverse complement strand
GCGACATCGACATCGTGGCGCTCGACGGCCGGACCGTCGTGTTCGTCGAGGTCCGCACGCGATCCGACACCACGCACGGCCATCCCGCCGAGACGGTGGGGTTCGCGAAGCAGCGTCGAGTGGCCACGCTCGTGTCGGCCTACATCCGCCGCCATCGCCTCGAGGATCAGAGCGTGCGGATCGACGTGGTGGCGGTCACCTTCGATGCCGCCGGCAGGCCGGTGGTGGAGCACTACCAGAACGCCTTCGACGATCCTGGGTGACGGCTCAACCTGACAGCGGCTCCGGTCGCCGTCAGCGCGTGGACGCGAGGTCCGGCAGTTCGTCGGGCAGGCGGAAGACCCGCAGGCAGTCGTCGGGAAGCCTGCGGCCGAGTTTCGCCAGCCGTTCGCGGATCTTGGCGGGCGACGACTTCGCGGGGACTTCACGGATATGGATGCCGACGACCTGCCCGGGACACCGTCGGGCCACCGCCGCATAAATCTCGGGATCCCGTTCGCCGGAGTCGCCGACCAGGACGAACCGCCGGTCGGGGAAGTCGCCGAGGATCTTCTCGATCGCCCGCCGCTTGCCGCGCTTCCGCGACGGCAGCCGTCCGAGTGGCGTCGAGTCCTTGAGGCGAAAGAGCTTGAGGTGCATGGAGCCCGCGGGGAGCCCCGCGGTGCCGAGGAATCGACAGAGGCAGTCGGAGAGCTGCCACGGGCTGCTGGAGACGTAGTGGAACTCGGCGCCGCCCTGCTGCCAGCGGCGATAGACGTCCGGCATGCCCTCGACCGCCGTGAACTCGCGGAGCAGGGTGTTGCGGAGCAGCTCCCGGCGGTCGGCGACGTTGGTGAACTTTACGGTGTCGTCGATGTCGGAAATCACGGACAGCCCGCTGGGCTCCACGAGATGCACGCTGCCGCCGCCCCGCGGGATCCCGTCGCCCGTGCCGTCGTCGTGGTCGGCGATCCCGGCATACTCGAGGCGGCGACCGCCGGCCTCACCGGTGGTCGCGTGCGCGGCGGCGAAGTCGTCGTCGAACTCCACGATCGTCTCGAAATGCCCCGCCTTGTCGGAATAGCCGGCATCGATGGTGCGATCCCCCAGGGCGATCGTCACACGGTGGCCGACGACCCGGCGGAACAGGAACAGTTCCGCCCGGCGGCGGAACACGTCCGAGGCCATCTGCTCCTCGTCGAGGTCGAGCAGGCGGCGGAGGACCGCGACGGCCAGCACCCGGCGACGGCTCCGCTCGGGCAGGGGCCGGGCGACCATTCCGGCGATCCGCGCGGTCCAGCCGCCCCGCGTGCGGCAGGCGTAGGTGGGGAAGAACACGATCATGCCGCAGGACGCCGCCGGGGATGCTTGCAACCGCGAACGCAGCATCTTACAACGTCGCGTTCACGGCGGCCGAAATGTGCCGTCCGTGGGACTCGTGGAGCAACCGAATGGGCGTGAAGAAGACGGGCAAGGGACGACGCAAGCTCGGGCAGAAGAAGCGGCGGATGCGGGCCCGCATCCGGCACCGCAAGGGCTGAGCCTCGGCCGCCCTTCCGGGATGGCCTCGCGCCCGGCTCTCCCGACACGATCCGCAGGGTTTGCCATGCCCCCTGCCGCATCCGTCTCTCATCGGCATGGCCGCGGTTGCCGCGCGTCGTCCGTGGGGTAGGTTTGCGTGGCCTTCGGCGGCGTCGCCCGACAATGACGCCGCGCCGGGATGCGACCGTCGTCGCTGCGACTCCCGGCACCTCCGACGGCCCCCCGAAGGAGATGGATCGATGCGCGCACAGGGTTGGAGCCGACGGCTCCTCGCGGCGGCGGCGGTGCTGGCCGTGTCGGCAACCGGCTGCAAGACGCTCAATGAGCGGTACATCGCCATGGAGGTCTGGAAGTACGAGAAGTGCTTCGGGCACCTGCCCCCGGGCTTCACGCCGCCCGGAGCGGTGCAGGCGGCGGCGGCTCCCGCGCCCCGTGTCTGCGGACAGCAGCAGCAGTGCTGCGATTCGGCTCCGGTCGCCGCCACGGGCTGCAACTCGTGCGAAGGCGGCGGTGGCACGGTGGTTCACGAGGGCATGCAAGGCATGCCGGGCATGCCGGCCGGCGCCGTGGTGCCGGGCGGGCCGGGCGGTTCCCCGGGCCCGGCGGCCACGCTGCCGACGCCGGCAGGCGTGACGGCCGGCAAGCCGGTCGTGATCTCCGACGAAGTCGTGATTCCTTGATATACGGCTGCACCGCCCTCCGTGGCCGGTGCAGCCTTGAGGCAGGCGGGGCGAAGC
>JBJTRH010000464.1:0-4630 GCA_046076065.1 Planctomycetaceae bacterium | reverse complement strand
CGAACTCCCGCCGCCACTCGTGGCCGGTCTTCTCCATCGCGCTCTCGGCGGCGGTCCGCCGCATCCGATGGAGCGTGGGCATGCCGAGGGCCCATTCCTGCATCCAGTCGCGGGCAAACTCGCCCCGCTCCGTCTCCCGGAAGATCTCGCGGATCGCTTCCTCGTTGATCACGCGGGGACCGCGGGTGCGGATCGCGAACTCGGCCGTGCGGCTGCAGCGGCGGCTGATGTATTCCTCGATGCCGACCTCGTCCATCACGTCGATCACGCTGCGGAGCGAGCGGATCGCCTTGGCGTAGGCGAAGCTCGGCGGGTAGCCGTTGTCGACCATCGTCTGGAAGCACATCTTCATGAGGTGGATCGCGCCGCCGTAGAGGATCTGCTCCTCGAAGTTGTCGCCCTCGGTCTCATGCTGGAACGACATCTCCACCACGCCGGCCCGCGTGCTGCCCACCGCCTTGGCCACGGCCAGCGCGACCTGCAGGGCATCGCCGGTGGCGTCGTGATCCACCGCCACGCAGCCGTAAATGCCCTCGCCGGCGAGATACTTCTGCCGCACGAAGTGGCCCGGGGCGTTGGGCACGAAGAGCACGCTGTTGACGTCCTTCGGCGGCGTGATCGCTCCGTAGAGGATGTTGAAGCCGTGGCAGAAGCAGACCGTCTTGCCCGCTGAGAGGTTGGTGGCGATGTCGGCCTTCCAGATCGGGGGCTGGGCCGGGTCGGCCAGTTCCATGAGCAGCACGTCGGCCCGCTTCGTGGCCTCGCCGATCGAGCAGGCCTCGAAGCCGTCGGCCAGGGCCTGCGTGCGGCTCGGCGACTCTGCCTCGGGCCGCGTGCCGATGATCACCTTTACGCCGCTGTCGCGGGCGTTGGCCGCCTGGGCCTTGCCCTGGATGCCGTAGCCGATCACGGCCACTGTCTTACCGTCGAGCGGCCTCATGTCGACGTCGGCGTCGCGGTAGATCTTTTCGTTCATCAGTTCCTCGCAAGGTTCGGCCCAGCAAGCGTAACGCCGTCAGGCTTCAGGAAGCGTAACCGCGTAAGCGGTACGGCTGCAGCACGCGTGGCTCGCTCCCGAGGCACACACGATCGGGGCTTGTCTGTCAGATGGGGATCTCGCGGTTCACGTTCTTGAAATAGAGATACTTCGAGGCCACGGGGCCGGTCGCGTAGAACGACTGCGGCACGTAGGGCCCCATCCAGATGAAGTCGTCCTGCTCGACCTCCATCCAGGTATCGTCGAGGTAGTAGAGCCCCTTGCCCTGGAGGAACCAGAGGCCGTGCTCCATCACATGGGTCTCCACGTAGGGCAGGCTGTGCCCCGTCTCGAAGGTGAAGATGTTCATTGCCAGGTCGTAGGGCAGCTCGTCGGGAATCAGCGTCTGGAGCCGTGCTCCCTCGTCGCCCATATAGACGGTGCCGGGCACCTTCGCGGCATCGCCCACGAACAGCCCCGGCGGCGTGACGCCGGCGAGCGGCTCGTAGGCCTTCTTGAGCAGGATCAGACGGCTGTCAGCGGTGGCCGTCGCCGAATAGTCCGACGTCGGCGGCACGAGGGCGTAGCCGCCGCCGCCGAGCGGATGCTTTCGGCCGTCGACCGTGAGCTCGATGCCTCCCGAGACCACGTAGAGAAACGTTTCGACCCGGCCGTCGGCCTTGGCCCCGCCCCCCTGCCCCTTCTTCAGGTCGACCAATTCCTCGACGAACGCCGCCCCGAGGGCCGGCGAGGCGAGCACCCGCGCCTCGACGCTCGGCCACTGCGGCAACCGCGAGCACGGATAGCCCTCGAGCGGAAACAGGGCGTACCGCGGCCTCACCCGGGCACGGCTGTGAAGAAGCTGATTCTGCGACCGCATGCGGCACCATCACGGTGGGGAAACGATGTGATGGCGGGAGTATAGGCCGCTGGGACCGGCGCCGGGAACGTCAGCCTTGTCGCGTCACCGTGCACGTCGACGGGGACGCCAGAGAAGCCTCACGCCGGCAAGACCCATGAGCGCCCACGCCGTGGGCTCCGGCACCGCGGCCACGCCGGCGGCACTGTCGCCCGCGTTGTAGTTCCCCGCGTCGTAGAGGCCCGTGGCGAAGAAGTCGGCCGCATCCAGGATGTCGACGATGCCGTCGTAGCTGAAGTCGCCCTCGATCCAGGTGGCCGGCAGGCCCGTGTCGAACTTGCCGAGCGCCAGAAAGTTCGACGCGTCGAGGATGTCGATCGACCAGTCGATGTTGGTGTCGCCCGGGGCCGCATAGGCCGCCGTCAGCGAGCCGTCGCCGTTGTCGACCCAGCCCACTGCGCGGGGAATGCTCGACGCCACTTCGGCCGCGGCCACGCTCGACACGATCCCGGAGGTGCCGGTCCACGAGCCGTCGCCCCGGCCCTCGAGGATCTCGGCCACCAGTTGCGGGCCCGTCATGCCGCCGGCGATCGTGAGGGCTCCGCTCGTGAGATCGAGCAGGCCGTTGCCGCTGGCGAGATCGAGGCTCGCCACGCTCGTGGTCGTCACGGGAGTCACCTGCGCCGTGCCGCCGGCCACGACGACGAGCTGGCTTGCCGACAGCGCCGAGGCGTTCGCCAGCCGCAGCACGCCCCCCTGCACGGTCGTGGACCCTGAGAGCGTGTTGGCCTGGTCGAGCACGAGCGTGCCGCCACCGGTCTTCGTCACGCTCGTGGCAATGTCGGGCGTGAGGGTTGGATAGCCGGCCTGCGCCTGGGTCTGCGAGGTGCCCGTGGTCACGTCGATGGTCACGGCCGTCGGGCCCACGGGAGCGAGGCTCGCCACGCGGAAGCCCCAATATTGAAACTGACCCGTGTTGGTGCCCGCATAACTACTCGTACTGCGCAATGCGGCACCAGAGTTCAACTCGTTGTAATACCACGAGCCGCCGCGGTAGACGGGCAGTAAATGGCCCGGGGTGCTCAAACTCTCCCGCGAAGCTTCAGTCCAGTTGTAGACCAGGCCGTCGAGGTCAGAGAGACCGAAGAAACTTATGGACGTCGTGTACGCGCCGACGTTCGTGAGATAGTCGGCATTTATATCGAACGTCGTACCGGTCTTGGCGAACGTAGCGGCCACCGAGCCGCTCGACCCACCAGAGGCGCTGGTGCCGGCACCGATGTTTGCGCTGTTGTTGGAGGAACCCGGCGGGCCGACCGATGCGGGCGCTGCGTTGTTGCGCGTGCCGTACTGCCAGAAGCCACCCAGACCTCCGTTGAGCGACGGGTCGTAGTAGGCGGCCTTGTACCACTCGTCCTCGCTGGGGAGAAACACCTGGGCGCCGGGTGCCCGTGGCGGGGGAGCGGCATAGTAATTCGTGCCCCCGAACACAGACATGTCGTAGACGCCGCTCTCGGTGCCGCCCGAACCCTGGCCGTTGGCCAGCCAGTTCACGAAGCGGGCCGCGCGCGACCAGTTGATGTGGACGACAGGGTAGTTTTCCTGGCCGGCCATGACGGAGTAGCGACTGCCCGCCGCCGCGGCGAGATTCCGGTCGATGCCGCCGCTGTAGGCCGGGTAGCTGACGCCTTGGATGACCGTGTTGGTCATGTTCGTGATGTAGAGCAGCGAATTCGTGCCGTTCGGGTCGACGGTGTTGAGAAAGCTGACGTATTGCGAGTTGGTGACGTCGTACTTCGAGATCCGGTAGGTGTAGTCCACGGAGCCGTAGCCGGTCGTACCGTCGCCGGGCAGGGTGCCGTTTGGCTTGTTCATGACCAGCGTGTCGGGCGCGTTGCCGGGGTTGCCCACGGTCGCCCAGTCGAACGTCACCTGGGCCAACGCGGGTGAGGTGGCGGCAGCCGCAGCGAGCACCAGGAGCGTGGTGTGCCACCTTCCGCGGTCATGTCGCGTGATCACGTCGGGCATCTCCTCGTGAGACGGCCTTCACGACCGGCCGTCATTCGTCCGACTGCACCTCGACGCCGAGCGCCCCGAGCGCCTCGACGAGCCTGCTCTCCTGGGCACCCACGAACGCCGCCGCCACGCGGCCTTCGCCGTCGATGACGTAGAGCGTGGGCAGGCCCGGCACGTTGTATTTCATGCCCGCCACGCTCTCGGCGGAGCCCTTGTCCGCCGGGTCGAAGGCGAACGTGAAATTGAAGTTCGTGCCGCGGTTGACCGCGATCCACTCGTCGAACGACTCCTTGTCATCGTAGACGTTGAGGCTCAGCACCTCCACGTTCTGGTCCTTGACCTTCTGATAGAGCTTCTCGAGGCCCGGCATCGAGGCCAGGCAGGGGCCGCACCAGGTGGCCCAGAAGTCGAGGATCACGATCCTGCCCTTGAAGTCGGCGAGGGAGAGCGGCTTGCCATCGGCCGACTCGACCGTGAACGCCGGGGCGGGCGTTCCCGCCGCGAGCATCGGCCGCACCTCCACCGGCTTCTGGAGCGCCGCCACGTCGCTTCCCGGGGGGGCGACGGGCGTGATCGTGAGTTCGGCGCCGCTGATCGAGGGCCGGGCGATGTACCAGCGGTCGTCGATCCGGAAGGGGTCGGCGAGGTTGAATCGCTCCGGCGAGCGAAACTCCTTGTCGCCGTCCTTCGACAGCACGCCCTTGAAGGTGCCGTCGCCGTCGAGATCCACGCAGAGTTCGACCATCCGCCGTGTGAGGTCGCCCTTCGCGGGCACCGTG
>JBJTRH010000463.1:0-3902 GCA_046076065.1 Planctomycetaceae bacterium | reverse complement strand
CCAGATGAGCGGCAACGACTCCAGCCAGCTCGTCGACAGCCCAATTGCCGCCAAGCTCGGCCCGCAGCGGGCCATGTTCGTGCACGAGGAGACCGGCACCCTCGAGAAGTTCCGGCCCTACGCCTTTCCGTCGCCGGAGTGGCTGGACACGGTCTGCGGCCAGATGCGCAGCCGCCCCCAGGGCACGGCCGTGGCCCGGCCGCAGGCCAAGCCGGCGGAATCGGCTGCGGCCCCCGAGGCCGCGAGCGAGGCCGGCGGGGGCTTCGGCGGTTTCTCGGCCTTCGGAGGGGGTGAGTTCAACTTCTCGAAGATGCTCGACGACCTCCCGGGCGGCGACAAGCCCGCGGACGACACGACGCCCTGACGGGCTCGCGACCTGGGCCCTTCACGGTCGATGGCGCGAGCGCCGAGGCGGATCCGGGCTTCTGCCACGCCATTCGTGCGCCTTCTCCATGTCCCCCGTGATCCCCTGGCTCTGCGTTGGCACCGCAGCCAGCCGGAGGCTCCCCCGGGCCGATCGAGGCCGCGGTCGGTTCGCCTCCGGGCGGGAGGGTGGAGAGAAGCGCTCCACCCCCCATGGGGAGGTTTTCCCCAGGCGCTGGTGCGATTCGCTCCACTTCCCCACCTGAGGGCTGATGGCCTGATCGCGAGAAAATCGCATTTCTCTCGAAAAAAGGCGTCTTTGCAAGATTTTCGCCGGCTCCATGGCCATCTGGCGCGCCACCTGCATGTGGGGAAGTGGCGAGGTGATTCGCTTCACCCGTTCCGCGGGCATCCGCCCTCGGGTCTGCAGGTGGCTTCGCCCGCCGGAGCCGTTGATCGCCCAGCCCATCGGAAGGAGATCGCTCGTGAATCGGATGCCTGTGATCGGTGCAGACCGTGTGGGAAGCACGTGGTGGCAGCTCACCCGTGCCGATCTCGCGATGTGCTCGCTTCCGGTCGTCGCCTTCCTGTCCATCGTGTCGCTGGTGTGACGTCACCCCCGGCACAGATCCACACCTCGGTTCCTGACTCCCCCAAGCAAGGATTCGTTGACCCATGCTCTCGCCGCTCTCCTCGTCCACATCGTTTCCTTCGCGTCTCGTCTCATCGCTCGCCTGCACCTGCGTGCTGGCGGTCGTGGCCGTGCTCGTGGTGGTGATGGCCTGACGGTTCGTCGGCGGCGGCTGATTGCCATGGCCAAGCGCTCGTTCTCAAACCTCATTGTCGCGTCTTTCCTCAAACGGCAGGTGATGTCATGCGTGTCTCGGGATCGTTGATGCTACGCGGCTTCGTATCGGGGGTCGCCCTGGTTGGAGCCTGCACGGCCACGCATGCGATCGCCGAGGATCGGGCCGGCGTCGCCAACCTGATGATCTCCACCAACGACCTTGAACCGCTCGCACGGGCTGCTGCCATGCAGCGTGCATCCGTGGACATCCCGCAACTTGGACGGGTTCCGCTGGCCATCGACGGGGGCGACCGGAATCTGCGGTCATCCGTTCCGCCGGTGAATCGCTCGATGTGGATGGTTCGGGATGACGAGGTATTCGCCTACTCGTCGCTCGCGTTTCCGCTGCTGGTCGACGACCTCGACACCCCGGCGACCGCGGTGTCGCGACCGCTCGTCGGCGGCCGACTCGTCGGTGTCCGTCCATCGCTTCCGATCAACCGGAAGCCCATGACCAGGTCGCTGCTGCAGCAGTCGTCCCGGTGAACTCGTCGCGATTGACAAACCCCTGTCCCATCACCCCACGCACCCAGACCTCAGGCAGCAAAGGATTCCGCAGATGAACCTCCGACCAGGCATCGATTCGCTGCGTTCCGCCGGCATCCATGAGATCGTGATCGTCGATGCGACCTGTGATCGCTACGGCGACTTCGTGCAGGCCGCCCAGACAGGCGAGGTGGGCGTCCACTTCTGTGTCGACGGCCGATCGGCCGTGCGGCTGTCGCGCCGCTTCCGGGCGGACGCGTGGCTGGTGGCGTCGGAACTGCCCGACATGTCGGGGTTCGACCTGCTCGACATGCGGTCGCCCCACGTCCTTCAGGGCGACGTCGATCCGCTGCTCGCCGGGTCGCGAATCTCGCTCGAAAAGGTCGGCGAGGCGATGCGATCCGGCATCTTCATCATCTCCGACACCTACCGCCTCGAGGAGGAGCAGCGGGCGTTGGCCTCGGGCGTGGCAGGGTACCTGGTCCGCCCCATCACCCTGGATGTGATCCGTGCCATGCGGATGCCGACCGACGCCGGAGTCGACGTCGCAGCCTGCTGAACGGTCTCCGACCCCACGACGAGATACGACCGCCTTGCGCCGCTCGGTATCAGACGCCAGCCCCTGCCAACGGTGGTCGGCCGAGGCAGCCAGTCCGAAATGCCGCAGCGGGCAGGCCTGCGTGGTGGAGTTTGACGCCGCCGACTGGGTGATCGAGATCCGCACCTCGGCCATCGCGGGGCACCGCGGTCGGATCCGCGAGCACGAACACGCACCACCGCGGCCCGGTGAGGACGGGAAAACCGCCACATCCCGCCGGGTCGGCCCGGAGCGTGTCCCGCGGGTCGAAGGGGCCGTCGACCGCGTCGGCGACCGTCATTCGCCGCGGCTCCGCCGGCGTGTGCTCGGTGCCGGTCTCAGGGCATGACGGAGCAGGCAGCACGATCTCGACGTGCGCGGCGAAGAGCGGCCTGATGTCGCGATCGAAGTCGATGCTGGCGGCCGTGGACACGGAGGCCCCCGCGGACAGGCCGACGATCGCAAGCAGGCGAATCGATGCCGCGATCATCCGCCTCGTCTCCATCACCGGGGCCGCCGGCCGATTCTCACGACGATCGTCTCCTGCCGGCCGTCGCGAACCACGCCCAGCGGCACCGGCTCGCCGATCGGAGTGCGCGTCACATGGAGGAAGAGGCCGGCCGGCTCAGCGACGGGCTCGCCGTCGAACGACACCACCAGGTCACCCGGCCGGACGCCGGCGAGGGCCGCCGGCGACGTGGGCTCGACCGCGGCCACGAGCACCCCGAACACGTCGGCGGGCGACGACTTGAGCGCCATGCCCAGGTAGCCGCGCTCCACGTAGCCGTCTTCGAGAATCTCCCGACACTTCTGCCGGGCGGTGTTGCTCGGAATCGCGAAGCCGATGCCCGAGTAGTCCTTGCCGACGATCGCCGTGGTGATGCCCATCACCCGACCGTCCACGTTGACGAGCGGTCCACCCGAGTTGCCGGGATTGATCGAGGCGTCGGTCTGGAGAAACTCCTGGTAGGGGTTCTCGAGCACGCCCCGCCGCCCGACCGCACTCACGATCCCGTAGGTGATCGTGCGATCGAGGCCGAAGGGGTTGCCGATCGCCCAGACCATTTCGCCGGGTTCGATCGTGTCGCTGTCGCCCCACGCGGCCACCGGGAGATCCGTGGCGTCGATCCTCAGCACCGCGAGATCCGTGGCTGCGTCGGCCCCGACGAGCTGTGCCGCGAACCGGCGGCCGTCAGCCAGTGCGACGTCGATCTCGCTGCTGTTGGCCACGACGTGGTAGTTGGTGACGATCACGCCCTCAGGCTCCACGATCACGCCCGACCCGACCTCCTCGGCGGTCGCGCCACTCGGCTGCAGGCCGCGAAGCGCCGCGATCTCGTCGGCCACCGTCACGACTCGCCGCTTCGAGGTGACGTTCACCACCGTCGGACCGATGATCCGGGCGAGGCTCGTGAACATCTTGCCCACCGAGCGGAGTTCCGCCTCCGCCGCGGCGTCGCGGATCGCGGTGAGGTCGGCCCTCGTGCGGGCATACTGAATTCGCCCCATGAACGACGGCCACGCAATCAGGGCGACGAGGGCCACCAGGCCCGCAAGCAAGAGCAGGGTTCGACGATCGGCGTCGGGCGACGATGGCCTCATCCCGCGCCCCCTTCGAGCATCCGCAGG
>JBJTRH010000462.1:0-5273 GCA_046076065.1 Planctomycetaceae bacterium | reverse complement strand
TGCGTGTCGGTGATCCGGTAGGCGTCGGCCGTCGAGCCGTAGCCGAGAATCTCGCCGTGGATCCGGGCGCCCCGCCGCTTCGCGTGCTCGAGCTCCTCGAGCACCACCATCGCCGCGCCCTCGCCGAGCACGAAGCCGTCGCGGTCGTTGTCGAACGGCCGGCTCGCCCGCTGCGGCTCGTCGTTCCGCGTGGAGAGCGCCGTGAGCAGGTTGAAGCCCGTCACGCCGAACGGATGGATCATGCTGTGCGTGCCGCCGGAAAGCATCACGTCGGCCTCGCCGCGGCGGACGATCTCGCAGGCCTCGCCGATCGCCTGGCTGGAGGCGGCGCAGGCGGTGAGACAGTTGAGATTCGGCCCCTGCGCGTCGAACAGCCCCGCCAGGTGGCCGGCCGGCATGTTCGGCTCCTGCTCGACTTCCGAGAGCGGATGCAGGGTCTCGAGGCCGAGCTTCGTGAACTTCGCCACGTCGAGCGTGTCGCCCTCGATGGAGGCCATCATCATCCGCGTGAAGGCGTCGAAGTCCTGCTGCCCCTCACCGCTGCCGAGGTAGATGCCCAGCCGGGTGGGATCGGCGGGCAGGCCGTGGGGCAGGCCGGCATCCCGCATCGCCTGCAGGGCCGCCCCCGCGGCAAACCGCGTGTGCCGCCCGCAGTATTCCCAGCGCTTCGGATCCTCACCCTCGGAGGCGATGTCCCAGCCCCGCACCTCGGCGGCGATCCTGGTGGGAAACTTCGAGGCGTCGAAGATCGTCGTCAGCCCCACCCCGGAGGCGCCGGCGACGAGGTTTTTCCAGAGCGGCTCCACGCCCACGCCCAGCGGCGTGATGCAGCCCATCCCGGTGATCACCACCCGCCGCCTGTCGCCGGCCATGGCCCGCCTCCGCGTCGATTCACCAATCGGGCCGCGCGAGCGGGTTGCCCGCCTCGTCGCGACCGATCTCGTAGATGTGCATCTGATCGAGCCAGCGCAAGAGCTCGTCGGTCTCGAAGAGCTTCGGCACGCCCTCGCCGGGCTCGAGATGGGCGAAGAAGAGCTCCGCCTGTCCCTGCAGGCGGTCGCCCACGGTGCTCGTCACCTTCGTGAGCGACCCCGTGGGCTTGAGGTCGAGCACCTCGGCACGGAAGCGGATCGTGTCACCGGGCACGGCGTCGAAATGAAACTCCGCCGCCGCCACCTTCGCGAGCACCACGCGCCGGTTGAAGTCGATCGCGTCGGCCACGAGCAGGCCGGCCGCCTGGGCCATGCCCTCGACGATCAGCGAGTTGGGCATGATCGCCACGCCCGGGAAATGGTCGTGGAGGTGCTCCTCCGCGAGCGACACATTCTTCACCGCCGTGGCGTGCCTGCCCCGGACGAACTCCTCGTAGCGGTCGATCCAAAACCAGCGCATTTGACGTGATCGCGGCCGTCGGCCGCCTCTGCGGAAACGCCGCGGCCCATCCGCGGCCCGGGCCGGAGCCTCAGGCAGCCAGCTTGCTCTGCACGTAGCGCACCATGTCTTCCACGGTGAGCGTGTTGGCGAAGTTCTGGACGCTCGGATTCGCCTCGAACCGCGAGAGGTCGGCGAACTTCATCCGCTCCTTCAGGGCGGCGATGCCGGCCGGCGTCACCTTGCCGTCCTGCACGAACTCGGAGCTCGACAGCACGTCTTCGGGGAACAGCTCGCCCCGCGAGATCTTGATGTTGAACGCCTTCTCGAGGCGAAACACGATGTCGAGGAAGTCGATCGACTCCGCCCCGAGATCGCCCACCATGGTCGCGGCCGGGGTGACCTCGTCCTCGTCGACTCCGAGGGCATCCACGAGGGCGGACCTCACCTTGTCAAAAATTTCTTCGCGAGACGGCATCGACGATTCACCTTGGAAAGTGGGGAATATGGGCGCGGACCGACCGACGGCGGTTGTTGTAATGTCGGCCGGCTCCCATGGGAACCCGAAGACGGGCGGTTTCCGCCCGTCGCCCGGGAGCAAACGGAACAACCGGCCCCGGTTTTGACCGGGTTTTGCCGAGGTTTTCCCGCAAAACAGGCCGCTGCAGGTCAGCCGCGGCCGGCGGCGACGGCCCCGCTCGGAACGCCCTGCCCAGCCTGCGAGACGTAGGCCACCGGGGGCCGCTGGAGGCCGCGGGTCGGGTGCAGCAGCGCCCAGAGCTTCCGCATCTCGCCGCGAACGCGGGCGTCGAGGGCGGCCCCGTGGGCCAGACGGTCGGCCATGTTGTAACGCTCGAGCACGAGCCGGGCCGTCAGGCTCGTCCGCTCGCCGACCGAGCCCGCGGCCTTCACGGTGGTGGTCTTTTCATCCTGAGCGGTGACCTGCACGTTGACGGTCAGCACCCGCCCCGGCTCCACGAAGTCGCCGTACTTGACGTTCCGGGCGGTCCGCAGCACCACCATGCTGTGGGCGAAGTCCTCGCCGAGGCGGATCGTCCATGCGGCCGCCTGCGTCAGCGCCTCGAGCATGAACACGCCGGGCAGCACGGGGAACCGCGGAAAGTGATCGCCGAGGTACTCCTCGGCGAGGGAGACCGTCTTGATGGCCGTGATCGACTTGCCCGGGTCGATCTCCAGCACCCGATCGAGCAGCGTGAACCGCATGTGGTCGTGTCTCCTCCAGCAGCGAGCGAGCCGAGAGTATAGGGGTCGCCACCCACCCCACAACGGCATCCCGACCTCGCTCGGCCCGGGCTGCCACGCTGACAGCCGGCACCACCGGCGCGACTGCCAAGGTTTCCCACGGACGCGAGCCCACGCCCGTGAATCCGGCATCAGCAGGCCGTTTTTCGAGGTGTTCGGGCGTTCACACCGACTGGCACGCCCTTTGCAATCTCGTTCGCTCGTCGCGGGCAGCGTGCCCTCGACGCCATCGACCGCCCCGAAGGAGCCCTGTGATGCCGACGTTTCGCCCGGGTTTCGCGCTCCCGCTCGACGAACTGCGCGAGGAACTCGACCGCTTCTGGAACACGCTCACCGCCGCGCCGCCGCTGCACGGCTGGGGCGTGCGTCCGACAGCCGGAGTGTTTCCGGCCGTCAACGTCCGTGAAGATGCAGCCGCCGTCACCGTGGAGGCGGAACTTCCCGGACTCGACGCGGCCGACGTGGAGATCACCGTGGCCGACGACACGCTCGTGCTCAAGGGCTCGCGGCCCGAGCACAAGCCCGAGACGCCGGCCGAGGGCGTCGAGACCGAAGCTGAGCGGGTGACCTGGCATCGCCGCGAGCGTGGCACCGGGGCGTTCGAGCGGCGGATCTCGCTGCCCGCCGGCGTCGACGCCGCGCGGGTCGAGGCCCGGCTCGTCGACGGCGTGCTCACCGTCACGTGCCCCAAGGCGGCCGAATGCCGGCCGCGGAAGGTGGAGGTCCGCACGTCGTGACCGCCAGATCGACATGAGCAGGTCGATGCGAGGTTCCCTTCGTTCTTCGTCGTGAATCGCGAACCCCAAGGAGATTCCAGTCCATGGTCACCCAGTCCACGCCCGAAGCGGCCGCCGGGACGTCGCGGCCAGAGCCTTCTCTCACCTACCAGCCCAACGTCGACATCTGCGACCGCGGCGGCGAGGTGCTGTTCGTCGCCGACGTTCCCGGGGCCCGCCCCGACGGCATCGACGTGACGTTCGAAGATGGCGTCCTGTCGATCGCCGCCAGCGTGCCGCCGCGCGACCTGCCCGGCCGCGTCGTGCGACGCGAGTACGGCATCGGCGGCTACCGGCGTTCGTTCCGGATCGGCGAGGGCTTCGACGCCGCGCAGATCTCGGCCGACTACCGTCGCGGCGTGCTCACCGTCCGCGTGCCCAGGCTTGCCGCAGTCCGCCCGCGAAAGGTCGAGGTGCGCGTCGGCTGAGCCGCAGCGCGAGGTTATGCTGCGTGGCCGCGGGGGCGACCGCTCCCGCGGCCACGCTCCCGCATCCTCAACTCCGGCCCGAGCCGGACACTTCCCATGCCGCTGGTGCTCGAGCCGCTGCCCAACGGCCCGGCCGCGCCGAGGTCGATCGACCTCGGCGGGGTCGTGCCGGACCGGATCTCAGGCATGAGCGTGGCCGACGTGGCGGCGCTGACGATCACGGCGGACGGCCGGCCCTGCCGGGTCGGCGATCTCTTCGCCGTCACCGGCGACACCTCTGACGCCACGATCGAGTGCCGGGGCAACTTCGCCCGTGTGCACTTCGTCGCGGCCGGCATACAGGCGGGCACGGTGCGGGTGCACGGGCACGTCGGTCGCCACGCCGGCGAGGGCATGTCGGGCGGCCGCCTCGAGGTGAGCGGCGACGCCGGCGACTGGCTCGCGGCCCAGATCGCCGGCGGGCACGTCGTCGTCGCAGGCAACGCCGGCCACAACGTGGCCGCCGCCCTGCCCGGTGAGCCGCTCGGCGGCCGCGGGGGCGTGGTGCTCGTGGGCGGATCGGCCGGAGACCTTGCCGCCGCCCGGCTCCGCCGCGGAGTGGTGGCCGTCGCGGGCGACTGCGGCTCGGGGGCGGCCTTCGAGATGCGGGCGGGCACGCTGGCCGTGGGTGGGCGACTCGGCCCCCAGCCCGGGCTGGGCATGCGCCGCGGGTCGGTGCTCTGCCTGACCGACCGCCCTTCCCCGGCGGCGACCTTCCGCCGCGGCACGGCATGGCGGCCAACCTTTGTTCCCCTCCTCTTTCAATGGCTCCGGCAGTGCGGCTTCGGGCCGGCGGACGCGGCCTTGGCTGTACCCTCCTGGCGGCAATGGCACGGCGACGCCCTCGCGGGAGGACGCGGGGAACTGCTGCATCCCGCCTGATTTTCCCGGCCTCTGCGCGGGTGCCTTTGAACGCAGTGATTTGTCGGCTATCTTTTGGGATTCCCCGGGTTCAGGCCTCCCTTACGAATCAATCCATGCCCACGATCAGCCAACTCGTCCGCAGCCGCCGCCGTCCGAAGCGGAAGTTTTCGAAGTCGCCCGTGCTCGACCGCTGCCCCCAGAAGCGGGGTGTCTGTCTCCAGGTCCGCACGATGACGCCGAAGAAGCCGAACTCCGCCCTGCGGAAGATCGCCCGCGTGCGGCTCTCGAACCAGAAGGAAGTCACGGTCTACATCCCGGGCGAAGGCCACAACCTGCAGGAGCACTCGATCGTGCTCGTTCGCGGCGGCCGTGTCCGCGACCTCCCGGGTGTTCGCTACCACATCATCCGCGGCGCGCTCGACACGCTCGGCGTGCAGGGCCGCAAGCAGTCTCGCAGCCTCTACGGCGCGAAGAAGGGCTAAACCAGTAGGGCTAACCAGGAAAGACACTGACCATGGGAAACATCACCGCC
>JBJTRH010000461.1:0-5452 GCA_046076065.1 Planctomycetaceae bacterium | reverse complement strand
CTCGCGGCCACCGTCGGATCGACCATCCAGCTCGTCCTGCTCGTCGCCCCGCTGCTCGTGTTCGCAGGCCGGGCGATGGGTGAGCCGATGGATCTTGCCTTCACGGCGTTCGAGGTGGTGGCGATCGTGCTGGCGACGATCATCACCCGCGAGCTGATCGCCGATGGCAAGGCGAACTGGTTCGAGGGCTTCCTGCTGCTGGGCGTGTACCTGATCCTCGCGATCGGGTTCTTCCACCTTCCCGAGTGACGAGAGCTGCTAGGCCCCGACCGCCGCCAGCGCCCGCTGCACGTGCTCGTCCGACGCGAAGAGCGCCGAGTAGAGCATCCGCACCACGCCGTCGCGATCGATCACGTACGTCACCCTCCCCGGGATCACGCCCAGGGGATTGGACACGCCGAATAGCCGCCGGAGCCGTCGGTCGGTGTCGGCCACGATCGGAAACGGCAGCCGGTGCTTCTCCGCGAACCGGGCATGGGCTGCCACCGAGTCGCTGCTCACCCCCACCACCTCGGCGCCGGCGGCGGCGAAGGCCTCGTAGGAGTCGCGGAAGGCGCAGGCCTCCTTCGTGCACACCGGCGTGTTGTCCTTCGGATAGAAGAACAGCACCAGCCACTTCCGGCCGAGCAGCGCGGCGGAGTCGAACGTGCCGCCATCCTGGAGCGGCGCCGTGAACGTCGGGGCCGTGTCGCCTACCTGCACCCTGGGCATGCCGCGTGATCTCCGGAAGATGTCCGAGCTCGCCCCATTGTTCGCCGCGAGGCCACGGTCGGGGAGGGGACCGCTATGATGGAGCCCAAATCCGGAGCACCGCCCGTGGCCCTCGACCTCGCGAAGACCAAGAAACTGTTCCGCGTCCCCGCCGGGGAACGCTTCCGGCTCGCCGACCACGATCCGGGCTGGGCCGGCGACGACGATATCCCCGAGAAGGACCGCCGCCGCTTCGCCGACGAGGTGCTCGCCGACGGAGTCGCGGAGCTGGCCCGCATGCAGGAGCTCCTCTGGGCGAGCGACACCTGGAGCGTGCTCGTGATCTTCCAGGCCATGGACGCCGCCGGCAAGGACGGCGCGATCAAGCACGTCATGTCGGGCGTCAACCCGCAGGGCGTGGAGGTGACGAGCTTCAAGCATCCGTCCGACGAGGAGCTCGACCATACGTTCCTGTGGCGCTGCATGAAGCGGGTGCCGGAGCGCGGACGGATCGGGATCTTCAACCGGTCGTACTACGAAGAGGTGCTGATCGTGCGGGTCCACGAGCGGCTGCTCGGAGCCCAGCGGATTCCCGGCATCGAGGCCCGTCCACGCACATGGGCCGACCGGTTCGACGACATCAACGCCTTCGAGCGGCACCTCGCCCGCAACGGCACGGCGATCGTGAAGTTTTTCCTAAACGTGTCGCGGAAGGAGCAGCGGAAGCGGTTCCTGGACCGCATCGACCAGCCCGACAAGCACTGGAAGTTCTCGCCGTCGGACGTGGCCGAGCGGCAGCACTGGGATGCCTACATGCGAGCCTACGAGGAGGCGCTGGCGGCCACGAGCACCGACCATGCGCCGTGGTACGTGGTTCCCGCCGACCGCAAGTGGGTGAGCCGGGCCGTGGTGGCGGCCGTGCTTGCCGACACGATCCGGTGTCTGGGGCTCGAGTGGCCGAAGGTCGACGATGCCAAACGCCGGCAGATCGAAGAAGCCCGTCGGCTCCTCGAGGCCGAGTGACGGCGCATGGCCGACCACCTCTCGGCGTCCGACGTCTTCGCCCTCGAACACGCGATGCGGGCCACGGTCCCCGAGGTGATCTTCGCGCCGCCGCGGATCGTCCGGGCGGTGGCGAGGCGGCACCGTGACGAGCCGCTCGGGCTGGGACGACTGCCGCATCGCGACGTGGTGGTGCTTCCGGCGCGGCGGCTCGTCGAGCTGGCTGCCGACCTCCTCGTGCCCCCGGCCGACCTGCCCGATCTCGTCGCGGTCGTCGCCCGACCGACCGACGACCGTGCGGATGGCGACGGGGGCGGCGAGGTCGCCGGGGCGTATTGGCGGCGCACGTTCCATGCGCTCCTCGACCTGGCGGCACCCCGGGTCGTCATGGATCACGGCGCAGACCTGGCTGCGGCGATCGGCGCGGAGTCGCTCGCCGAGGCCCGCGACGTGCTGATTCGCGAGGGCCTCGTCGATCTCGATGCTTCCGACGACAAGGTGCTTGCCGAGTTCATCGCGGTCGTCCTCGAGCGCAGCCGGTTGGACCCGGCTTCCCTGGCGGCATGGTTTCCCGCGATCGAGCACCCGGAGCCTCTGGTCGCCCGCCTCGAGGCTGCGATCGGAGCCGACGCGCTGGCGGCTCGGGCACGTCCCGCTGGAATCGAGCTCGCCACCGACCTCGTCCCGCGGCCGGATCGCGCGATGCCCGAGCGGTCCGACCGGCCCTGGTGGACCATGCCGTGGCCGCGACCGCGAGCCTCGGTCCTACGGCGCCGCGCCGACCGCACGGCCCCGACGGGCAATACCGTTCGTGCCGCCATCGACGAGTGGCGGGCGATGACCGCCCGACCCGAGACCGCACGACCGGCCCCCGGCCGGCTCGCCCGCCAGGTCGACACCCTCGCTCGCCGCCTCGCGTGGGCGCTCGACCTCGACCCGGCCACCTGCGACGCGGCAGCGGAGTTCATCCGAGGCCTGGTGGCGAGCACGAGAGGCTCGACGTGGAGCCCGGAAGCGCGGCTCCTCTACGACCTCCAGAAGATCTGCGTCGACTCCGAGCGGGAGAGCTTCCGCACCCAGCTGCTGCCATGGCTGCTCACCGCGGGCCGGCGGCCGCTGGCGATCCCGCTGCCGTGCCAGCGGCTGGTGCTGATCCATCGGCACGCCACCGCCGCCCTGCAGCGGCTGCCGTCGGTCGACGTGCCCGACGACGTGCGGGCGGCGGGCGATCGGGTGCTCGAGGAGGCGGTGGCCACCACCGATGCCGCCGCCCGCGAGTCGCTGCGGCCGCGGCTGGAGCGGTGCCTCGCCGAGGCCGGGCTCGCACCGCAGACGCTGGTGGAGGAGGCCGCCCGCGAGAAGTTGGTGGACGAGCTGCTCGACGCGATCATGGATCGTGGCTTTGTGTCGTTCGGCAGCGTGCGGGATGCGATCTCACGCAACCAGGTCAAGCTCCGCGACCTCGGGACCGCGGCCGACTGGGTGCACGGCGACGAGCTCCTCCGCCTCGACGCCCGCCTGGCCGCCACGCTCGACGGCGTGTATCGCCCCGCCCCTGCGTATCTCGCCGTGATGCAGCGGCTCAGTGCCCCCTTCTTCGGCACCGGCATCGGCCGGCTCGTGACCACGCACGTGCTTCTGCCGCTCGGCGGCGCGTGGATCGCGCTGCGGGGCATCGAGCACCTCGTCGAGCCCGTCACGGAGTATTCCCTCGGCGAGCCCTGGCACGTCTACACCCGCGGCCGGATGCTCGCCATCGCGGCGCTGGCGTGGGCCCTCCTCCATCTGCCGCCGGTGCGGCAGGCGGCCTGGCAGGGCGTGCGTGCGAGCGCCGCCCTGATCCGCCTGCTCGCGGTGGTGCTGCCCTCGTGGTTGCTGCGGCTGCCGGCGGTCGCGTGGGCGCTGCGCAGCCCGCCGGTGCGCTGGTTCGTGGACCACGCGCTGAGTCCGCTGCTGGTGACCGTCGCTGCGTGGCTGCTGCTTCCGCACCACGGCGGCTGGATCGACCGAGGCACCCGCTGGTTTCCGCCGGTCGTGTTCGCGGTGGCTGCCGCCGCCCTCAACTCGCCGGCCGGGCGGCAGTTTCAGGACCAGGCGGTCGAAACCACCGGCCGGCTGCTGCGGCAGTTCCATGCCCACGTGATCGTGGGACTGATCTCGTGGATCGTCGACGCCTTCCGTCGCGCGCTCGACGTGGTGGAGGGCACGCTCTATGCGGTCGACGAGAGCCTCCGCTTCCGGACCGACGAGTCGGGCCTGACGCTCGCGGTCAAGGCTGTGCTCGGGGCCGTCTGGTCGGTGATCGAGGCCTGCGTGCGATTCTGCGTGACGCTGCTCATCGAGCCCCAGCTCAACCCGATCAAGCACTTCCCGGTGGTCACGGTGTCGCACAAGCTCCTCGTGCCGATGATCCCGGTGGTGGCGTCGCAGCTCGTCGCGACGACCGGCATGGAGCGCGGGCTCGCGCTGACCGCCACGACGTTCGTGTCGACCGCCATCCCGGGTGTGTTCGGGTTTCTCGCCTGGGAACTGAAGGAGAACTGGCGGCTCTATGCCGCCAACAGGCCGGCCACGCTGCGGCCAAGCGTCGTGGGGCACCACGGGGAGACGATGCGGCGGCTGCTGCTGCCAGGCTTCCATTCCGGCACGCTTCCCAGACTGTTCGCCCGCCTCCGTGGGCACGGGTCGCCCGCGGCGCGGCTCCGGGCGCTCCGCACGCTCGAGGAGCTCCGTCACGACGTCGCTGCGTTCGTGAATCGCGACCTCCTGGCCCTCGTGGAGCGGACCGCGGCCGGGCGGGGGCTCGGCCTGTCCGTCGGTGACGTGCGCCTGTCGTGTGTGCGGATCCGCGTCGAGGTCGACGCCGGCACGGACCTCGACCATCCGCTGGTGCTCGACGTGATCCGCGACGGCGACACGATCGTGGTCGACGTGCCTCTCCCCGGATGGCTCGCCACGCTCGACGGCGACCGGCTGCGGGTCATGCGGCTGGCCCTTGCCGGCTTCTGCCGGCTCGCCGACGCCGACGCGGCCGGAGCCAACTGGATTGACCTGCCCGACGCGGGTTCGCCCGCCGCCGGCCGACGCCTCACGACGCCCCTGGCGTGGACCGCGTGGCAGGATGCCTGGCAGCGGCTGGCCTGACGGAGCGGGCCGGCGCCGGCAACCGCGGCTCCCGTCCGGCTGGCCGTCGCTGACGGTTCGCGGGATCCACTTCCACGACCGAGTGCTCGACGTCGCCGCACGCGCCGATGGCACGGTCGTCGTGCACGACGCGCCGCATCGCTGACGGCCGCACCTCAGAGGCCCGCCAGCCGCATCGTCTGCTCGAGGCCCAGCAGACCGGCCGTGGCCCCCGCCCGCGTCACACAACAGGCTGCGGTGGCGGCACCGAGCCGTGCGGCCGCCTCGAGTGGCATCTCACGGGCAAGCCCCATGACCAGCCCCCCCAGAAACGAGTCGCCGGCCCCGGTGGTGTCGATGACGGGCCCGGGAGCTGGGATGCAGGGGACTTCGATCAGACATCCCTCGGCACTACTCAGCACGATGCCCCGCGTGCCGCACTTCACTCCCACAAGACCCGCGGCCCCATGCCGACGGTAGAAGGCGACGATCGCTCGCGGGTCGTCGCTGCCTGGCAGAACAAAGAGCATGCCCTTGACACACACAACATGCAAGGGTGTCACCACCAACTACCTGCCAATGCGTCTTAACCACTCCAACATTACGTTATCCGTGCCTCCAATATGTCACGGAGAAC
>JBJTRH010000460.1:0-3256 GCA_046076065.1 Planctomycetaceae bacterium | reverse complement strand
CCCACCGCGGCACGAGCACGTCGCTCGGGCGGCGAACGCAGCCCTTCGACTCGAAGAAGGCGAGGTAGGCTTCGCGGAGGTCGTCGGCCTTCATGTCTGCGGCATGGCTCCCGGGGGAAAACCGCCGGGTTCGCCGACGGGGCCGACACTATACCCGTGGCTGCCGCGACCACGCGATGCCGCTCCCCGACGGGGGCGACCGGTCGCAAGCGGCTCTCGTGACACCGCCCGACGATCCGTCAACGACGCCGCCCACGAGGGGCCGCTTGGGTCGGCCTCCCGTGGGCGGGTGGGGAAATGTCATGCGGGCGGGTGTCGCCGCGAGGATCACTCGCCGCCCGGGTCGCTGGCCATCGCAACCACGGTGTCCTTGGCGGCGAGGATCTTCTCGCGGAGCTCGCTCGCCACGTTCGGGTTGTCCTTGAGGAACTGCCGGGCCTTCTCGCGGCCCTGACCGAGGTGTGTCTCGCCGTACCGCAGCCACGTGCCGGTCTTGTCGACGAGCTTGGCAGCGATCGCCAGGTCGAGGATGTCACCCTCCACGCTGATCCCGTCGGCGTGCATCATGTCGAACTCGGCGATGCGAAACGGCGGTGCCACCTTGTTCTTCACGATCTTCACCTTGACCCGCTGGCCCACCACGTCCTCGCCGTCCTTGAGCGTCCCGATCCGGCGGACGTCCACCCGGCACGAGGCGTAGAACTTGAGAGCCTTGCCACCCGGCGTGGTCTCGGGGCTGCCGAACATCACGCCGATCTTCTCGCGCATCTGGTTGATAAAGATCACGGTCGTCTTGCTCTTGGCGATGGCGCCCGTGAGCTTCCGCATCGCCTGGCTCATCAGCCGGGCCTGCACGCCCACCATCGAGTCGCCGATCTCACCGTCGAGCTCCTTCTGCGGCACGAGGGCCGCCACCGAGTCGACCACGATGATGTCGACCGAGTTGCTCTTGATGAGCAGCTCCGCGATCTGCAGGGCATCCTCGCCGCTCGTCGGCTGGCTGACGAGCATCCGCTCCAGTGAGATGCCGATCTTCTTCGCCCAGCTCGGGTCGAGGGCGTGCTCGGCGTCGATGAAGGCCGCGACACCGCCGGTCTTCTGCGCAGCCGCGATGGCGTGGAGCGCCAGCGTGGTCTTGCCGCTCGACTCCGGGCCGAAGATCTCGATGATGCGGCCCCGCGGAAAGCCCTTGCCGCCGAGGGCGAGGTCGACCGACAGGCTGCCCGACGAGATGCCCTCGATCACGATCTTGGCATCGGCCCCCAGCGGCATGATCGAGCCCTCGCCAAACTCCTTCTCGATCTGCGAGAGCGTGTGTCGCAGGTTCGGATTCTCATCGAGGAACGACCCCGCCTTGCCGCCCTTCTCGGGCTTCGCCTCGGACCTCGACTTGCGGGAATCCTTCTCGCGATCCTTGTCCTTGTCGTCCTTCTTGCCCATCCGACCATTCACTCCTGCGACTGCCGTCACCATGGCGAACATCTCCCACGCTTCCCGGCACGTCGTCGGGGTGGTTGCTTCGCCACCATGAATCGAGCGATTTGCCGCGGAACCGAACACTGAACGCGGGTATACTATCGGCTTTTCGCCGCCCCGGCAAGCAGAATTTCTGAACGGCCGTACAGGCTCGCGAAAACGCTGCCTCAGGACGGCGGGTCGCGGAGTTCCGTGTACTTCCGGGCCGTGCCCCGAGCCCGGCTGACGGGGTATTTCCGGGCATTGGCGGCCGTCTTTTCCCGCACGGCCGTGTCGATGTCGATCCCGAGACGGTCGGCCAGCAGGAGCGTGCAGATCAGCACGTCGGCAAGTTCGTCCACCACCGCCCGACGCCGCGACGGCTCAGCCAGGTCGGCCTCCACCTCGTCGTTCTTCTTCCAGAGAAACAGCTCCTGCAGTTCCCCGGCCTCGATCGCGATCGCCGCCGCGAGATCCTTGGGATGATGAAACTGCTTCCAGTCCCGGTCGTCGCGGAAGGTACGGAGCAACTCCAGGAGCGGCTCCCAGCCCGCCTGCCCCCTGCCCTGTTTCGTGTCGTGCGCCGGCTTTGGCATGATGGGAGAGCCTACCTTCCCGCGCGGAGCCTGTCCCCTGCGGAGCCTGCCTCATGACCACCAATCCATCGTATCCGACACGGGAGGATCTGGAGCGGCAGCATGGTATTCCCGCCGACCGCTTCTGCGGACTCACCGCCGACGACATGAGCCGCGCCATCGTGGCCCATAGCTGCGGGCCGCGGGAGCCGGGCGCGGCGGTGGGCTACTGGCCCGCCGGTTCCGACGCCACTCGCCGGGAATGGCTTCGCGAGGCCTTCGGCCCCGACGCCGATGTGGAGGCGATCACGCTGCGGCTCCAGTTCTTCATGGCCCGGGTCGGCGAAGCCCTGAAGGTCGATTGGATGCTCGACAACGAGCCCTTCGACCGGGCGGTGTCGGACGGCCTCGCGACCCTCTACCCCGACCTCTCGGCCGACGCCCGCACCGCGATCACCGCCAACTACTCCTACAGCCACGCGAAGTGAAAACTGGCAGGATGCCGGTGTTTCGCGTGACGCCGCCACGACGGCGGCGTGCCCGGCCAGGCGAACCTCGGCTTCGCCCACGCCGGGCCCAAGCGGCTGACTGTCGACGGGCAGCCGCCCGTCAGAGCGGCAGGATGCCCGTGTTTCGCGTGACGCCGCCACGACGGCGGCGTGCCCGGCCAGGCGAACCTCGGCTTCGCCCACGCCGGGCCCAAGCGAAAACCGGCAGGATGCCGGTGTTTCGCGTGTATTCAGAACGTCAGCATCTGCCTGTATTCAGCCACGCGGCGATCGAGGTCGGCCCGGTCGATGCTCGCGAGCCGGTCGAGGCTGAAGTCCTCCACCGTGTAGCTCGCGGTCACCACACCGTAGGCGAGGGCTTCCTTCAGCGACTGCGGATCGAAGCGGTCCTTGCTGGCGAGGTGGCCCATCATGCCGCCGGCGAAGGAGTCGCCGGCGCCGGTCGGGTCGAGCACCTGCGGCGTGGGGTAGGCCGGCAAGACGTACATCTCGTGCTCGCTGAAGAACATCGCCCCGTGCTCGCCCTTCTTGATGACCACGAACTTCGGGCCCATCTTCCGCACGGCATGGCCGGCCCGCACGAGATTCTCGTCCTCGGCGAGCAGCTTGGCCTCGGAGTCGTTGAGCACGAGCCCGTCGATGCGCTTGAGGAGTGTCTCGAGCTCGTCCCGCTGGATGTTGATCCAGAGATCCATCGTGTCGGCCACGGTGAGCTTG
>JBJTRH010000459.1:0-8447 GCA_046076065.1 Planctomycetaceae bacterium | reverse complement strand
GCCCCTGGGCCACGAGCAGCTGCCGCCGCACGATGTCGATCCCGGTGATCTCCTCGGTGACGGTGTGCTCCACCTGGATCCGGGGGTTCACCTCGATGAAGAAGAACTTTCCGGTGTCGGCGTCGACGAGAAACTCCACCGTGCCCGCGTTCTCGTAGCGGGCGGTGCGGCCGATGGCGATCGCCGCCTCACAGATCGCGTCGCGGGTTTTCGCGGGCAGGTTCGGGGCGGGGGCGAGTTCCACCACCTTCTGGTGCCGGCGTTGCACCGAGCAGTCGCGCTCGAAGAGGTGGACGAGGTTGCCGTGGAGGTCGCCGAGCAGCTGCACTTCGATGTGCCGGGCCCGCTGGATGAACTTCTCCACGAACACGGCCGCGGAGCCGAAGGCCGTCTTGCTCTCTCGCTGCGCGCTTTCGAGCGCCACCGCGAGTTCGTCCTCGCCGCGAACCACCCGCATGCCGCGGCCGCCGCCGCCGTGGGCCGCCTTGAGGATCACCGGCCAGCCGAGGTCCTTCGCGATCTTCAGGGCGTCGGCGTGGCTCGCGACTGGCTTCGGACTGCCGGCGAGGATCGGCACGCCGGCGCGGTTGGCGAGGTCGCGGGCGGCAGTCTTGTCGCCGAGCATCTGCAGGAGCTCGACCCGCGGGCCCACGAACGTGATCCCGGCGCGGCCGCACGCCTCGGCAAACTCGGGGTTCTCAGACAGAAAGCCGTAGCCCGGGTGGATGCCGTCGACGCCGTGCGCCTTGGCGAGGGCCACGATGCCGTCGATGTCGAGATAGGAGCGGATCGGCTCGCCGGGCTTCCCGACGAGATACGCCTCGTCGGCCTTGAAGCGGTGCAGGGCGAAGCGGTCTTCGTGGGCGTAGATCGCGACGGTGCGGATGCCGAGTTCGTGCGCCGACCGGAACACGCGGATGGCGATTTCGCTGCGATTGGCGACGAGGAGTTTGGTGATGGGCCGCATGGGTCGGTGAGCGCTTGGTGGGCAGGGGAAGAACCGGGATCGGGCACCGCGGTTTTTCCCCCGCGGCTCCGCCCGCGGCATCAATGTACCGGCCTCCCCCCACGGGGATAGCGGCACCGCCGGGCAGGCAGCCCCGTGCCCTTCATGACGGGCCCGTCAGCTGCCCGCAGGGCCGCGTTTTTCCTCGGCGTAGCTCGGTCGCATGTAGTCGGGCACGAGCGTGAAGGGGTCGGCGACCAGGCCCGCCTCGGCGCGGCCTCGGGCGAGCACGGCGACATCGGCGGCGGCGGGAGGCCGCCCCTCCGGACCCGCGACGACGAGATCGTCGCGCTGATCGAATGGGAATCCTGCCGCGTCGAGGATGGGGCCGGCGACGCACGCCCGCGGCGGCAGTTCGTCGAGCCAGTCGTCGCGGCGGGCGAGGCCGGGCGCGGTCACGCTCCAGCCCGTCGCGGTTGGCGATGCGGTCGCGGCCCAGACCTCGCCGCGGCCCGCGTCGTAGGCGATGGCGATCGGCCTGTCGTGCCAGCCGGCGGCTCGTGCCGCCCGCAGCGCGAGGACCTCGAATCCCGACACGCCGACGAGCCGCGCCCCGGTCGCCCAGGCGATGGCCTTGGCTGCCGTGACGCCCACCCGCAGGCCGGTGAACGAGCCCGGCCCGGTCACGACCGCGACCACGTCACCAGGCCCGAGGTCGCCCAGCGGGCGTGGCGCCGTGCCCCAGCCCCGTTCGGCGGCGATCGCCGTGAGGATGGCGGTGAGCACCCGGGCATGGTCGCCGGCAGCCCCGAGGGTGCGTGCGGTCGTGCCCCGGTCGTCCACGGCCGCGGCTGAGCCGGTTCCGACGCTGGTGTCGATCGCCAGGATGCGCATGGGGGGTCTGAAGGCGGGACGCCGCCCCGTCTCCTTGACCGTGCCGGAGGGGGGCCGTAGTCTCAATTTTCGCGGAAAGCCAGCCGAATCGCGGCCCGCGACCGGTGGAGTGTACGTGAAGCGGGCCATCATCAGCGACGTCCACGGAAACCTCGAGGCGCTCCAGGCGGTGCTCGAGGACATCGACCGGGAGCGGGTCGACACCGTCATCTGCCTCGGCGACGTGGTCGGCTACGGCCCGAATCCGTGCGAGTGCGTGAAGCTCGTCCGCGACCGGTGCAGCCTCGTGATTCTTGGCAACCACGACCAGGGAGCCCTGTTCGACCCCGACGGCTTCAACTCCGGGGCCGAGCGGGCCATCCGCTGGACGCGACACCAGCTCGAGATGCACGATCGGATGCCGCGAAACGCCGCCGATCCGCTCATGGACTTCCTGGGGGAACTGCCCCGCACGAGCACCGACGGCGACTTCCTGTTCGTGCACGGGTCGGCCCGCCGTCCGCTCGACGAGTACGTCTTCCCGGAAGACATCTACAACCCGCTGAAGATCGAGCACATCTTCGAGCTCGTGGGCCGCTACTGCTTCCAGGGCCACACCCACATTCCGGGCGTGTTCACCGTGTCGCCGGAGTTCATCTCGCCCAGCGTGCCGCGAAGCGCTCCGGAAGCCGCGATCGACCTGCCGCCCTCGAAGGCGATGGTGAACGTGGGGTCGGTCGGACAGCCCCGCGACAACGACCCCCGGGCCTGCTACGTGGTGGTCGAAGACGATCGCCGCGTTCGATTCCGCCGCATCGAGTATCCGTTCGAGACGACGGCGAAGAAGATTCACGCGATCGCCGACCTCGACAACTTCCTCGGTGACCGCCTCTCCCAGGGCCGCTGAGCGCCGCCCTCCCGCCCCCTCGCATCGGAAACCCTGTCCGTGGACCGCCGCACCATCCAGTTTTTCGTCGTCTCGCTCGGGATCATCCTCGCCAGCCAGGCGCTGCAGGCATGGCTGTTCCCGAAGCCGCCGAAGCCGGCCGTCGAGGAGCCGGCCGCAGGCGAGGTCGCGTCGGCCGGTGGTGCATCGACATCGGCGGCTGAAACGCCCGCCGCGACGGGCGAACTCGTGGGCGATCCCGCGGAGCCCTCCGCGGCCGCCGGACGCGAGCGGCGGACGCTCGGGTCGCTCGATCCGGCCGCCTCCCGGATGCTCGTCACGCTCACCAGCCGCGGCGCCGCGGTGGAGCGGATCGAACTCGCCGACGAGAAGTTTCACGATCAGGACGATCGCGCCGGTCATCTCGGCCACCTTGCGGCCTCCGCCGTCGCGGGTGGGTGCCGGGTGGGCGTGGTCGGCCCAGGCACGCCGGCGGCCCGCGCGGGCCTGAAGGCTGGCGACGTGATCGCGGCGATCGACGGCACGCCGACGCCCGATCCCGACGCGCTCCGGTCGCTGCTCGCCGGCACCAGGTCCGGTCGCAGCGTGCGGCTCGACGTGATCCGCGGCGGCGAGACGCTGCCGCTCGACGCGCGGCTCGATCGGCGGCCACTGGAGGTGGTGAGGCCCGAATACAAGACGGCGCCGGTCGCCGACCCCGACGCGAGCCCGCACGACCCGCTCTCGTTCCGCCTGTCGCTCGAGTCACTCGACGCCCGCACGCGTCCTCCGGAGCCGCTCGCGGAGATCCCGGGCCTCGACCTCGCCGACGTCGACTGGCAGGTGGACGACGGCGGCGACCCGACCCGCGTGCGGTTCACGCGGACCCTGCCGGGCGGGCTCACGCTCGCGAAGGAGTATCGGCTCGCGACCGGCGCGGAGGCCGAGGGCGACGCGGGCTACGGCCTCGAACTCACTGTGGAGCTGAAGGCCACCGGGAAGGACGCCATCGTGGCCTACGCCCTCGACGGGCCCACCGGCCTGCCCACCGAGGGCTGGTGGTATGCCCAGCGAGTGTCCCGCGACTGGGGCTCGCTCGCGGTGCGCGACGTGGCGGTGCGGTTCGTCGGCAAGCAGGGCGCGATCACCAGCGGCCTGAAGATCGCCGACGGCAAGCTCGACCATCCCTCGTCGCGGATCGGCGAAGGCACGCCCCTGTCGTTCGCGGGCGTCGACGCGCTCTACTTCGCGTCGGCCCTGATCCCCGACCAGACCGGGGCGGAAAAGCCGGCGCTGGCCGAGGTCCGCCCGATCGCCGTGGGGGAGGTGCCGGCGGCGGCCCGCAAGAAGCTCGTGAACGTCACGAGTCGCCTGGTATCGGAGGATCTGGTGATTCCGGCCGGCGGCGCGGCGACGCACCGGTATCGGATCTTCGCCGGTCCGAAGCGGCCCGATCTGCTCAAGCAGTACGGCGTGCCCGACTCGGGCATGGACGACCTCGTCTACTACGGCTGGTTCGGCTGGGTGGCCCGGCCGATGATCGCGATCCTGCACGCGTTGCACGCGGTGATCGGCAACTACGGGATCGCGATCCTGCTGCTCACGGTGCTCGTTCGCGGCGCGATGTTTCCAGTGAGCCGCAAGCAGGCTCTCTCCTCGCAGAAGATGCAGGAGCTGCAGCCCGAGATGAAGGCGATCAACGAGAAGTATGCGGACGACCCCGTCAAGAAGACGCAGGCCACGCAGGAACTCTGGCGGAAGCACAACTACAACCCGATGGGCGGCTGCCTGCTGGTGTTCATCCAGGTCCCGATCTTCATGGGGCTCTACCGCTCGCTCGCCACCGACGTCGAGCTGCGGCAGGCCCCGCTGTTCAGCTCGGCGATCCGCTGGTGCTCGAACCTCGCCGCCCCCGACATGCTCTGGAACTGGTCGAACTACCTGCCCGCCTTCCTGACCGCGCCAGAAGGCTGGCTCGGCCCGTATCTCAACCTCTTGCCGCTGGTCACGATCGGCCTGTTCCTCTGGCAGCAGAAGCTGTTCATGCCGCCGGCGATGGACGAGCAGCAGAAGACGCAGCAGCAGGTGATGAACTACATGATGTGGTTCATGGCGCTGATGTTCTTCAAGGTGCCCTGCGGGCTGTGCCTGTACTTCATCGCCTCGAGCCTGTGGGGCATCGCCGAGCGGCTCTGGATGCCGAAGACGCTTCCCGCGACGGCCGGCGGGCCGAAGGTGATCGACGCGTCGTTCGCGCCGGCGGGGCGGCCATCGGCCAACGGTGCGGCGTCTGCGGCCCGCGAGCGGCGGCAGGCGCGGAAGAAGAAGTAGCCGCCTTCCGTGCGAGCCACGCGGGCCTGCGATGTGGTCCATCGATGAACTGATCGTCGCGCCGGCGACCGTGCCGGGAGGCGGGGCCCGGGCGATCGTGCGGCTGGCGGGACACGGTCTCGACGGTCTCCTGCCGCGGCTGTTCACCGCCGTCAGCTGGCCGCGGCCTGGCGATGCGCCGCGGGCGGTGGCGGCCACCCTGGCTGTCGATGGGCTGGGACGCGACTGGGGCGAACTGCCGCTGCACGTGCTCGTCTGGCCGGGGCCCGGGGGGCCGATCGGTGGTCCGCTCGCCGAGGTGCAGCTGCCGGCGTCGGTGCCGCTCGTCGATGCGTTGGTCGCGGAGGCCTGTCGGCACGGCGGCCGGCTCGCCCGCGGTGGAGAGTTCACCCTCCGTGGGTTTCTCGCCGGCCGCCTGGATCTCGTTCAGGCCGAGGCGGTGCTCGGCGTGGTCGATGCACGAACGCCCGAGGAGCTCTCGCTCGCGCTCGACCGTCTTGCCGGCGGCATGGGGCAGACCCTCGAGCGGGTCCGCGGCGAGGTTCTCGATCTGCTCGCCGACGTCGAGGCGGGCATCGATTTCGCCGACGAGTTGACCCCGGACGGCGTGCCCGCCGGCCCGGCGTGGCCCGTGCTCGCGGCGCGGATCGACGCCTGCATCGCGGCGATCGCCGCAGCCTCTGCGCGGCTCGCCGGCCGCGACGCCACGGCGGGCGATCTGCCGCGGGTCGTGCTCGCGGGGCGGGCCAACGTGGGCAAGAGCAGCCTCTTCAACGCGCTGGTCGGCAGGGCTGCGGCGCTCGTCGCCGACGAGGTGGGCACCACCCGCGACTGGATCGAGGCCCGCGTGACCGGCCCGACGGGCCGGGGTTGGCTGCTCGTGGACGTGGCCGGCTGCGAGGCGGGGGCCGCCGGCGATGCCCGCTCCGACCCGCTCGCCGCCGAGGCACAGGCTCGGGCTTCGGCGGAGGTGGCGCGGGCCGATGTCGTGGTGGTGTGCCGGGATGCGTCGGCACCAGCAGCGCCTCCGCTGCCCGCGATCGCCGGCAGCCGGATCGACGTGATCACGATGAGTGATCGCGTCGCGGAGGTCGGGTACGGCTCCGAGGCGATCGTCACGAGCGTCGTGACCGGGGCCGGGCTCGTGTCGCTTGCGGCCGCCATCGAGGCCACGGTTGCCGCGCTGCCGCCGTCTGCCTCCGCCACGCTGCGGATGCGGGTGGCGGCCGCCTCAGCGACCGTCGCGCTCGCCGAGGCGCGCTCGCTCGTGCACGAGGTGGCGGCGGGCCATGGTGCCGACGAGGCCGTGCTCGCGGGAAGCCTGCGGGCCGCGGCCGACGCCCTCGCGGAGGCCACGGGCGCCGCCATCGCCACGGATCTCCTCGATCGGATATTCTCGCGGCACTGCATCGGAAAGTGAGCCGCGGATGACCGGATTCCCCGAGGGCACCCTCGCGAGCCTTCAGGCAGGGGCGGCGTCGTTTGCCGCGGTCGGCCCCGCCGCGCGCGGCGAGATTGCGCGGCGCACGGCGGTGGCCGTGGCGGCCACCGCCGACGCCTGGGTTGAGGCCGCCGTCGGGATCAAGCGGGCCATCGGGACTGTGAGCGCCGCCGCCATGGCCGAGGAGACGGCGACCGGACCGCTCGCCACGCTGCGGCTCCTGCTCGTGACGGCGCGGAGCCTCCGCGAGATCGCCGCCGACGGCCTGCCGCGGCCCGCCCTCCCGCCGCGGGTGCTGCATCGTGGCGGCGGCGACGCCTCGTTCATCGGTGTCGACGTGCTCCTCGAACGGTGGCTCGCGGATCGGGCGATGTTCGCCGGCCATCGCGGCACGGTGCGGTGCGTGAATCCCGGCGATGTTTCGGCCTTCGAGCGGTCGTGGCGGCAGGAGTGCCGCGAACGGCCCCGTCGGGGCGGCGTGGCCGCGGTGCTCGGCGCCGGCAACGTCACCGGCTTGGCCGTGGCCGATGTCGTGTCGCAGGTGTTCGAGCACGGCAGGGCGGCGCTCGTGAAGCTGCATCCGCTGCACGAGCCGCTCGTGCCGGTGTTCCGCGCCGCCCTCGCGCCGCTGGTGAACGCAGGGCTCGTGGCGCTGGTCGCCGGCGGAGTCGACGTGGCCCGTGACGTGATCGCATCGCCGGCCGTCACGCACGTGCACCTCACGGGAGGGCAGGCCGCCTTCGACGCAATCGCCGCGACGCTCGCCAAGCCGATCACCTGCGAACTCGGCGGCGTCACGCCCTGGATCGTGGTTCCGGGTCGCTACACGCCGGCGCAGCTCGCCTATCAGGCCGACCTGGTGGCTGGCTCGATCCTCAACAACACGTCGTTCAACTGCATCTCCACGAAGTGCGTGGTCACCTGCCGTGGCTGGGAGCAGCGGCAGGCCTTTCTCGACCTCGTGTCTCGGCGGCTCGCGGCCATGCCGCCGCGGCCGGCGTGGTATCCGGGGTCGGCGGCGGCGTGGGAGCTGGTCACGGAGTCGCGGCCGCCCGCCGACGGCACGCTCCCCTGGGTGTTTCGCGCGGGCGTGGATCCCGATCGCGAGCCGCGCTGGCTCGAGCGGGAGTGGTTCGTGCCGGTGGCCGTCGAGGTGCCGCTCGAGGCCGCCGACATGGAAGCCTTCTGCGCGCGGGCCTCGGCCCTCTGCCGGCGGCTGCCCGGGTCGCTGGCCGCGAGCGTGACGATCCCTGAGTCGCTGTCGGCCGCCGACGGGCAGCGGGTCGAGCGGCTCGTGGAGCACCTCGAGTATGGCACGGTGGCGGTGAACACCTGGTCGGCGCTCGGCTATGCGTTTGCGAGCCTGCCGTGGGGCGGGTTCCCGGGCGGGACGATCACGGAGCCCCGCAGCGGCATCGGCTTCGTGCACGATCCGCTGCTGCTGCCGCTGGTGCACAACAGCATCCTCCGCGCGCCGTTGCTCGTGCGGCCGGCGCCGCCGTGGCTGCCGTGGCATCGGCACGGGGCCGCGATCACGCGGGGCGCGGTGGACGTGTATGCGGCGATCGCCCGCGGCCGTGCCGGCCTGCTGTCGCTCGCGAAGCTCCTGCCGCAGGTGCTCTCGGGGTGAATGCCGACGGGCCGCCGTACGAAGCCCGCGGTCCGGCCGTTCATTCCAAGGCGACGGCTGGTTGGGCAGGGGGTCGCCGACCCGGCCGTGGCCCACGGTACCCCCTCACCGTTTCGACCATCGTCACGATCCGGACCAGAGCTTCTGGTTCTCAGGATTGGCCGAACATCATGGAGCAGGCCAGCATGCCGATGTAGCGGAGGAGGGCAGTCGATGCGCCGGCCACCGTGAAGGCGAGGATTGTGCACTCAGCCGACAGCGTCGGTGGCCGTGGCAGACCTGCCGCCAGAAGGCCAAGCCACATCGCAACGGCGATCCCTCCGGTGGCCAGGAGCACACC
>JBJTRH010000458.1:0-2311 GCA_046076065.1 Planctomycetaceae bacterium | reverse complement strand
ACCACCGCGGCCAGCCGGCCAGGCTCGATCCGCCGCTCTGGAGCCGCGGGCCGCCCGCGGCGTTCGACGCGCCTCATCGCCACGAGCTGCAATCTGCAATCGCCCGCTTCCTTCGCGATCACGGCCACTTCGCCGCGGCCCGCGCGGTGGAGAAGCCGGCCGCCGGTGGACCACGGTGCGACGTGGCCATCGGCCGCGACGCCGGCGAGGCCACGCTCAGCGTGTCGTTCACCGATCTGCCGCGGCCCGCGATGCTCGAGGAGATCGAGGTGGCGCCGGCGTCGCGCACCACCGCGGCCACCCTCCGCGAACTGCTCGGCATCGAGATTGGAACCACGGTCACCGAGCACGACCGCCTCGCCTGGCGGGAGGCGCTGCGGGCGACGGGCAGGTTCGTCAGGCACGAGGTGAAGTTCAAGGAACGGAAGGCCGGGCGCGACGGCTCGACGGGGATCGTGGCGATCTTCGATCTCGACGCCTATCCGAACGTGCCGCCGCTGGGCACGCCGCTCTCCCGCGAGGACGAGACGCTCCTCCACTGCCGCACGTGGCTCCTCGACACGCTCGCCAACGACGACGACCTCGTGGCCGCGTGGACGAAGGCCGGCGACCAGCAAGCCACGGCCGCGGTCACGGTCTCAACCCGCGAGGGTGTGCTGCTGGCCGCGCTGCCCGGACGCACCGACACCTGCGGCCTTGCCGCCAGCGGTGGAGGCCTGGGCTTGTTCCTGCCGGAAGGAGCCGGGCGATTCGAGTTCCCACTGCCGGTGAGAACACGGGCCGTCATCGACGTGGCATTCACGCTCGGCGACGAGGTCACGGAAGGCCGGCACCGGTATCTGGGAAAGGTCACGGCCGCGGCCCAGATCCAGCCGCGGCCCCGCGATGCCGCCGCGGCCGTCGCGGTCACCGCCCGCATCGAGCCCGTGGCCTGCCTCGCGCTGCTCCACGAACGGGGCGCCACCACGCACTGGGACGGCGACGTGCTCGTGATCGAGGCCGCCGGCACCCGCATGGCGATCGACGGCGAGTCCGGTCGGCTGCTCTGGATCACGGGCGAATCGGGCCGGATCGACGTCGAGGCGGGGCCCGGCCGGCTCGCCACGGCGCTCGCCGCGCTTCGCGACACGGCCGGCGCCGACGCATGGCGGGACGACGCGCCGGTCTCGTCGGCAGTCGGCTTCCTCACATCCGACTCGCTCGGCGCCGCGCTCGCGCGGCTCTCGGAGGCGACCGGCGCGCAGCCGCTGCTCACCGGCTGGGTGCCCGTGTTCGCCGCGGCGGCCCGCAACATCCGCGAGGCGGCCGACCGCGGCGGCTTCACGCGGGCCGACGAGGAGGTGCGGGCGATCCTCACGCAGGTCGCCGACGACGACACCGCACCGCTGCCGGCGATCCCGCGGGCCGAATCCACGTCGGCCGCGTCTGATCCGCTCATGGCGGTGGCGACGTCGGGCGCCTCCCACGCCTGGCGATGGCTCGAGCGGAGCTGCGGCAGCGGCGCGTGGCCCTGCGGCCTGATCCGGATCGCCACCCTCGCAACGCGGAGCGACTCCGCGGGCGCCCTCTGGGAGATCACCGCCTATCTGGCCGATCCGAGCCACGGGCCGCTCGCCAACCTCGTGGCCGCGCAGGTGATCCCGTTGCCGACGATGGCGGTATCGTTCGCGCGGCAGGGCCAGGGCCGCCTCTCCACCGCCGCGTTCCACACCGACTGCGAGGCCGTGCTCGCGATCCTCGGCGACTGCGGCCTCGACCGCTGCGCGGTGTCGCTCCTCCGCTCGCTCGACGACGACGAGGCGCGGGCCGCCGCCGCGGCGCTCTGCCACGACCCCGACGCCCTGCTGCCGCTCGTCCGTGACCTGAAGGCCTGCGCCGGCGAAGACGAGGCGGTGGCGTCACTGCCCTCGGCGCTCGACCGCTGGTGGGAGGCATCGCTCCGCGACCTCGTGGCCACGGCGCTGGCGGCGAAGACCGGCATGCAGACGGCCGACAACCCGGACGCCGAGCCGACCCCGCGCCGCTGAGGATTCAGCCGCACCCGCACCCGCTGCCGCAGCCCGCCCTGCGTGCGGCGAGGCGGGCCTCGATGGCCTGCGAGGTGGGCGTGATCGAGAGGCCGCCGAGCGCCGTGCAGCGGAGCTCGCGGGGCATCTGCTCGGCCACCCGCTTGGCCGTCGCCACCACCTCGTCGAACGGGATCACCTGGTCGAAGCCCGCCAGCGCCATGTTCGCGCAGGCCAGGGCGTTGGCCGCGGCCATCACGTTCTTGCCGAGGCACGGCACCTCCACGCGATTGGCCACCGGATCG
>JBJTRH010000457.1:0-4608 GCA_046076065.1 Planctomycetaceae bacterium | reverse complement strand
GCACGAGCTCGACGGCCGCGGAGGTCTGTGTCGCGGAGGCCGTCCAGGCGTAGGGGGCCGTGATCACCGTCGTCCATGCGATCCGCGTGGCGTTGGCCGGCGACGTGTCGGTCGAGAGGGAGAACTGCACGTCGTCGTTGCCGGCCACCGAGAAGGCGTGCGTCCCGGGCACCGACGGCACGATGAAGCCCCGGATTCGAGAGCCATTGGCATCGCCGACGTCCTGCTGAAGCGACTGCAGGCTCGTGATCATCTGCCGATAGGTGGGGGCGGCCGCGTAGGCGGAGCTCGATGTGAGGTCGGTGACCTTTCCCCCTGCGACGCCTGTCCACGTTTCTTGCAGGGCCGTGCCGCGGTGGTCCGGTGCAGCCACGGCATTGAGGCGGTCCTGCGGAATCACCTCGCGCGGCGTGCTGGGCGTGGCCCACTCGAGCCGCACGCTCGCGCTGCCGGTGTTCTGGAAGTACTCGACCTTGATCGGCACCGCCACGCCCGCCCGGAGGGCGATCTGCCCCGAGACGGGCTTCGCGTCCTGTGCCACCCAGTTGGTGACGATCAGCTCGTCGTTCACCCAGAGCCGCACGCCGTCGTCGGCCGTAAGCGTGAACGTGTGCATCTCGGACTGGCGGGGCACCACCGCGCCGGTCCAGCGGACGGAATAGGTGGTGGCGGCGATGCCGGCCGCTGGGGCCGCCGTGCCCCACGCGAAGTTCACCGTCGGATCGATGCGGGTGAGGTTCGGTAATGTCAGGTCTGCCGCGTCGAAATACTGCCCCGTCAGCCCCTCGCCATCGAGCAGCCGGCGGCACTCGAGCGGCTCGAAGTGGCAGCGGACCGGCGGCGGACGGCGGCGCGACCTGCGGCGGTGGTTGTCGGAGCGACTCATGGGCGATGGCAAGGCCGTCGGAGGGCTCCCCTTTCCTCAACCAACTACGTACCTCATCATACGACCGGCCTGCCACCGACCGTGTCACACATTTATGGGGCGATGTCCCCGGAGTTGAGCCTTGGAACCAGCCGCCCGCGAGTTTCTCTTCCGGCTTCTGAAGACCCCCAGTCCGTCGGGGTACGAGCAGCCGATCCAGCAGGTCGTGCGGGAGTATCTCGGCCGCTGTGCCGACACGGTGACCACCGACTCCCACGGCAACGTCATCGGCGCGAAGAACGCCGCCGCGTCAACGCGGATGCTGCTGGCGGGGCACTGCGACCAGATCGGGCTGATCGTGCAGTATGTCGATGCCGACGGCTTCATCTCCGTGCAGCCCATCGGCGGCTGGGATCCCATCCAGCTCGTCGGGGCGCGGGTCACGATCTGGGCGAAGGATGGTCCGGTGCCGGGCGTGATGTCGCGGAAGCCGATCCACCTGCTGACCGAGGAGGAACGCAAGCAGGTTCCAAAGATGAAGGACCTGTGGATCGACATCGGCGCCGAAAACAAGGCCGACTGCGAGAGCGTGGTCCGCGTCGGGGACGCCGTCACGCTGGAGCTCGAGATTCGCCAGCTCCGCCGCGACCTCGCCTGCTCGGTGGCGATGGACGACAAGGTGGGCCTGTGGGTGGTGCTGGAGGCGTTTCGACGGGCGTCGGCGGCGGGGCCCCTGCCCTGCGCGCTGTTCGTCGCGTCGACGGTGCAGGAGGAGATCGGGCTCCGCGGAGCCCAGACGAGCTGCCACGGGGTCGACCCGCACGTGGCGATCGCCGTCGACGTGACGCACGCGACCGACTGCCCCACGATCGACAAGAAGTCGGAGGGCGACGTGGCACTTGGCCGTGGGCCGGTGGTGTTCCGGGGACCGAACATGAATCCGCACGTAGTCGACCGGCTGCTGGCCGCCGCCGCGGCCCGCGAGATTCCGGTGCAGCTCGCGGCGAGCGGCCGGGCCACCCCCACCGACGCCAATGCGCTCCAGGTGACCCGGGCGGGCGTGGCCACGGGCCTGGTGAGCGTGCCCAACCGCTACATGCACTCGGCGGTCGAGACGATCTCGCTGGCCGATGCCGACCGCACCGCCGACCTGCTCGCTGCGTTCGTGCGAGGCCTCGAGGGGCCGATCTCCTGGGCGCCGTGATCGCCGACGTGACGTGCACGACCGGCATCGCCCGGGAGGATCGGCCCCGCGGCCGCGTCACGCCTCGTGCACGCCCGGTCGGCGGATCAGCGTCCAGACCGCATCGCCTCCCAGCACGGCGTGGTCGAGCACGGTGAACGCGTTCAGGATCCAGGCCACGGTGCCGCCGGTGGTCGCGTCGCGCCAGAGGATGTCGGTGCGGCCATCGCCATTGACGTCGGCGGTGTTGTTGACGGCCCACGACAGGTCGCCGCCCAGGACGGTGGTCGAGATGATCGTGCCGTCGTCCATCAGCCAGCCGACGACGATTCCGGGCACCACCGTGTCGACGGTGTTTCGCCAGAGCAGGTCGTGACGGCCGTCGCCGTTGAAGTCACCGGTGTCCGCGAGGGTGGCATGGTCGTCGCTCGAAAGCCAGGCCGACGATAGCACCGTGGTGCCGTTCATGCGGTGCAGCACGCTCTTCCCGGCGGTGCTTCGCCAGATGAGGTCCGTCTTGCCGTCGGCGCTCGAGTCATAGTTTGCAGCCGTCGAGGACAGCCGCCAGGTGGCGTTGCCGCCGATGAACTGCGTGGTGGTGGCCGTCGTGCCGTTCATCAGGCACATCACGGTCGACCCGCTCGCCGAGTCGCGCCACACGAGGTCGTCGCGGGTGTCGCCGTCGTAGTCGCCGCTGGCCTCGATCCGCCAGGTCGCATCACCGCCGACGAACCCGGCCGAGAGCACGGCGCCATCGGCCTGCATCAGCCAGACGACGGTGCTGCCGTCCCCGTCGCGCCAGGCGAGATCGGTGACCGCGTCGCCGTTGAAGTCGCCGACGTCGTCGATCGCCCAGGTCGCGTCACCCCCGAGGATGCGAGTTCCGGTGACCGCACCCATGGAGTTGTACAGCCAGCCGACGTGCATCCCGGTCGTCGTGTCCCGCCAGATGGCATCGAGGATCGTGTCGCCGTTGAGATCGATGGCCGATCCGGCGGCCGAGAGCAGGTCGGCCGCGGCCGGCACGGGCACGTCGAAGCCGGCCAGGGGTGTGCCGGAGAGGGCGTATCGGGGCTCGAGGCCTTCCATGGTCAGAGGCCGTGGTGCCGATCGCCGCCGTGCCCGGGCGGGCGACGCATTCGCTGCCGAGGTGCGGTGGCGATGCGAGGTGCGGAACAGGACCAGCGGGTTCAGGACGTTCATGGCGTCGCCTCCAGAGGGGAACCCCTTCCGTGGGCCATCGACGGCCGGATGCGTCCGGCTTGGAATCATACGGCCGAGCCACTCCGCGGACGCGGCACGGCACGTCCTGCCAAATCGGCATCCGTGCTCTGGTGCCACGGGCCGCCGATCACCGAATTCGGCCGAAAACCGTCGTTGGTCACCGGCGGCTAGCTTCATGGCACGCGGCTTGCATTCCCCTCGGGCAACGCAAGGAAGGCCTGCCAAAATCCGTCGCCCACGACGTTTCCCCACACCCGTCCCCGTTGAGAGGAGTTTTCCGTGGCCAAACAGATGGTGTTCGACGACGAAGCCCGTCAGCCGCTGCTCGCCGGCGTGTCCAAGCTCGCCCGTGCTGTGAAGAGCACGCTCGGCCCGCGTGGCCGTAACGCAGTGCTCGACAAGGGCTGGGGGTCCCCAAAGGTCACGAAGGACGGCGTGACCGTCGCCGAGGACATCGATCTCGAGGACCCGTTCGAGAACCTTGGCGCCCAACTCGTCAAGGAGGCCGCCAGCAAGACCAACGACGTGGCGGGCGACGGCACGACCACGGCCACGGTCCTCGCCGAGGCGATCTTCCGCGAGGGCATCAAGATGATCGCCGCGGGCGCCGACCCGATGGCGCTCTCCCGTGGGATTCACAAGGCCGTCGCGGCCGTCTCGAAGGCGGTCCTCGCCATGGCCACGCCGATCAATGAGAAGAACAAGAAGGAACTGATGCAGATCGCCACGATCGCGGGGAACAACGACCCCACGATCGGCAACGTGCTGTCGGAGGCGTTTCTGAAGGTCGGCAAGGATGGGGTGATCACGGTCGAGGAGGGCAAGCAGGCGGAGACGACCGTCGACGTGGTCGAGGGCATGCAGTTCGACCGCGGCTACCTGTCGCCCCACTTCGTGACCGATGCCGACGCGCAGGTCTGCGAGTACGAGAATCCCTACATCCTCGTGTTCGAGGAGAAGATCTCGAGCGCCAAGAACCTGGTGCCGCTGCTCGAGGCGGTGAGCAAGGCGGGCAAGCCGCTGGTCGTGATCGCGGAGGACGTCGAGGGCGAGGCGCTCGCGACGCTGGTGGTCAACAAGCTCCGCGGGATCGTGCAGTCGGTGGCGGTGAAGGCCCCGGGCTACGGCGACCGTCGCAAGGCGATGCTCGGTGACATCGCCACGCTCACCGGCGGGCAGGCGATCTTCAAGGATCTCGGGATCGCCCTCGACGCGGTCAAGCTCAGCGATCTCGGGCGGGCCAAAAAGGTAATCATCGAAGCCGAGAACACCACGATCGTCAGCGGAGCGGGCACCAAGGCGGCCATCGACGGCCGCGTGGCGCAGATCCGCGACG
>JBJTRH010000456.1:0-19807 GCA_046076065.1 Planctomycetaceae bacterium | reverse complement strand
GCCACTGGTGGCCGTGCTCCACTCGTTCACGGGCACGGCCGCCGAGGCCGCGGAGGCCCTCGACCTGGGCTGTTATCTCGGCTTCGCCGGCATGGTGACCTTCCGCTCGGCGGCGGCGCTCCGCGAGGTGGCCGCCACGGTGCCGCTCGACCGGATGCTCGTGGAGACCGACAGCCCCTTTCTCGCTCCCGAGCCACTGCGTGGCAAGCGCAACGAGCCGGCGAACGTGGTGCACACGGCCCGCTGCCTGGCCCTGGCCCGCGGCGAGCCGCTCGAGGCCTTCGCCGCCGCCACCACGGCCAACGCCCGTCGCGTGTTTGGAGTGGCCTGAGATGGACCGTCGCACGCGACTCTTGAGCGGCTGTCCCGTGGCGACCGGGCTGGGGCTCGAGTTCGGTCCCCTCGCCAATCCGGTGGTCCGCAAGGACGAAGGCCGGATCATCTACGTCGACCACATCGACACCGATGCGCTCAAGGGCAAGGCGGTCAACAATCCCAACGTGGACGAGACGGCGATCGTCGCGGTGGACGTGGATCTCCGCCGCGGCCCGCTCGTGGACCAGTGCCGCCCGCTCGGGCCCTTCGACTACGTGGTGGCGTCGCACGTGTTCGAGCACCTGCCGAACCCGATCGGCTGGCTGCGGGACGTGGCGTCGCTGCTCGCGCCGGGCGGCACGATCGCGCTGGCCGTGCCGGATCGCCGCTACACGTTCGACGCCTTCCGCGCCGAAACGACCCTCGCCCAGCTCGTGGCCTACGACCTCGAGAACGGGTCGAGGCCCAGCCTCACCCAGCTCGCGGACCACTTCTTCCACGTGCGGCAGGTCGACACCGCGGAGGCCTGGCGCACCCCACCGACCGTCGAGGCCGTGCCGCGGCATCACGACGACGACGCAGTGGCCCGGATCCTCGGCCGGGCCGTGGGGGGCAGGCACGTCGACTGCCACTGCACCGTCTGGACGAGCGGCCACTTCGGCCGCGTGATCCCCGAGGTGCTGCGGCTGCGGGAGGTGCCGGTGCGGATCCGCTGGCTCGACGACGCGGTGCCGGGCACCAACGAGTTTCTGACGCAGCTCGAGCGGGTCTGAACCGGTTTCGCGGCCGTTCAAGGCCCGGCTGGTGTACCCTGTCCGGGGGAGATGCCATGACCGCCTCGATCCGCCGCCAGACGCCGTACGTGTTTCACGGGCAGACCACGTCGCTCTGCGGCGAGTGCCTGGCGCTCGTGCCGGCGAAGATCCTCGTGGAGGACGGCCGGGTCTTTTTCCAGAAGCGGTGCCGCACGCATGGCGCGAGCCGGGTGCTCGTCTCGACCGACGCCGCCTACTGGCGGCTCTGCCACGACTACCTCAAGCCCGGCGACCGGCCGCTCGTGCTCCAGACGCACACCGAGCGGGGCTGCCCCTAAGACTGCGGCCTCTGCCCCGACCACGAGCAGCACTCCTGCCTCGCGCTGATCGACGTCAACGAGGCCTGCAACCTCGCCTGCCCGGTCTGCTTCTCCGATTCCTCGCCTCGGCGGTCACTCCACCGGCCGCTGGCCGAGATCGGGCGGATGATGGACACGCTCGTGCGGAGCGAAGGCGAACCCGATCTGCTGCAGCTCTCCGGGGGCGAGCCGACGATCCATCCGGAGATCCTCGAGATCCTCGCCGCGGCCAAACGGCGACCGATCCGCCATGTGATGCTCAACACCAACGGCATCCGGATCGCGGAGGACCCTGAGTTCGTGGCCCGGCTCGCGGAGTTCCGGCCGGGGTTCGAGGTCTATCTGCAGTTCGACTCGCTGCGGCCGGAGGCCCACCTGAACCTCCGAGGCGCGGATCTCACCCGCATCCGCCGGCAGGCTCTGGAGAACCTGGAGCGGGCGGGGATCTCCACCACGCTCGTCGTGGTGGTGAAGCAGGGCGTCAACGACGACGAGATCCCGGCCATCATCGACCACGCGCTTCAGTGGCGGTGCGTCCGCGGCGTGGTGCTCCAGCCGATCCAGGATGCCGGCCGCAACGAGGGCTTCGATCCGGCGCGGGATCGGTTTCCCTTGTCGGCGATCCGCCGGCGGATCATCGACTCCGGCGGCCCGTTCGGCGAGGGCGACATCATCCCGCTGCCGTGCAATCCCGAGAGCATCGCGATCGGCTACGCCCTCCGGAAGGGGGCGACGATCGCACCGGTGACCTCGTTCTTCCCCCGGGAGATGCTCGTCGACGTCTTGCCCAACGCGATCACCTTTGAGAAGTATCCGGACCTCCACAAACAGGTGCTCGAGTTCTTCTCGCTCGCCACGGCGGAGTGCAACAACGAGCGGAAGCTCGCGGAGCTGCTCTGCTGCCTGCCGGAGGTGCCGCTGCCGGCGGGGCTCGGCTACGAGGACACGTTCCGCGTGGTGATCGTGGAGTTCATGGATGCCCACAACTTCTGCCTCGGCCGCGTGAAGCGGTCGTGCATCCACTTCGTGACGCCGGACGAGACGATCATCCCGTTCGAGACCTACAACCTCTTCTACCGCGACGCCGCGGCCCGGGCCCGGATGCGGCTCTCGCTGGAGGGATCATGAGAGGCCTGCTGATCGTGCTCTGTGCCCTGGCGACGGTCGCGGGCGTCCTCGCGGGGGGCTGCGCGGTGCTCGTGAGCGGGGTGGGTGTTGCCGTGGCCCCCAACCAGGCCGCCGCCGCCGACCTGCTGAGGACCACGCTGCCGGTGCTCGCCGTCACGGGAGTCGTGGTGCTCGTGAACGTGGCGCTGATCGCGGCGCTGGCCGGCGGCCAGGCGCCGCGGCGAAACGGCTGGTTTCTGGTGCTCGCAATCGTGGACTTCGCGGTCGCTGCCTACCTCGTGGTGGTGCGCGTCATGTGGCGGGGCCCGATGGCCGTGGCAACCGTCGAGACGCTCGTGCTCCCCACAGCGCTGGCCCTGAAGGGCGTGCTCACGCTCCTGCTGCCGGCAGAGCCGCCCCACCCGCCGCCGGCGGCGCCCGGACGGGAGTGACCCCATCATGAGAGCCCTGCTCATCCTGTTGACGCTGACGGTGATCCTGGCGGCACTGTTCTGCGGCGGTTGCTCCGTGTTCGCGGTCGGCGACTTCCTCTGGCACGGGCCTGTTGGGGAGTATCCGGGCATGCAGAGGGACATTGCCTGGATTTCGGCGGGGGTGGGGCTGTTGGCCGCGGCTGTGCTCGCGGCGAACACCTGGATTCTTCGATCGCTGCTTGGACGGCGGGTTCCCCGAGGCAGGTCACTGAGCAAGGGTGTCGTGGTGATCCTGGCACTGCTCGATCTCGGTGCCGCGCTCCTGAGTGTCGGCTTGGTCAGCTTGGAAGTGCCGTGGCTCCTCGCGGCGGCCGTGTTCGCCGCCTTCGCGGCCAAGGGCGTGTTGACCCTCCTCTGGGTCGCTTCGGCACCGGCAGCGGGTTCGTCCGGACCGCCCGCCTCACGATGAACGTGCATGCCGCGTTCGACATCGCCGCCGCCACCGCTGCGGCGGCCATGACCATCGCCTGCTTCTTCTGGCGGCTGCGGGACGCTGCCGCGCGGATCGACCAGGCGGGGTTCGGCTACGCCTTCGCGCTCGTGGCCGGCGCCGCCCTCGGCGGCTACGCGGCCGGCACGGCGAACCTCTGGCTCTCGGGCGAGCCGGGCGTGGCCCGGAGCATCGTCGGGGCGCTCGCCGGCGGGATCGCCGCGATCGAACTCTTCAAGCGGGCCCGGGGCATCACCGGCTCGACGGGCATCATCTTCGTGCCCGCCTTCTGCACGAGCGTGGCGATCGGCCGCTGGGGCTGTTTTTATTCCGGGCTCACCGACCACACCCACGGCGCGCCGACGGCGGTGCCTTGGGCCCACGACTTCGGCGACGGCGTGCTCCGCCACCCGGTGCAGCTCTACGAGTCGGCCGCGATGGCGGCGTTTCTCGTCTACGCCCTCGCCCTGCTCGCCCGCCGCGACCCGTTCTTCCTGCGAAACGGCTTCTACCTCATGGTGCTCTGGTATGCCGCGCAGCGGTTTTGCTGGGAGTTTTTCAAGCCCTACGCCCCCGTGCTCGGCCCCCTGAACCTCTTCCACCTCATCTGCCTCGGCCTGATCGCCTACACCCTCAGCATGATCACCAAACCGCCACGTAGTCAGCTCGGGGCTGGCCGTGCCCCGGGCCCGCATCGCTCACGCGATTGCGGATTCCTGGAAGCGTAACGGCGTCAGCCGTACGGCCGAAACGCCGGCGGCATCCGAGTGAGCGACGGGCACGATGCCCGTCGTGAACGTCCGGCGACGGGGCACGGCCAGCCCTGAGCCTCACGCACAGGCTTTCGCCACCCCATGCTGCGGGTACGATGTCGATGTCACGTCGCGCCCCGGAGCCCCCCCCATGGTCCGCACCCCCAGCACGATGCTGCCGCTCGGCACCATCGCCCCCGACTTCGACCTGCCCAATGTCGACGGCCGGATGATCGACTTCGCCGCCGCCGCCGGCCCGCGCGGGACGGTCGTGATGTTCATCTGCAACCACTGCCCGTTCGTGAAGCACGTGGCCGACCATCTGGCCACGCTCGGTCGCGAGTGCCTGGCCCGGGGCGTGGGCGTCGTCGCCATCAGCTCCAACGACGTGTCGGCCCATCCGGCCGACTCGCCCGAGCAGATGGTCCGGGAGGCCGAGGACCGGGGCTACCCGTTCCCGTATCTCTACGACGACACGCAGGAGGTGGCCAAGGCGTATCACGCCGCCTGCACGCCCGACTTCTACCTCTTCGACGCCGATCGCCGGCTGGTCTACCGGGGGCAGCTCGACCCGAGCCGTCCGGGGGGCGACGTGCCGGTGACGGGCCGCGACCTGCGGGCGGCGATCGACGCGCTCGTGGCCGGCGCACCACCGCTGGCCGAGCAGACACCGAGCCTGGGCTGCAACATCAAGTGGAAGCCGGGCAATCACCCCCCGTACTGCCACCCCTGACACGCACCAACGGCCGCGAGCCGACGCCGCTCGACGGGCTGCTCGGCCCTGAGCCGCGTCGTGCCCCGGAGGGCCCGTTCAGCGGGGCTTCTCGCCGCCCGGACGCTGGCCGGCGCGGTTGGCAAACCGGCCGATGTCCTGCGTGTCGCCCGGCTCGAGCCGCGACGCGCGGAGATTTTCCCGCTGGATCGCCTCGTACACCTCCTGGCGGTGCACCGGAATCTCCGAAGGGGCGTTGATGCCCAGCCGCACCTTGTCTCCGCGGATGTCGACGATGGTGACCACGATGTTGTCACCGATCATGATGCTTTCGTCACGTTGCCTGGAGAGCACGAGCATGGCTGGTTCCTTCCTGATCCGTCGGGGGAGCGGCAATCCGATGCCGCCGGCCACCTTGATTATGCACTCTGTTTGAGCGAACGCCGTTCGGTCGCAAGTTCGTATTGCAGGGGAAGGTCTCCGCTCGCAACGACTTGACGGCCCGTGCGGGCCTGCAGGTTGATGACGATCGGAGCCTTGAGATTGAGCGTGAGGCCTGTGCCGTTTTCACCGACGACGACCACCACCTGCGCGTCCCGCATGTCGTCGAGCGCGAGCGGGCTGAGCTCGCTCCGCGGGATCCGTACCTGGTAGTCCGGGACGAACCGCCGTGGGCTCACCACCGCGAGGGCGACCTCGGCCCGCGTCGTGCTCTGCAGCCAGCCGAGCGCGTCGTTCGCTGAGTCGGCGAGCAGGGCCCATTCCCGGCAGTCCTCGAGGCCGGGGATGCCGCTCGGAAATCGGATCAGATCGGCGGCATCCACGTCGATGCGGCCGAATCGTGTGGTCGTGATGCGCATGACACCGGCACTCCCTGCCTGAAGCGTTCAGCCCGGTACCGTTCGCGGGTTCCTCTCCCGTGAGACGGCATCGCCAGGCGGCGAACTCCCGTTCGCCAGACTTGAATCGACACACCGGGCTGCCGGAGTGAAGAAAAACGGATTGGCGAAGCGGAGCAGGTGCCGAAGGCTCTGCGGGCCGGGAATCTCCGGCGGGTCGCGGGTTTTGCGCGGGCTGCTTGACCGGCCCGGATGATCCGCACGATCCTTGTCATCGTCGCCATTCGACCGTTCACGTCCTCGCCCCGGGTCGCCATGCTCCGCTCGAACCATCTCGTCGTCATGGTTGCCGTCGTGTCCGCGGGGGCTGCCGGTTGCTCGGCGTCGCGCTACGACGCGGACTACACGGCGCGGATCGCAGACTTCCGAGCCGATGCGGAGTTCGCCGAGCTCGACGATGCGCCGCGGGAGCTGGCGGAGGGCCGCGTGCTCGTCCGACTGCCCGCGAGGTTTGCCGCCGCCGACGACGAATCGCGGCTGCCGAGCCTGCTGTTCCTCCGCGGACTCCCCGAGGCCACGGTCTTCAACGTGAGCCTAACGGGTCCGAACAACTGGGAGCGGCGGCCCGTGGTCGTCGCGGCGGCGGTTCCGGTCACCCGCCGGCGGCCCGACGACCTGAAGCGGGAAGTCGGCGAATGGATCGGAGCCGACGGCGCCTTCAAGCTCGGCAAGTGGGAACGCCGCACCGTGACGCCCACGAAGGGCGGGCCGGCCGAGTGGGACGTGCTCACGCTCGACGGGCCGCAGCTCTTCGAGGCCGTCGATGGCACGAACGAGCTCGGCGACCGGAGCCTCGACGGCACCGGCTCGCTCTGGGTGTCGGCGGCGGCCGACCGCGACTACTGCGTGGTCCTGTGCGTGCGGATCCCGAACGACGTCGCCGGTCAGTTCCGCACCACGGCGGCCGACCTGGCGGCCCTGATGGCCCGGCGGGTGGAGATCCTGCCGCCGCCGGCGGAGGAGCCGGCCGCGAAGTAGCGGCCATCTGGGCTCCGCCCACGTCCCGCTTCCCGCATGGGCGGCGGAGGGGGCGTCATTGCCACATCGGCTGTGCCCTCCAGGCTGCCAGCGGCCCGAGGATCAGCAGCGGCAGCCATGCGCCGGTGGACGCCCCGTAGGCATCCGTCGACACCAGCGCATGGGATCCCATCACCGTCAGGAAGAAGACCACCGTCATCGATACGCAGAGCCCCACCGCGACGAACACGCCCCGGCGGCTCGGCCCCAGCACGAGCGGAATCCCGAGCATGACGAGCGACATGTCGAGCAGGGGCGCCATGAAGCGGGCGTGGACGCGAAGGGGGATGTCGGCCCCGATCACGAGGCTCGGGTTGCGGATCGCCCGGACGAGCTCGGCTGTCGATGAGTACTGGCTCCAGTTCGACGACCCGATCATCTGCTCGAACGTGACGTCGCTGACCACGTAGCATTCGCCAGGCGAGATCCAATCGGCTGCGGCCCGCGACAGCACCACGGCGCGGCCCCCCGACTCGAGCGGCGGCAGCCGGTCGATGTCGGACGGTTCGCGAACCCCGCGGAGCAGGTAGCCGGCCGGACGGGCTCCCTCGGGCGGCAGCCAGACCGCCTCGGCGGCCGTGATCTGCGGCCCGTAGGCCGCGAGCTGCGGCGGCATGAGCAGGCTCGGAGCGGCGATTCTCCCCGACCCCGCCAGGGCGCCCTTGCCGCGAAACAGGATCTCCGTGCGGTTGTCGTACCGCGGCTCGAATGGCTGCAGCACCTCGCCTTCGAGGTTCTGGGCGTTGCGGGAAAATGACTCGCGGATTCCCGGGAGCACGAACTCGCGGTTGGCCGCCGCCAAGAGGGCCACCACGGCGGAGAACACGAGCACCGGGCGGGCGATCCGCCAGCGCGTGACGCCGGCGGCGAGCAGTGCGGTGAGTTCGTTGTGCCGCTCGAGCCACGACAGCGCGAACATCGCGCTGGCCAGGGAGATGATGGGGCTCGTGGCGTCGAAGAACCAGAGCACCCGCGGGCCGTAGTAGGCCGCCAGCACCCGGGCGAGCCCGCCGGCCTTCTGCGCGTAGTTCCCGAACTCGTCCATGTTCGTGAAGGCGTCGAACACGAAGTACAGCCCCATCAGGCTGACGAACACCACGACGAAGGCGTGGAGCTGGGCGCGGCCGAGGTAACGGTCGATCAGCATGGACGCTTGACGGGGCGCACCCCGTGCCGACGATGAAGGGCTCCGCGGGCGGGTTGCCGGACGCCGGCGGGCGGCGGAGGGTACGCAGATCCGGCCGGACCGTCAATCTGGGAAAGTCGCCGGATGCAGTGGTCGTCCGTGCCGGGCGTGGCCGCATTGCTCGACCTGCTCTGCCCGCCGCGCTGTGTCGTGTGCGGCGCCGAGACGGCGCCCGGGCCCGCCGTCTGTAGCGGCTGCGCCCGACTGCTCGCGGCGGGGCTCGTGCGGTGCGCGAGCTGCGGCGAGGAGCGGCATGCGGGCCGCTGCCGGCGCGGCTTCCGCGGCGACGGCATCGTGGTGCTCTCGGACTACGCCGACGACGTGCGGACCGCGGTGCTGCGGGCGAAGCGACCGACCGGGGAGCAGCTCGCCGCCGGCCTCGGCGAACTGCTCGTGGCGAAGCATCGCGAGGTGCTCGTCGGCTGGCGGATCGACGGGGTCGTGCCGGTGCCCATGCACTGGCTGCGGCGCATGGCGCGGGGCACGAGCGCCGCCGACGAGATCGCAGCGGGCATCGCGAGGGCGCTCGGTGTTCCCCGTCGTCGCTTTCTGCGGCGCCTGCGGCGGACGCTGCGTCAGAACGACGTGCCGGCGGACGAGCGCGGGGCGAACGTGCGGGGGGCGTTCGGCCTGCGCGGCCGGCCGGGGGGCCGCCGACTCCTCCTCGTGGACGACGTCTGCACCACGGGGGCCACGCTCGCCGAGTGCCGGCGGATTCTGGTGGAGGCCGGAGCGTCCGCCGTTTACGCTGCCGTCATCGCCCGCGCCGACGGTCGGCATCCGGACGTCTCCGACCCTCCCTGACAGACCGTCGCTTTCGCGGCGCCTCGACCATGCCGGCTCCTGCACCGCTCCGCATCGGCACCCGCGGAAGCGCGCTTGCCCGTACCCAGACCGAGCTCGTCGCCGACAGGCTTCGCGCGGCGGGCGTCGACGTCACGGTCGAGGTGATCTCGACGCTCGGTGACCAGCGGCACGACCTTCCTGTGGCGCGGCTCGGCTGCGACGGCGTGTTTGTCCGCGAACTCGAGCAGGCCCTGCTCGACGGCCGCATCGATGCCGCGGTCCACAGCCTCAAGGATCTGCCCACCGCCGAGACGCCGGGGCTCCTGCTCGCCGCGATCCCCGCGCGGGCCAGCGCGTTCGATGCGGTGGTGGGCCGTTCGGCCCCGCGACTCTCGGACCTCCCTCGCGGCGCGACGGTGGGCACCTCCAGCATCCGTCGGGTGGCGCAGCTCCGTGCGATCCGTCCCGATCTCGACGTCGTTCCGCTGCGTGGCAACGTCGACTCGCGGCTGCGCAGGCTCGACGCGGGCGACTTCGACGCGGTGATCCTCGCCGCCGCCGGGCTGGAGCGGCTTGGGCTCGCTGATCGGATCACGGAGATCCTCCAGCCGCCTGCCTTCTGGCCCGCCGTTTCACAGGGCGCGCTGGCGATCCAGATGAGGGCCGAAGACGCGGCATCGCGGCGGTCGGTCGGGGTGCTCGATGACGTGCCCACGAGAGCGGCGGTCGTCGCGGAGCGGCGGATGCTGGCCGGGCTGGCGGGGGGCTGCCTCGCGCCGATCGGTGGGTGGGCCCGTCTCGAGGCGGACGACCTCGTGCTCGGCGGCCGCGTATTCGAGGTTGATGCTGGGGTTGATGGTGGGATGGAGACAGGGTCGTGTCCGGCCGCGGAACTCCGCTGTCCCTGGCCGTCCGATGGCGACGACCATGCGTGCGGCGTGGCCGCTGGCCTCGGGGATGCCGTCGCCGCGCTGTTGATTGCGCAGGGGGCGAACCGCCTGATCGAGCGAGTTCGCGATTCCAAAGCGTGACGACCGTGAGACCAGCCTATGATGCCCGCTCAGTTGGTGGGTTTTGAGGGGGGCGCGGTTCGATACACTTTGCGAGCATCCGGTGAGGAATCCTTGGGGGCGCTTCTTGTCGCCCCGGATTAGCCCGCCGTTTCGAAGGAACACACGACATGCCCATCAAGGTGGTGATCGCAGACGATCACGAGGTCGTCCGCCGCGGGCTGGTGAGCCTGCTGGCAGGGTCCGAGGTGAAGATCGTCGGCGAGGCGACCAGCGGCGACGAGGCGGTCAAGATCACGAAGAAGATGAAGCCCGACGTGGTCCTGCTCGACATCCGCATGCAGGGCAAGGATGGGCTCACGGCGCTGGAAAAGATTCGCGCCGACATGCCGAGCGTCCGCTGCGTGATGCTCTCGACCTTCGACAACCCCACGTACGTGGCCCGCGCGGTGGCGGCCGGGGCCCATGACTACATGCTCAAGGGCTGCACGCGGGCGGAACTGATCAACTCGATCACCGGGGCCGCCGCGGGGCAGCTGCCGATGCGGGCGGGGGAACTGCGACGCGTGGCCACGACGATGGCCAATCGCGTGGCCACGCCCGATCCCGACATCCCGCTCACGCAGCGGGAGACGCAGGTCCTGCGGCACATGGCCCTCGGCCTCTCCAACAAGGAGATCGCCCAGTCGCTCACGATCAGCGTGGAGACGGTGAAGGAACACGTGCAGAACATCCTCCGCAAGATCGCCGTGAGCGATCGCACACAGGCGGCCGTCTGGGCCGTCCGCCGCGGCCTGGTCTGACCGCTCGCGTGCGGGCCGTCAGCGTGCCCGGGGATGCGCCTTGTCGAAGGCGTCGAGCAGGCGGCTGGTCGTCACGTGGGTGTAGATCTGCGTGGTCACGAGGCTCTTGTGGCCGAGCAACTCCTGCACGCTGCAGATGTCGGCCCCCGCGTCGAGCAGGTGGGTGGCGAAACTGTGGCGGAGCGTGTGCGGACTCGCCCGGCCCGAGAGCCCCGCGGCGGCGAGATGCTTCTCCAGCAGCCGGGCCACGCCGCGGACCGAGAGTCGCCTGCCGAACCGGTTGGTGAACAGGGCGGCGGCGGACGGCCGGCCACCGTCGGCCCGCGGCCGCGCCGCCAGCCATGCCCGCAGGGCCTCGCGGGCATGGGAGCCGACGATCCCGAGGCGTTCGCGGCGGCCCTTGCCGCGGATGCGGACCGTGGCGTTGCGGAGGTCGAGATCCGCATCGTCGATGCCGACGAGTTCCCGGACGCGGCAGCCCGACGAGTACATCAGCTCGAGGATCGCCCGATCCCGCAGGCCCCCCGCCGCGGCCGGCTTGGGCGCCGCGAGCAGCCGCACGATCTCGTCGCCGGTGAGAAACTTCGGCAGCTTGCGGGGCCGGCGCGGGCCACGGAGAGGCTTCGCCGGATTGGTCCGCACCCAGCCCTCGCGCTGCCCGAACGAATAGAAGCTCCTCATGCTCGCGAGCTTTCGGGCCACGGTCGAGGCGGCGTAGCCGGCGGCGTGGAGCCCGGCCGCGAACTTTCGCAGCACGCCGCTCGACGCATCGGCCGGGGTTCTGCAGCCCGCCGACTCGAGGAACTCCTCGAGCTGCAGCAGATCCTCGCGGTAGCTCTTGATGGTCAGCGGCGAGGCGCCCTTCTCGGCCGCCATGGAGCGGAGAAACCGCTCGATCGCGTCGCCGCGTCCGCGCAGGCCTGGGTCGGGCGGAGGCATGACGACCGCTCCGTCAGGCGGGGCGGTCGGCCCGAGGCCCGAAGCGGAGCCGGCTCGGCCGCGAGGAGTTTTGCCGGACCTTCTGTGCCAGCACGGCGGCGTCGTACCAGCTGAAACTCAGGTCCGGGTCGGCGGCATGCCGCGCGAGCGCCTCGAGCACGCGGTCGCGGCTCTCGTCGTCGTACAGGAACACGTAGCGCTCGCCCCCTTTGACGAGAGCGATCACGTTGACGTCACGGGCGGCCATGTGCGTTCCCCGGCGAGTGCCGTGGCCACGACGAGAAGCGGCCACCATCGGTGTATCGGCCGACGGATGCCCCGTGTTTCAGGCTTCCGGGCACCGGTCCCCAACTCCCCGCGATCGGGCCAACCGACCCTGGTTTCTCGCGTGGTTGGGGCGTCGCGCGGACTCTGGGCAGGATGTGCGGTCGGCGTGCCGCAACGGGAGACGATGCGCGGGGCAGGCGGGGGATCGCAGGCGGTCAGAACAGGTCGGTGAACCCGGAGATCGCCACGGGCTCGCGGCTCCAGAATGGCTCGCCATGACGCCGTCCGATCATCGAGCCCCACCACGCATCAGCCGCGGCGACCCGCTCGAGCACGCCAGGAGGATCGACCGCCGGCTGGAACTGGCTCGCATAGCACGCGAGGCTGCGGCGCTTCGCGTCGTGCGTGGCGGAGACGTCGACCACGAAGGCGGGGCGACGGACGGATTTGAGGTGCACGCAGGCGTAATGGAACAGCCGCTCGGGGTGCCACGGGTCGCCCGGGAGGTCGCACTTCGTGAGCTTCGCCCAGAATCGTGCCGCCACGGCGAGCCGCGTGGCGGCCACGTGGTCGGGATGGGCGTCGACCCAGTGTGGCGCGAACAGCCACCGGGGACGGGTGCGGCGGATGACGCCCGCCAGCATGCCGCGGGCGGCCAGGGAGGCCCGCAGACGCCGGTTGGGAAGGCCGAGGTTCTCGCGCCACTCCACCCCCAGTTCCCGCGACGCGGCCGCCGTCTCGCGGCCACGGATCTCGACCGAGCCCCGCGGGGTCGGCTCCCCGTCGGTGAGGTCGAGGATGCCCACGGCCATGCCCCGCGACCGCATCAGCGCGATCGTGCCTCCCATGCCGAGTTCGGCGTCGTCGGGATGCGGTGCGATCACCAGGACGTCGAGCATGCGGCACCGTGTGGTCGAGAATGGCTCGCGCTGCGAACCGATGGGCCGGTTGCCGGCCCCGAACGCCCCAGAGCATACTCACCGCCATGCACCCAGCGTTGGAGAGCGACGGTCCGCCCGCCGAGGAGCGGCTCTATGAGGCCGCCATCGCGCAGGCGCGGCGCACCGCCGTGCTGGGAAGCGTCGAAGCGCTGCTTGGCTGGGACGAGCAGACGATGCTGCCCCCGGCCGGTGGTGCCCACCGGGCCGATCAGGCGGGGGAACTCGCCGCCGTGGTGCATCGCGAGCGGACCGCGCCAGCGCAGGGAGAACGGCTTCGCGAACTCGCCGCGAGCACCCTCGGCGTGCACGGCCCACCCGAGCGGCGGACCACGATCCGGCTTCTCCTCGAGGAGTTCGAGAAACAGGCCCGCACGCCCTCGCGTCTCGCCGAGGAGCTGGCCCGGGTCGGCGTCGAGGCCCAGCAGGCCTGGGTGCGGGCCCGCCGGGAGTCGTCGTGGCCGGTTCTCGCGCCGTGGCTGGAGCGGATGATCGCCCTCAAGCGGGAGCAGGCCGCGTGCCGGTCGCCCGGGCTCGACGCCTACGACGCCCTGCTCGATGACTACGAGCCCGGGTGCCGAGGCCCGGCGGTCGCGGCCCTGTTCGCGGAGCTCCGCCGCGACATCGTGCCGCTCGTCCGCGCGTGCGAGGAGTCGGCCACGCGGCCCGATGACCAGTTCCTCGTCGCCGGCCGGTTTCCCGTCGATGCCCAGAAGCGGTTCGTCGCGGAGGTCGCCGCGACGATCGGGTTCGACTTCTCGCGGGGCCGGCTCGACACGACGGCGCATCCGTTCTGCACCTCGCTCGGGCCGGATGACTGTCGGATCACGACCCGTTGGAGCGAGCAGTCGCTGCCGACGGCGCTGTTCGGCGTGCTGCACGAGGCGGGCCATGGCCTCTACGAGCAGGGCCTGCGCCGCGAGTGGTACGGCCTGCCGCCAGGCGAGGCCGCATCGCTCGGCATCCACGAGTCGCAGTCGCGACTCTGGGAAAACCTCGTGGGCCGCTCGCTGCCGTTTTGGAGATGGTGCATGCCCCTGGCGGCGCGAGCCTTCCCCGACGCCCTCGGCGAGGTCTCGCCCGAAGCCATGACCCGGAGCCTCGCGGTGGTGCGGCCGTCGTTGATCCGTGTGGAGGCCGACGAGGTGACCTACAACCTCCACATCATGCTGCGGTTCGATCTCGAACGTGCCCTGATCCACGGGGACCTCGCCGTCGGCGATCTTCCTGGTGCGTGGAACGAGCGGTTCCTGGCGGACTTCGGCATCCGCCCCCCTGACGATGCGCATGGGGTGCTGCAGGACATCCACTGGAGTGCCGGACTGGTGGGCTATTTTCCGACGTACACGCTCGGCAACGTGTACGCCTCGCAGCTGATGGCCGCGGCCCGCCGGGCTGTTCCCGATCTCGACGCCGGCATCGAGGCGGGGCGGTTCGGGCCGCTGCTCGCGTGGCTGCGCCGGGAGGTCCACGCGGCGGGACGGATGCTCGAGCCGGCGGCTCTCGTCGAGCGGGCCACCGGGGCGTCGGTGTCGCCGGCGAGCCTTGTCGCGAGCCTCCGGGAGCGGTACGGGCCCGCCCACGGTCTCTGAGCCGTCGGCCTGCGACGCTGCCCCCCTCGGCCGAGCCCCGTTGGTACACTTCGGACGACGGGCGTGGCCCGGCTTCGGCGGTGTCAGCCGGTGACGCGAGGGGAGAGAAACGATGGCCGACGACGACAAGCAGGACGATGGCTTCGATCCGTGGGCGGAGCTCGAGTCGACACCCAGCCCTGATCTCGAGGGGGCGGGCGACTTCGGCCTGGATGGCGACTCGCAGTCGGACGCCGCGGCCGTGCCTCCAGCCCCGGACCTGCCGGCGGAGATAGAGGCGGTCGCGGGGTTCGCGGGCGATGCCGGCGAGGGCTTCGCTGCAGCCGACGAGGATGTCGCAGACTGGCTGACGGAAGTCGCTGGCGATGACGTCGCCCCCGCGCCCCTCGGCGTGTTTGCAGGCGACGACGAACCGGCGTCACCCGACGGGATCGACCCCGAGGCCGTGCGGGTGGGCCTTGGTGAATCGGGCATCATCGACGACGAGACGACGGAGGCCCATGAGCCCGAGACCTTCGCGGCGTCGACGGATGCAGGCGGCTTCGGGTGGGACGAGATCGAGGTCGAATCCACGGTCGAGCCGGCGGCGTTCGGCGTGGTCGGTTCGGAGATCGACGAGCACGCCGGCGAGGGCTTCGATATCGAGGCCATGACCGGGAACGACGAGCCCGACGCGGATCTTGCAGACGCCGGTGCGGCCGCACTGGCGGCGGCCGCCGCGGGGGCGGCGACCGGAGCGGCGATCGACGCGAAGCCCGTGAAACGGCAGCGGGCGAAGAAGGGCGGCCTCGGCCAGATGATCGGCATCGTGATGGGGGGTCTGCTCGCGCTGCCGATCACGTTCGCGATCCTGATCTGGGGCTTCCGCAAGGATCCGCTCCATCTCGTGCAGCACGTGCCGGAGTCGCTGGCGGTTCTGTTTCCCCAGGATCTCGTTCCCGGAGCAGTTCGCCGCGGGAGCGATGGTGTCGCGGGCGGTCCCACGCTCGACGACGTGCCGGCCGTGGTCGACGTTCAGGCGGAGCCCTCCATCCCGGATGAGCCAACCGCCGAACCTGTCGTCGATCCAGTGTTGGAGCCCGTCGCCGCGGCGGAGCCCGCTCCGGCCGAGTCGTCGAGCGAGCCGCCGATGGCCACGGCCGATGCTTCCATCGCCGACCTGCCGCCGCTCGGCACGCCGGCATCCGAGGTGATGGGCGTCGATCCCGCCGCGGTGGCGGTCGCCGCAGCGGCAGCGCCGGTCGACGTGCTGGCACCATCGGCCGACCCGTTCGGTGATCTTTCGCCCGTGATGCCGGTGCCATCTGAGCCGCTCGCTCCCGCTGAGCCGCAGGCTCCGTCCGGGCCGCAGGCCATCGCCGAGCCGCAGGAAGCGACGCCGCCGGCGCTGCCGGAACCCGAGCCACTTGACCTGTCGGCGGTCGAGAGCGCCGTGGCCGCCGCTGGCGAGGCCTACGAGGCGGTTCAGACCGCCGACCTCGACGTCGACCCCGATCCGGCCCGTCAGACGCGGAGGCGAAATCGACTGCTCGTCGACTGGTACCGGCAGGTGTCGCTGGTCGCCGAGGAACTCTCCGCCCTCGAGCGGGTGGCGGCCGACACCGGCCGGCCGCTGGAGAGCCCTCCGGAGGCCGTGACGCGGCTCCAGGACGCCGTTGTGGGTGATCAGACGCGGCTCGACGAACTGACAAAACTGTCGCGGGACTGGCTGGCGTACAAGGGCCGCTCGACCTCGGGAATCGTGATGCCCGCGGTGCTGGCCGGCGTGCGGCACGTCGGTCCCTACTGGTGCTCGACGGTGACGGTGGCCGAGAGCGGCGACCGCACCCGCGACCTTGTCGTGATCTCGCGGTCGGAGCCGGCTGCCGCCCGCGGCGATGCGGTGCTGGTCACCGGCCTGATCGTGGACGGCGACACGCTCTGGGCGTCCGACGTGCGGCCAGCCGTGGCCGGCGCGACGACAACGATCGATCCGTTCGCCGCGCCCGCTCCGTGAGCGACACCTCGTCGGCTGTCGAAGTGTTCGCAGCCGGAGTGGCCGCGATCGCCGCGGCCGTGCGCGACGGGCGGCATCGCGCGGAGGAGATGCTGCGGGAGCACCGGCGTCGGGCCATCGATGCCGGCGGTCTCAATGCCCTCGTGCAGCCCTGCCCGGATCGCGCCGCCGCCCACGCCGACGAGATCGATCGGCGGCTCGCGGCCGGCACGATGGGCGATGCTCCGCTCGCGGGCGTGCCCGTCAGCGTGAAGGAATGCTTTCCGGTGCGCGGCCTGGAGACGACGCTCGGCATGGTGCACCGCCGCGGGGCCTTGGATCGCGAGGATGGCGATCTGATCGGGAAGGTCGAGGCGGCCGGTGGAGTCGTGGTTGGCAAGGCGAACGTGCCACAGGCCATGTACCTGCATGAGACCGACAATCCCGTCTGGGGGAGAACCATGCATCCCCTCGATCCTGCGCGAGGCCCGGGGGGATCGAGCGGAGGCGATGCGGCGCTCGTGGCGGCGGGTGTGGTGCCGCTCGGGATCGGCAACGATCTGGCCGGGAGTCTCCGGCAGCCCGCCCATGCCTGCGGCATCGCGGCCCTCGTGCCGCGGGCCGCCGTCCTCGGCCGCGGCGGTGCCTTCGAGACGCTGCCGAATCTGAAGGGCGTGCCGTCGCGGGCCGGTTTTCTCGCCCGGCGGACCGACGACCTCGCGGTCGCCCTCGCCGTGGTGACGCCGGCCGTTGGGCCGTCGGCCGCGATCCCGGTCAGGCGGATCGCCTGGTGGGACGACGCCGGGCCGATCGCGGCGTCGCCCGCCGTGCGGCGGGGCGTGCGCGAGGCCGTGGCTCGCCTCGAGGCCCGGGGCGTGGCTGCGGTGCGCGTGGCTGGCGATCTCGCCGCGGAGGCGGCGTGGCTGCATCTGGGGATCATCGCGGCGGACGGCGGTGACGACGTGCGTCGGGCGTTTGCCGGCGAGCGACCGATGCGGGGCGTGGCAAAGCTGCTCGCGATCGCCGGCCTGCCGCGTCGCTGGCGGGCGTCGGTGGCGGCGGTCGTGCGGACCTGCGGCGGCCGGATCGAGGCCGAGGGAATCCTCCGCACGGGCCGCCGCACCGCGTCGGAACTGTCGGCCTTGGTGGCCGCCAGGGATCTCCTTGCGACCCGCTTCGCCGATCTCGTCGCCGGGTGCGACGCCGTGATCTGTCCGGTCTCGGCGCTGCCTGCGCTTCGCCACGGGACGGCGGCCAGGCTCGTCATCGCGGCCGCCCCCTGCCTGCTGGCGAACCTGCTCGACCTGCCCGCCGGCGCCGTGCCGATCACCACCGTCGCGGCCGACGAGCAGGGGCGCCGCGGATGGAGCGCCGATCGGGTCCTCCGGGCCGCCGCCGACACCGATCGCGGCAGCGCGGGGCTGCCCGTGGGCGTGCAGGTCGTGGGCTGCCCGGGCCGCGACGAGGCCACGGTGCTCGAGGTGATGCGGCTTCTCGAGCGACGCGGCTAGCCGCCCATGCGGGCCGCGATCACGCGCGGCATCTGGTCGATTCGCAGCACCTCGCAGGCCGCCCCAGCGTCGATCGCCGCCTTCGGCATGCTGAACACTACGCTCGTCGCCTCGTCCTGGGCGATCGTGTGCCAGCCGCGGCTGCGGAGCTTCATCATGCCCTTGGCCCCGTCCCGGCCCATGCCGGTGAGCACCACCGCGGTGCCGGCCTGCGGCCAGAAGTCGGCTACGCTTTCGAAGAACACGTCGACGCTCGGCCTGAAGAACACGTCGCGAGGCTCCTGCCGGTACTCGAGTGTCTTCGCCTTCGTCATCACGAGGTGGTCGTTGGTGCCCGCGAGGAGCACGTCGCCCGCCATCGGCTCCTGGCCGTGCTCGATGACGCGGACGGGGTGGCCCGTGCGGTCGCCGAGCCACTTCGCGAGGCCCGGCGCGAAGGCGACGTCGACGTGTTGGACGACGATCACGGCGACATTCCACTCATGGGGCAGTGGGAAGACGAGGTCGGAGATCGCCTTGGGCCCGCCCGTCGACGCGCCCACGACCAGCAGCCGGGGCGGCGTTGCCGAGGCGGCCCTCCGCGGCGTCCGGCGCGGATCGCCGCTGGCCCCCACGAGCTTGGCGATCGTGCCGATCTTCTCCACGAGGGCTCCGGCGCCGGTCACCTCGCCCCCGGGGCCGAGCATGGGAGTGTCGACCGCGTCGAGGGCTCCGTAGCCCATCGCGTCGTACACGAGGGAGATGTTGCCGCTGACCGTGGCGGTGACGACGAGGATCGCGCAGGGAGCCGCGGCCATGATCTGGCGGGTGGCCTGGGCGCCGTCCATGTGCGGCATTAGCAGGTCCATGAGGATCAGGTCGGGCCGGTCGCGCTTGGCCATCGCGATGGCTTCGACGCCGTCGCCCGCCGTCCAGGCGACCTCGTGATCGGGAAGGCTGTCGACGACCCGCCTGAGGGCCTCGCACGCCGCCCGCAGGTCGTTCACGATCCCGATTCGCATGGATGGTCCTACGTCGCGGCCTCACCGATCAGATCCACGATCGTATCGACGAAGGTCTCGTCGTGGAAACTGCTTTTCGTGAGATAGCGATTCGCCCCGGCATCGAGGCCGCGGAGGCGGTCCTCCTCGCGGTCCTTGTAGGACACGATCACCACGGGCGTCTCGCGGCGGGCGGGATCCGCCTTGAGGAGCGACACGAGGCCGATGCCGTCCATGCGCGGCATGTCGACGTCGGTCACGACGAGGTCGTAGTGGGTGCCGCGGATGGCGTTCCAGCCGTCCATGCCATCCACCGCCACGTCGACCGCGAAGCCACGGGCCTGAAGCAGCTGCCGCTCGAGCTCCCGCACCGTGATCGAGTCGTCGACCACCAGGATCCGCTTCCGCTGCCGTGCCTGCTCGGCCATCCGTTCGAACTCCACCCGCGACAGCCGGCGGCCCATGAGCACGTTGTCGATCGAGCGGACGAGGTCCTCGACGTCGACGATCAGCACCGGGTCGCCGTTCTCGAGCAGCGAGGCGCTGTTGACGTTCGGCACTTTGCCCAGCCGCAGGTCGAGCGGCCGCACCTCGAGATCCCGCTCGCCGAGGAACGAGTCGACGATCATGCCGAACTGCTGGCCGCGGTCGCTGATCACCACCACGGGCATGGGATCGGCGGGCACGGGAGCCGGCCGCTCGAGGATCTGCGCCGCCATCACCAGCCCGATCGAGACACCGTCGCGGTCGAAGTACTGCCGCCCCTCCACTGTGCGGATGTCCTCGGCGCGGCAGAACAGAATCTGGTCGATGCGGGTCAGGGGAAACGCGTAGGGCTCGCCGCCGATCTGGACCAGCAGCGCGCGGATCACCGACATCGTGATCGGCAGCTGGAGGGTGAACACGGTCTGGCGGCCCGGCTGGGTCGAGACGCGGACGCTGCCGCCCACGCTCTTCACCATGCTCTGCACGACGTCGAG
>JBJTRH010000455.1:0-30553 GCA_046076065.1 Planctomycetaceae bacterium | reverse complement strand
TTCATGAACGACCGCCTCGTTCCCGAGGCTCAGGCGGTGGTGAGCGTGTTCGACCACGGCCTCCTCTACGGCGATGGCGTGTTCGAGGGCCTCCGTAGCTATTCGGGCAAGGTGTTCCGGCTCGACGCGCATCTCGATCGGCTCTACGCCAGCGCCCGGGCGATCTGCCTCGAGATCCCCATCGCGAAGGCGGACCTGGCGAAGGCGGTGGTCGACACGCTCGCGGCGAACAACCTCGCCGACGGCTACGTGCGGCTCGTGGTCACCCGCGGTGCCGGCAGCCTTGGGCTCGACCCCAACAAGACGAAGCATCCGCAGGTGATCGTGATCGCCGACACGATCAGCCTCTACCCGCGGGAGTTCTACGACAAGGGCCTCCGGATCGTGACCGCCGCCACGCAGCGGACGCAGTCGGCCGCCCTTTCGCCGCGGATCAAGTCGCTCAACTACCTCAACAACATCATGGCCAAGCTCGAGGGGCTCCAGGCCGGCTGCGTCGAGGCCCTGATGCTCAACCACAAGGGCGAGGTGGCCGAGTGCACGGGCGACAACGTGTTCGTCGTCCGCGGCGGCAGGCTGCTCACGCCGCCTCCCGATGCCGGCATCCTCGAGGGCATCACCCGCAACGCCGTGATGGATCTCGCGACCGCCGCAGGCATCGACTGCCGGGAGATCACGCTCGTGCGGCACGATCTCTACACGGCCGACGAGTGCTTTCTCACCGGCACGGCGGCCGAGGTGATTCCGGTCGTGGAGATCGACGGTCGAAAGATCGGTGACGGGGTGCCGGGCCCGGTGACGAAGCGGCTCACCGACGCCTTCCACGCCGTCGTGCGGCGCTGAGCGTCAGCGGGCGGCCTCCTCGTCGCCGACGAGGTCGTATCGCGACACATAGCCCGGTTCGCGAGCCCGCACGAGTTCCGTCTCGTACTCGGCCAGCACCCGCTTCTGGATCAGGTCGCGGCAGGCGGCGTTGATCGGATGGGCGATGTCGGCGTAGAGCCGCTGCCGGCCGTCGTCGGGACGCATGGCCGAGTCCGGTGCGGCGAGCCGCGCCCCGCACTGGTTGCAGTAGTAGGAGCGGAGCGGATTCTTGGTGCGGCACGTGCCGCAGTGGCTCGAAAGCTTACGGCTCGGCATGGCGATGAACGGGCCGCTCGGGCCGTCGATGAGCTTCAGGTCGCGGACGACGAAGGCCGCGTCGATCGTGATCGAGCAGAAGGCCAGGAGCCGCTCAGCGCCGCCCCCAACCAGCTTGATGCTGACTTCCGTGATCTGCATGCCCCGCTTGCCCCCGGTGCGAGCATCATCGAGTGCCGCCAATCCGATCGGCACCCCCCCCGGGGAAGAACTTGTGGCCACCTTGCGGGGCTGTAAGCAAGGGTCGCCGTCGTCGAGCCGCCGTCAGTGGGGCAGCGTGCAGCGAACGGACACTGCGATAACGCATGGCGCGGACTCTGCCGCGCCGCCGGCCGTGAGCCGGGCCGCGATCGCCTCTGCCTCCGCCTCCGTGCGGGTGAGCGCGAAGCAGGCGCTGCCGCTGCCGGTGAGCCGCGGGGCATGGCCCCCGGCGGCGGTGATGGCCTCGAGCAGTCGGTCGATCGCGGGCGCGAGGCTGCGTGCCGGTGGCTCGAGGTCGTTGGCCATCAGCCGCGTGGCTTCGTGCATGCGTCCCTCGATCAGCGCCGCCGTGAGCCGCGCGGCGTCGCCATGGCGCGCGGCGTCGGGCGTGCAGCGGGAGTAGACGGCCGCCGTCGAGAGCGCGAATCCTGGCCAGGCGATCACGGCCGCCAGATCCGGTAGGCGCTCGACCGGCGTGACGTGCTCACCGCGGCCCGACACGATCGCGGGGCCGGCGGCGAAGAACCAGGGCACGTCGCTGCCGATCCGGCCGCCGATCTCGGCGAGCCGGTCCGTCGCCCAGTCGAGCCGCCAGAGGGTGGCGGCAGCGCGGATCACGGCCGCGGCGTCGCTCGATCCACCGCCGAGGCCGGCTCCCGAGGGCACCCGTTTCACGAGGTGAACGTCGAGGCCCGTCTCCACGCCTGCCTCCGCGGCGAGCAGCTCGGCGGCGCGGACGACGAGATTCCTGCCGTCGGTCGGCACGTCGCGGGTGACCTCCACATCCGCAAGCGGCCCGGCATACGACACGGACAGCGCCACTCCCGGCTCCGATCGCGGCCGCACGTGCAGCGTGTCGGCGAGCGTGACCGGCACCATCAGGCTCTCGATCTCGTGGAAGCCGTCGGGCCGCCGCGCGAGCACCGCGAGCGAGAGATTGAGCTTGGCCGGGGCCAGAACCGTCAGGCCCCCGGCATCCGCACCGCCCGTGGCATCGGCACCGTTCACCGCCAGGTGGCGACGAACCAGATCGTGCCGAGCGCCAGCGCCAGCCCGATCGCCACGAGCACCGAGAGCAGGACCGCGATGCTACGGCCGGCCCAGAGGTCGTCGTCGATCATCTCGGTCCGCGAGGTCCGGTCGAACGAGCCGTTCCAGACCGGAAACGCCCGCTCGTCATACACCCACTGCGTCCGCTCGTCGTAGTTCTTCTGGCTCATGGGCGGGGCCGGTCCGTCGAGGGGCCGGATGGCGGGATATGATTCCGTATCACTCGAAATGTACCCCGCGTTCTCGGCGCCCGCCAGTGCCGTTCCTGCCCGACCGATGGCCACCGAATCAGCCCTTCCGATCTCCGCTGCGGCCCTCGCGGGTGGACCATGCCACATCCTCGACCCGGCGAGCGGTCTGGCGGACTGGCTCACGCGGCGGGGCCAGCCGGCCTGGCGTGCCCGGGCGATCCACCGCTGGCTGCACGGCCGGCGGGCGGCGTCGTTCGCCGACATGACCGACCTGCCCCGCGACCTGCGGGCCGACCTCGACGCCGACTTCCGGATCTGGACGACGAGCATCGCCGTCCACAAGCGGGCCGACGACGGCACCGAGAAGCTGCTCCTCGAGCTCGCCGACGGCCAGCGGATCGAATGCGTGCTGCTCCGCGACGGCATCCGCCGCACCGTCTGCATCAGCTCGCAGGTGGGCTGTGCGATGGGCTGCGTGTTCTGCGCCAGCGGCATCGACGGCGTGGTGCGGAATCTCACCACGGGGGAGATCGTGGAGCAGCTGCTCCGGCTGGCGGCGCTCCTGCCGGCCGACGAGCGGCTCAGCCACATCGTGGTGATGGGGATGGGCGAGCCCCTGGCCAACCTCGACCGGCTCCTGCCGGCGCTCGCCGAGGCCCAGGATCCAGCGGGGCTCGGCATCTCGCAGCGGCGGATCACGATCTCGACGGTCGGCCTCCCGCCCGCCATCGACCGGCTCGCGGACGCCGATCCAGGCTACCACCTCGCCGTCAGCCTGCATGCGGCCGACGATGACCTGCGCACGCGTCTCGTGCCGGTCAACAAGGCGATCGGACTCGCCGACGTGATGGCGGCGGCCGATCGCTACTGGGACACGTCGGGCCGGCGGCTGACGTTCGAGTACGTGCTGCTCGGCGGTGTGAACGACTCGCCGGCGCAGGCGGCCGACCTCGCGCGGCTGATGGGGCATCGCGCCGCGCTGGTCAACATCATCCCCTACAACGCCGTGGCCGGGATGCCCTGGCAGGAGCCGACGCAGGCGGCGCGGGAGCGGTTCCTCGACGTGCTCCGCGAGGCCGGCGTCAACGTGCAGGTCCGCCGCCGCAAGGGCGCGAGGATCGACGCCGCCTGCGGCCAGCTTCGCCGCGCCGCCGCCCAGGCCTGACGCCACTCGGCAGAGGTGAGCGTCAGGCCAGCCAGCTCACCAGCCACACGGCGACGAGCACGCCGCCGAGGATGCCGAACAGCCAGCCGATCCACTCAAGCGTCGCCCGGCGGATCGCCGCGGGATCCTCGTGGTGCGTCGCCGCGAACACGATCGCCGCGACGAGCGCCAGCGGCAGCCCGAACACGAGCCCTGGAACGCGGTCGAGGAACGAGAGCGCCACCAGCGGGACGAGGCCGATCATCGCTTCTCCTTCTCGTCCTTGGGCGAGGGATGCATCGGCCCCGAGAACGCGTCGTAGACCACGAGCAGGTTGAGCATGCCGGCAAGCATCGTGTAGAGCGTGCCGATCTCGAAGAAGCGGCCGAGTCGCCGGTTCCAGATGGCCAACTGGTCGGCGGGCGTGCGGTCGAGCATGCCCTGGGGCAGGGGCCTGAACTGTCGCCACGGGGGCAGGGGGCGGAAGTCGTCGGGCTCGATGTCGGGATCGGACGTCACGAGCACGTCGGCGTAGGCGGGCGACACCGGCTGCCCGCGGGACAGCGGCGGTGCCATGAAGGTGCTGCAGAATGCCGGCTGGCGGGACGGCCCCTCGAGCCGCCACGACTGGATCAGCGCCGGGATCGCGGCGGCGCCGATGCCCGCCTGGCAGATGAAGGCCCAGCGTTTCTCGCCAGGCTTCCACGAGGCGTAGACCACCCGGCCATCGCCGAGCCACATTCCGAATAGGAACGTGGGCACCAGCGTGGCCATGACCAGGAGCCCCTTGAGCCGCCGGCCCTGCATGAGCTGGCCCAGGCCTGGCACGAGCCACGAGAGCGCCGCCGCGATCGCCGGCCGCCTGAGGTCGATCGCCGAGCCGTCGTCCGGCGAGAGGGCCACGATCCTGCCGGGGACGACTGGTTCCTGCTTGCCCAACGTTCGGCTCCCGCCGCGACGACAACACCTTTCGAGGCCCGCAAGTCTAGCCGTCCGTGGAGCAAGCCATCCATGGCCTTTTTCCACGCGGGCGGGTCGTGCGGCGGATACGATTTCAAGACACAGGCTGCGGAGGGATCTCGATGGCACGGCTGACGACGGCACTCGGGCGACGGGCATGGCTGGGGCTGTGCCTCGTGGCGGTCGGCGGATGCTCGCCCGCCAAGGCCCGCCCGAAGGCTCGGGCCAAGCGGGCCAAAGGACCCCAGACGATGACGGGCCTGCTCGTCGACGGCTACCTCGCCGACCTCGGCGGATCGGATCGGCAGAAGCGGATCACCGCCGCCCGCGAGCTCGGGGTGCTGGGGTCGGCGGCGCGAAAGGCGCTGCCGGCCCTCGAAAAACTCGTCGCCGACAAGGATAAGGATCTGAGTGCCGCGGCCTCGCAGGCGATCGCACAGATCCGTCGGTGACGGTCAGCCGAAGAGCTTCCGCACCGGTCGGATCGGTGCGGCGGACGGTGGCGCGACCACTGCGGCGGTCACCGGCCGCGGCGACTCATGGTCGGGCACGAGTTCCCGCCAGGCGCGTTCCACGGTGCCGGCATCGACTTGGTCGAGCCCTTCGCCGGCGGCCGCCACGGCGGCGAGCCGCGCGAGCCTCGTGGCCACGCGGGGGCTGCCGGCGGCGAAGCGGGCCAGCGTTTCGATCGCGGGCATCGAGAAGCAGTCGGCGTCGGCCCCGGCCCGGTCGAGCGCGAAGGCGATGAACGCCTCGACGTCGTCGGCGGTCCACGGGGGCAGGTCGATCCGGACCGCCGACCGCTGGCGGATGCCGTCGGGAATCGCCGCGAGGCCGGCGGGGGTGGTCGTGGCCACGATGCAGGTCGTGGCGAACCGCGGCTCGCCCGCCGCGACGAGCCTCGCCACGCCGTCGACCGCGTCGGCCGGCGCCAGGTCGAGGTCGTCGACGATCAGAACGGTGGGCCGCTCGAGGAGCGTGTTCTCGCGGAGCCGGTTCTCGATCGCGAGCCACGGCCGCGTTGCGTCGGCCCGGCTGGCGGGATCGAGTGGCAGCCGCGCGAGCAGGAGGTCGAGCCATTCCCCGTCGGGCAGACCGCGGAGGGAGAGGACGGCCGTCTCGGCGCCCAGGCCCCCGAGGCGTCGCGCCGCGGCAGCGGCGAGGTGGCTCTTGCCGAAGCCGGACTCCGCCACGATCAGCCCGCACCGCTGCCGCTCCGCGAGCAGCCATTCGAGCCGCGCGAGCGCCTCGTCGCGCGATGGCGAGCGGTGAAACGTGGCGGGTTCGAGGCGGCCGTCGAACGCCGAGGCCGCCATGTCGAGTCGATCGCGTACCATGGCGGGAGTGTAGCGATGGCCCGGCCACGGGTCAGGAGAGACTTCGCCATGGTTTTTGACGTTGCAGCGCGGTTCGGCGGGGCGTGACGCATGAGCGAACGATTCTTCCTGGCCGAGCCGCCGAGCCAGGGCCGCGGGCGGCTGGTGGGCGACGAGGCACGGCACCTCGTCCGCGTGATGCGCTGCCGGGTGGGCGACGAGGTGGTCGTGTTCGACGGCCGCGGCATGTCGTGGCAGGCCCGCGTGGCGGCCGTCGGACGGGACGAGGCGGTGGTCGACCTCGGTGCGGTCCGCGAGGCGTCGCCCCCGCCGACGGTCCCGCTGACGCTCGCCGTGGCCCTGCCGAAGGGAGAGCGGCAGCGCTGGCTCGTCGAGAAGCTCACCGAACTCGGCGTCGAGCGGCTGCTGCCGCTGGTCACCACCCGTGGCGTTGCGGAGGCCACGCCCGCGGCGGTCGAGCGGCTGCGGCGGGGAGTGATCGAGGCCTGCAAGCAGTGCGGCCGCGACACGCTCATGGCCATCGGCGAGCCGCGGACGTGCGCCGACCTGGCCCGTGATCGCGGTCCCGAGACCTCCCTCGTCGTAGCCGATCGCGACGGGTCGCCCTTCGCCGAGGCGGTCGGCGGACCGCAGCCGCTGACCGCCGTCGTCGGGCCCGAAGGCGGGCTCACCGCGGAGGAGATCACGGTGCTCGAGGCCCACGGCGGCCGCCGGGTGACCCTCGGGCCGCACGTGCTCCGCGTCGAGACGGCGGCGATCGCGGTCGCTGCCCGGCTGGCGTGACGCCGCCCGGTCACCGCCGGCGCCGAAGCCCGGCGAGCAGCAGCAGGGCCGGCGGGGCGAGGCCAATGGCCGGCTCGGGAACGGCTGTCACCGCGCCGCCAGCGGGCAGGTTGTAGCCGCCGGCGTCGAACAGGCCCGTGGCGAAGAAGTCGGCCGCGTCGAGGATGTCGACGATGCCGTCGTAGGAGAAATCTCCCTCCAGCCACGTGGCCGGCGTGCCGGTGTCGAACCTGCCGAGCGCCAGGAAGTTGGCGGCGTCGAGGATGTCGATCGTCTAGTCGATGTTCGTGTCGCCGGGGGCGGCGAAGGCGATGGCCACCGAGCCGGCGCCCGAGTCGAGCCAGCCCACCGCCCGCGGCACGCCCGCGGCGATGCCGGCCGCCGCAGCCGACGACGCGATCCCGCTCGGGCCGTTCCAGCCGCCGCCGGCCCGCCCCTCCTCGAGCGCCGCCACGAGATCGGCGGTCGCCAGCCCGGCGGCCACGGTGAGGCGGCCGGTGCCGACGTCCACGAGCCCTCCCGCGTTCGCGTCGAGTCCGCCGAGCGTGGCTTCGAGGTTCGGGGCGAGCGCGAGCGTGCCACCGACGAGCGGAATGATGCGGCTGGCGGCGAGCGCCTGGGCGGACGCGATCACGAGCCGGCCGGCGCCGATCGTCGTCGGGCCGGTGAGCGGATTGGTCTGGTCGACGACGAGCGTGCCTGCGCCCGCCTTCACGACGGGCGTGGTGCCGCTGAGCAGCGGATGGCCGGCCTGCGTCTGCGTCTGCGTGCCGCTGGGGACGGTGATCGTGATCACGGGGTCGGGAAGCGTGGCCAGCCGTGTGACGCCGTTCTGATACTGCTGTTCGTCCTCGACTCCCCAGTTGAGCACGATCAGAAAGGGATCGCTCGCCGCGGTGGTGCCGCCGGGATAGTTCGGCCCGGTGCCGAACGCCTCCGCCCAGATGCCGTAGAGCCCCGTGGCATCGGGATGGGCGAGCTCGTAGGCGGTTATGTGGTGATGCTCGCCAGGAGAGCCGACGAACGTGTCGAGCACGAGGGGGTTCGTACCGCCCACGCCGAGGGCCGAGATCGTGGCCGTCGCGGCGGTGCGGTTGACCACCTCGATGGTGCCCGAGGCCACCGGAAGCGGATCGAGCGGCCCGGTCGTCGTCGCCCAGTAGGTGAGCGGCGACGTAAACCGCAGGCTCACCGTCGTGTTGGCCGGGAGCGCGTCGGACCGGCTGAAGCCGGGGTAGATCGTGGAGATGGGAAACCCGAAGCCGGGCGTGGCCAGGTTCTCGTCGACGTTGAAATAGTCGTACACGCCGGGAGCGATCGTGAGCCGGTTGGAGATGGCGGCGTAGTCGATGATGAACGGCTCGCCGTGGCCGCGGGCAGCGTCGGCGGCGATCGCCACGAGGCAGATCGCGAGGCCGGCGACGACGCGGGGAGGAACGGAGACATGCGAGGCGGATGGGCGGGCGATGGTCATGGGGTGGATTCCCGGATGATGGATTCCGTGATGGATGGGTTGCTGGAGCGGGGATGGCGTCGTCGGCGATGCCGTCAGGGGCGGTCGGAGGGCATCGCGTCGGGCATGGCGAATGTGGGGGCCGTCGGCTCCGTCGTCGCGTCGGCGAACCACTCGGCGACCGAGGTGGCGGGGATCGTCTCGACGTGGCCGTCGGCGAAGAGGTAGTTGGCGCGACCCCCATGAAGGCGGTCGGTGCGAGCCACGCCGCCCGTCGACGTGGGCACGACGCAGTCGCCGAAGTTGGCCTCTCCCTGCGCCGTGAACCAGAGCCAGCCGGGGTAGCGCGACTCCTGGGCGACGTTACCGGGCGAGAACCAGTCGTTGGGATGCGCGTGGTCGTTCGCCGGCTTCGGCGGCATCCGCGGCGAGATCTCGAACGTGACGAGCGTCCGCGACGAGGCGGCGAGCTTCGACATCCGATCGACCGCGCCCGGGACCGCCATCGAGACGTAGGCGTTGAGCAGGTAGCTCGTCGCCAGCGATTGCCGCCGCTCGTCGGCCCGGGAGTCGGTCGGGCAGATGCGGATCGCGTCGCAGCTCTCGATCCACGGGGCCATCGTGAAGATCCACGACTTCGACGCGCCCTGCGCGTCCTTCTCGTGGTCGGTCCGCGGGAACTGGCCCCGGTGGGCCTCGGCGTGGCCAAGCCAGCCGAGGCCCACCTGGCGGAGGTTCGCCGCGCACCGCGTCCGTCGGGCGGCCTCACGGGAGGCCTGCACCGCCGGCAGCACGAGCCCCACGAGCGTCGCGATGATCGCGATCACCACGAGCAGCTCGACGAGCGAGAACCCGCGACGAGTCACCGGTCTTCCCCGGTGCGGGTGCCGCGCCGCCGCCACCGCACCAGCCCGGCCACCGCCGCGCCGGCGACGAGGGCCGTGGTCGTCGGCTCCGGCACCGACTGGATCTGGCCGAGCGGGATGCCCTGCGACGTGGCGAACGCCGCGGCCACCGCGTAGGCGTCGTCAAAGGAGGTGTTCTTGTAGAACACCATGAAGAGCGGATCCGAGGCGGCCACGGCCGCGCCCCCCGGCGTGGTGGCGGTCGTCGTGATCTGCATGCCCTGCAGGTAGATCCCGTCGGTTCCGATGCCCGCCGCGGCCGGGTCGAAGCTCGTGCCGTCACTGAGCAGGCGGAAGCCGGCGTTCGAGTGCGGGTTGGTGCTCTGGGTCACCGCGCCGACGGCCGCGTACACGAGCGACGAGCCGCTGGCGGTGGTGAGAAACACCGTCGGCACCTTGGTGGCATCCCCACGAAATGCCTGGAGCTGCGTCGCGCCGGCGGCCGCCGCGGTGAACTGGGAGCCATCCCACTTGAGCACCCGGTCGGTGAACTGGTAGGTGAACACCGTGCCCGCCAGGTTCGGCAGCGACGACGAGTTCTTCCACGCCCAGCCGGTGCCGGCGAGCTGGCCCCCGGTGCCGGTGGTCGTGTCCCACTGGTAGCAGAGGCCGTTGCCCGACGGGTAGTCGGTGATGTCGGGCTTCGTGTACCACGCGGCCTGGGCGGCCGGATGGAGGGGCGGCGTGGTGCCGTCGGCGACGACCAGCGGCATCACGTAGATCCGCGTGAGGTCGGTGAGCGTCACAGGCCGGGTCTCGGTGGGCACGATCTGCCGTGTCTCGACCTTGTTGCCGACCGGATCGTACGAGAGCTGGTACTCGACGCCGTGGCCGAGTGCCGCGGCGGCGACGGGAGCGAGCAGGCAGGCCGCCAACGCGGACTGCAACTGCCGGGAACGGATGGGGAACAGGATGCGCATGGGAACTCCTCGGTGGATGCGCCCGGCGACCACCGGCAGGGGCGGCGTGGACGGGCGTGGAAGGCCGGGCGCCGAGGGCGGACGAGTGCCCGCAGGAAACTCGGGAAGCGGCCGAAGCCTGAACGACGAAATCGGCGTCGCGTTCAGGACCGAGGAGGAGGCGGGTCGCCCGGGATGACGACGGATGAGCCCAGGTCGTCGCAGATCACGAGCCTGCCGACGAGCGGCATCGTCCGCGCGGCGGAGCACTGGCTCGGCGGCGGCAGTGCGGTGGTGGCCGCCATGAATCCCTTGAGCACGCCCTGGCAGGCGAGCATCGCCGTGAAGGACGCCATGCGCGTGCCGGCCGCAGCCGCTGCGGCATTGTCTGCCGACCGCTCCTCACCGGCTGGCGCGTCGGCCGCCGGTCGCGTGGCGAGCGACCGGTAGTCGTCGCAGACGTCGATCGCGGCCGCCGCGGGTGTCACGGCGCACGACGCCGCGGCGCAGCACGAGGACGAAGTCGCGTCGGCGTCGGCTGCGAGCGCCCGTCGCTCGAGGGCCGCGAGCATCGCCGGCTCGAGGCCATGAGCCTTCGCCCAGGCCAGGAGTTCGGCCGGAGAGTTGCAGCAGCAGCTGGCGAAGCACTGCTCGGCCGTGCTGCAGCCGCAGGGCTTGTCCATGCACGGGAACGGACGAGCCCGCTCCTTCGCCGCGAGTCGGCGGGCAGCCGGGGAACCCGCGGTCGGCGGGCCGGCGATCGGCAGGGGCAGGCCCGACACGACCAGCCCGTGTGCGAGGAGCACAAGCCACCGAACCGCTCGGGATGGAGCCCTTGTGCGTGCCATGAGAGAGGACGTGAGACTAGAACGAGCCGGAGCGTCGGTCAAACCCGCCCTGCCGTTGTCGGGGTTCGCTACAGCGCCTCGAGGTGGGTGACGGCGTCGTGCAATTCGCTCGTGGCGTCGCGGTCGTCGACCGGCTCGATGCCGATCCAGCCCGGATAGCCGCGCTCCTCGAGCGCCGCGAAGACGGCGGGGAGATCGACCTGGCCCGTGCCGAGGATCACCGCCCGGCCCCGGCCGGCGAACGGGCCGGCCACCGCGTCGGTGGCATGGACGCACGCCACGTGTCCGCCGAGCTCCTGCACCGCCGTCGCCGGATCGTGGCCATGCACGACGAGTGCGCCGGTCACGAGATCACAGGTGAGCCCGCCTGCGGGCAGCGCCGCGAGCAGCCGGGCGAGGTCGGAGGGAGCCGCCCGGCCGGCCTCCGCGCAGAGCGTCGCCCCGACCTGCTCGCCGAAGGCGGCCAGATCCGTGAGCACGTCGACGAGCAAACGCCACTGCGGGCTGGTCGGCTCGGCCGGGATGTCGCCCACGTGGTTGAGCACGAGGTTCGTGCCGAGGTCGTGCGCCAGCCGCAGCGCCTCCTTCGTGGCGGCGATGCGGCCCTCCAGCCGTTCGGTGTCGGAGTAGCCGCTGCGGGTTCGGAAGGAGATCGCCGACACGACCACGCCCTCGTCACCGAGCCACTTGCGGATCTGGCGGAGGCCGGTTTGCGAGACCTGCGCCGGGTCGAGCGAATGACGGGCATCGAGCTCCACGCCCCGCACGCCCAGATCCCGCGCCCCGCGGAATGCCCGCCGAAGATCCCTGGCGAGCAGGGCCGCGGGCACGGAGATGCGAGACGTGTCCATGAAGACCCATGCGGACGGTGACGCGTGACGACGACCACATCATCGTAGTATCCTGCCGGCATGCCGACGCTTCGTGACGTCACCATCGCCCTGGAACGCCTCGCTCCCCTGCGGCTGGCGGCGTCGTGGGACTCCGTCGGCCTGCTCGTCGCTCCCGGGCGGGATGCGGTCGTGCGGGTGATGACCTGCCTCACGCTCACACCTGACGTCGCCCGCGAAGCGGTCCGGGAGCGGGCCGATCTGGTGGTCACGCATCATCCGCTGCCGTTTCGGCCCGTGCCGCGGATCACCCCCGACACCGGGCCGGGCCGCGTGCTGCTCGACCTGATCGCCGCCGGGGCCGGCATCTGGAGCAGCCACACGGCGTGGGATTCGGCGGCTGGCGGCATCAACGACCAGCTCGCCGACCTTCTGGGGCTGGCCCACGTCGCGCCGATCGAGCCCGATCCGGAACTGCCGGCGGTCGGTTTTGGCCGCGCCGGCACGGCCCACGCCGACATGAGCGTGGGCGACCTCGCCGCCCGAGCGGCAGCCATGCTCCACGTGGGGCACGTGCAGATCGCCGGCGACCAGCAGCGCCCGGCGGGCCGCGTGGGCATCGTGTGCGGGTCGGGCGGCGACTGCATCGCCGAGGTCGTCCGCGGCGGCTGCGACACGCTGCTCACGGGGGAGCTCAAGCTCCACCAGGCGACCGAGGCGGTCGCGGCGGGAATGGCGGTCGTGGCGGTTGGGCATCATGCGAGCGAGCGGTTCTCGATGGACGTGCTGGCGGAGCGGCTGGCCGCTGCGGTCGAGGGGCTGGCCTGCTGGGCAAGCCGCGACGAGCGGGACCCGCTCGGCTGGCTCGAACCAGGCTGACTCGCACGGGCCGGCCGCCAGCCGGGGATGGTTTCCCGGCCGGCGCGTTGCCCCGGCCTCGTTGCGCGCCAATACTTGCAGTCGCGTGAGCCGCCGGTCCGGCGAGCCCCCGAGTCTGGTGCCACCGCCGGAATCCCCGATGCCCCGCTTTCTCACCGCCCTGCCGGTCTTCAACGAGGCGGCCCATGTCGACGGCGTGCTCGACGAGGTGCTGCGGTTCGCGGCCGACGTACTCGTGGTCGATGATGGCTCGACCGACGGCACGTCCGACCTGCTCGCCGCCCGGGTCGCCCGCCGGGGCGACATCCGCGTGGTGCGGCATGCGGTCAATCGAGGCTACGGAGCCGCGCTCGCGACGGCCTTCCACCAGACGCTCGCCGGCCCCTGGGACGGCCTGGTGACGATCGACTGCGACGGCCAGCACCAGCCCCGCATGATCCCGGAGTTCGTCGCCGCCTGCGGCCATCCGCCCGCAGCCTCCGACATCGTCAGCGGCAGCCGCTACCTGCGGCGATTCGAAGGCGACAGCCTGCCTCCGGCGACGCGGCGGCGGATCAACGCGGAGATCACGGCCGAGATCAACGAGCGGCTCAACCTCGCGCTCACCGACGCCTTCTGCGGGTTCAAGGCCTACTCGCGGCGGGCTCTGGAGCGGTTGCACGTCACCGAGACGGGCTATGCGATGCCCCTCGAGGTCTGGGTCCAGGCGGCCGCCGCCGGGCTGGACATCGTCGAGCTGCCGGTGCCGCTGGTCTACCTCGACCTCGCGCGGAGTTTCGGCGGCGCTCTGGACGATGCGGCGACCCGTCTGGCCTACTATCGCTGCGTTCTCGATCGGGCCGAAGCGGCGGTCGCCGCCGCGGCCGGAGAGCACGACGCCTCGGCGTGAGGCGATCGCGGCCGCCGGTGAGACGTGGTCGGTTCGAGGGCTTCTCTTCGGCATGCCTCCGTCGCGTCGTTCCTACGCCCCTCCCGAGTCGTCGGGTGATCGGCTCGTCGAGCCTCCCATCGTGCCTGCCGCCGGCCGCGGCTCGATCGAGGCCCTCGTCGACAACAACCGGCTGCTGCGGGCGGCGCTCGACGTGCGGATCGGTGACATGCGGCTCTGGGAGCTCGTGGCCGCGACGCGCCGCGAGGTGCTGATGGTGGCCGCGGAGTACACCGGCCACTACCGCGACGTCGATCGTCTGCAGGACATGGCCGATTGGATCGCCCGGCCGATCATCATGGGGGGCCACCAGCCCGAGCTCTTTCATCCGGGCGTGTGGGTGAAGAATGCGGCCCTCGACGCCTACGCGCGGCAGGTGGGAGGCACGGCCCTCAATCTCGTGGTCGACACCGATCGCTGCGGCCGCGTTGCCGTGCCGGTGCCCGTGGGCACGCCCGAGGCGGCGCGGATGGAGGAGGTGCCCTTCGACGCCTTCACAATCGACGCCGCGTGGGAGGAGCGACCGGTGCTCGACCAGGAGTGCTTCGCGTCGTTCGGCGACCGCGCCGCCCGGCTCCTGGCTCCGCTCGTGCCCAGGCCGATCGTCCGCGCCTGGTGGCCGCTGGCGGTGGAGCGGGCCAGGGCCAGCCATCGGCTCGGGCTCGGCATCGCGCAGGCGCGGCACATGCTCGAGGAGCGCTTCGGCCTCGAGATGCTCGAGCTTCCCGTCAGCGAGATGATGCGGTTGCCGACGGTGATGGTGTTCGTGGGCTGGCTGCTGTCTCACGCCCGTCGGCTGCACGACGCCTACAACGAGGCGCTCGCCGACCATCGCCGCAGCCGACGCATCCGCGGTCGCGGCCGGCCGATGCCCGATCTCGTCGTCCGGCACGACTCGGCGGGAGAGTGGATCGAGGTGCCCTGGTGGATGTGGTCGCGCGAGGATCCGCGGCGTCGCCGCGTGTTCGCCAACACGTCGATCCCGGGCGTCCTCGCGCTCTCCGACATGGAGACGCTCCGCATCGAGTTGCCGATCACCCCCGACACGTCGCCGTCGAAGTGGATCGACGCCCTCTCGCGGATGGAGGAGCACGCGGTCCGCCTGCGGCCGCGGGCGATCGTGACGACGCTGGTTTCAAGGCTGCTCGTCGCCGACGTGTTCGTGCACGGCATCGGCGGGGCGGCCTACGACGCGATCACCGACGCCGTCGTCCGCCGGCTCGTCGGCTCCGACCCCCCGCGGCACGCAGTGGTGTCCGGCACCCTCCGCCTGCCGCTGGACGGCGTGTTTCCGGGCCTCGAGTCGATCGATCCGGCCGGCGCGCTCGCGGCGTCCCGGGCACTGCTCCGCGACCTCCGCTACCACCCCGAGCGGCACTTCGATCGGCCGGACTTCGAGGCGGAAGGGGTCAGGGACCTCGTGGCCGCGAAGCGCCGCTGGATCGACACGCATCCGACCGCAACGCTGGCCCGCCGCCGCTGCCACGAGATCCGCGGGATCAACGAGCAGCTCGCCGCGCTGCTCGATGGGAAGAGGTCGCGGTGTGCGGACCGGATCATGGGGCTGACCGCGGCCATGCAGGCCCGAGAGGTGCTGCGATCACGTGAACTGGCATGGTGTTTTTTCCCGGAAAAGACGCTCAAAACATTCCTGGCACTGGAAAACCGCCCCCTCGACCCATAGATTGTCGGCCAACGGACTGGTTTTGAGTCGCTCCAGGGAGAGGAGGCATCATGCATCGGGTGGACCCCGTCCAGCGCAGCCGTTCCGCCGTCGGGCACGACGGTGTCGAGGGAGTGCGACAGTCCCGGCCGACCAGGTCATCCCGCTCCGGTGCCAGGCAACGCGCCGCGTCGTCGCAGCGCGCGATGTCCGCGACGGCAGCCCGCCGTCCCAAAAAGTCCGGGCAGCTCACGCTGCGGCCGGCCGCGCAGCAGGCGGCGGCCACGGTGAAGCGGAAGCCCTCGGCCAAACCGCGTGCGGCCGTCGTGAAGCTGGCTGAGGGAACCGATCGCGAGCCTGCAGTTCCGGTCGGCGAGGCGACCGTCGCCGCCGTCGAGATCCGCCCTTCCGGCACGGTCATCTCGCGCCGCCCAGCGGCACGCCGAACGCCGATCCTGCATGTTCCCCACCACCCGGTGGTGTCCCTCAAGCCTCCGGCGTGGATGCTCGAGGAATGCCAGGTGGCACCCGCTCGGGCGGGGGATCAGAGCGAGATTCTGCAGCTGCTCTCCGGCCTGCCGTCGCCCCCGTCGCGGGCCGAGTTTCACGCGGCCGTCGACCATCCCGACCACGACTCGGCGAATCGGCTCGTGGCTCGCCTGGCGGGCCGCATCGTCGGCCACGTCGAAATCCTCCCCCGCGACCTGCTCGTCGGAGGCGCCGCTGTCCGCGGAGCGGTGATCGACCGCGTCGCCGTGCTGCCGGAGTGTCGCGGTGCCGGCCATGGCCAGCGGCTCGTCCGCGCGGCGGAGGATCGCATGCGGCAGTCGGGTGCGGTGGTCGCCTTCTCGCGCACACGGATCGCCCCCTCCTTCCATGAGCTCGGCTGGAGCGTGCTCGGCCGCGACTGTGCGACGCCCGGACGGCCGACCGACATTCTCGCCAGGCTGCTCGAGGGACCGCAGCGGAACGGTGAGGCCGTGACGATGCGGCAGTGGCGGCACGTGGAGCTGCCGGCGATCCTCCGCATCTACCGGCAGAACGCCGAGGGGTTCGTCGGGCCGCTCGACCGCAACGAGAACTACTGCCGCTGGCTCGTCAGCCGCGGCGCGTTCGATTCGATTCTCGTCGCGCTCGTCGGCCAGGATCGCTACGAGCTCCACGAATCAAGCGCCCGGATCGTCGGCTACTGCATCCAGGCCGGCAACCGCGTGCTCGAGATCATGGCCGACCCCGAGTTCGTCGGCCTCGAGCGGGAGATCCTCGCCCGCGTGTGTGCCGAGGCGATCGAGAACGATCGCCAGGAGATCGTCTACGAATCGAGTGTCGCGGATCCGCTGCACGAAGCGGTTGCGGGAGGGGCGAGCCTCGTCCAGGGCGGTGACCGCATGATCGTCGCCAAGGTGTTCCGGCCGCTCGACCTGCTCACGGCGCTAACGCCGGCCGTAGCCGCCCGCGTGGTCGCCGCCGAGCTTCGCGAGACGGTCGAACTCGGGCTCGATGCTCCGTCGTTCCGCGGGTCGGTCATCGTGGCCGAGGGTGGGGAGCCGCGGGAGGCTACGATCCATCCGGGTCGCGTGGGCCGCAGCTACCTACGGCTCTCCGACGACGAGCTCGCCCGACTGCTCTTGGGGCAGTGCGATCCTGTCGAGGCCGTGGCGGCCGGCAGGATGGAGCCGTCCACGCAGATGGCCCAGAAACTGGCCGGCCAGCTCTTTCCGCGACAGCCGCTCTGGTGCCCGATGTGGGACGACCTACCGGCCTGAGTTCAGTCGCGTTCGGCCGCCTCGATGACGCGGAGCATACTCGGCGTGGGCCAGGGTTCGGGGCGGAGCCGGTCGCGATTGGGGCCGAGCGTCTCCCAGCGGAGCGTGAAACGCCGGTCGCCGTGGGGCGTTCCCGTGTCGAACGACCGACGCACCTCCATGCCGGGAAACGTCGACTCCACGCCGCCGGCGGCGGGCCGGCGGCGCGTGGTCGTGCCCGAGACGGCGAGCGTTGCCGGATCGAGGGTCCACGTGCCGTGGCCCGCCGCGCTCGACTGCTCCTGCACGAGTGTGCCGTCGTCTGTCGCCGTGACGGGACCGATCCCGACCTCGAAGTCGATGGTGCCGCCGCCACCGAATTCCCAGCGATGGTTCCAGCGGCTCGTCTGGCGGATCCGCCAGCGGCCGTCCTCGAGGCGGGCCGCGCGGACCTGCGACCGGCCGGCCTCGTCGTAGGCGTGGTACGACAGCACGGGCCGGCGCAGGGCGTCGAAGCCGATCCGCACCAGGCCGTTGATCAGACCCTGTCCGGCCGGAACGGGGTCGACGACCTCGCAGGAGTCGGGGGTGATCGGGAGGTCGAGCGGCGTGCCGTCGCTGCGCTGCCAGTGCACGAGATCGCGGCTGCGGGCGTAGCAGACGTCGTGGCAGGTGTCGCAGTCGGGCGTGTCGCGCCACACCCAGGCGAGGTGAAACAGGCCGTCGGGCCCGCGGATCGGCCCCTCGAAGTAGGCATTCATCGTCGCGTCGCCCCGCCGCCCGCAGGTGAGCGGAGCGTCGACGATCCGCCGCCATGCCCGGGCTGCGGCGTCGTAGCGGTTGACGATCTGGTCGCCATCTCCGCTGGCCCCGTGGCGATACATGAACACGAGGTCGCCCGAGTCGTCGTGCAGGAACACCGGATAGGTGACGCGATCCTCCCGATCCCCGGTCATGCGGTGCAGGGGCTCGAACGAGTCGGCGTGAAACGGCCCGGTCAGCGGATGTCGGGAGCGGAAGTAGACGAGCGGAGAGCAGTGCATGTCGGCGGCGAGGTGGACGAACCCCGCGCGGTCGACCGCAAGGGCGACGTAGTTGTGGCTGTCCCAGCCGGTCGTCCGCGGGAGCGTCACGAACGTCCAGGTCCGCTCGGCGAGCGAGCGGACCGCAACGGTGAGCCGCCGCGCGGCGTCGTAGAAGCCGACGAGCTGGCGGTTGCCGCTCGTGAGCAGGGCGAAGCCCACCGGGTGGCCCGACCACACCGGGGCGACGTCGAGCGGGGCGGGGGCGTCTGCCTGCACGACACCCACCATGCTCAGGGCGACCGCCGCGACTGCGGTGAGGCGGCTGCAGCCATTTCGTGGCGGGCGGGATGGCATGTCAGCGGTGCCCACGCGCGCCGGCCAGCCACTCGTCGGCCCAGGTTCGCACGCCGTCGACGCCCTTGCGGTGGCAGAAGTCGCCGAGCGTCTCGCCGCCATGCCGTTCGGCCTTGTAGCAGGCGAGCACGGCGGTGAGTTCACTGCACAGATGTTCGAACGGCACGACGTCCTTGTACTGGACATTGAGCCGGTCACCGAGGAGCCGGCCGCCGAGGAAGATCGTGTACTTCCCGGCGGTGCGGCCCACGATGCCGATGTCGGAGTTGTAGGGCCGGGCGCAGGCGTTGGGGCAGCCGGTCATCCGCAGGGTGAAGGCGTCGCTCGTCAGGCCGAGCTTCGCCACCTCGGGCTCGAGCGAATCGATGAGCCCGGGCAGCACCCGCTCGCTTTCGGCCACGGCGAGGCTGCACGTGGGCAGGGCCACGCAGGCCATGCTCCAGCGCCGGATCGTGCTGATCTCCTCGGAGGTCTTCACCCCGTGGTCGTGGAGGATCGCCGCGATCCGCTCCCGGTCGGTAACCGCCAGACCGGTGAACAGCAGGCTCTGGTGCGCCGTGATCCGCACACCGGGCCCGAGGTCGCGGAGGATTCGCCGCAGGGCCGTCTTGAGCCGAAAGTCGCCCATGTCATGGATCCGTCCGTTCTCGACGTTGAAGCCGTAGAAGTACTTCCCGTCGCCCTGTGGGAACCAGCCGATGTGGTCGTCGAACCCGTGGACATCGGCGGGATGGCACGGCGCGAGCGGCTTGCCGAAATACTCCTCGACCTTCGCCCGGAAGGCGTCGAGGCCCATCGTGTGGATCGTGTACTTGAGCCGGGCCGTCTTGCGGTCGGACCGGTTGCCGTAATCCCGCTGCACCTTGACGATCGCCTCGGCGATCGCACACACGTCCTCCGGGGGCACGAAGCCGAGCCGCTTGGCGAGCGCGGGAAACGTCTTGGCGGCGCTCGGGGTCACGCCCATGCCGCCACCGGCGAGGACGTTGTAACCGAGGATCCTGCCCCCTTCGTGGATCGTGAGGAAGCCGAGGTCGTTGGCGTAGATGTCGACGCAGTTGTCCTCGGGAAGGGCGAAGGCCGTCTTGAACTTCCGCGGCAGGTAGGTCGGCCCGTAGATCGGTTCCACGTCCTTCTCGGCCGAGGTGCCCCCGGCGAGCGTCTTTTCGCCGGTGTCGGGATCGGTGAGCCAGATCTCGTAGTAGGCGCGGGTCCGCGGGGCGAGGTGCCTGGCGAGCTCGTCGACCTTGGCCTGCATCTCGTCTCGGACGCGGTCGCCGTGGATCGGGGCCGGGCAGCACATGATGTTGCGCTCCACGTCGCCGCAGGCGGCGAGCGTCGTCATCTGGTTGCCGTGAACCTTCTGCATGAACGCCTTGAGGTCGCCCTTCACCACGCCATGGTGCTGGATCGCCTGACGGGTGGTGAGCCGGATCGTGCCGTTGCCGAGCTCGTCGCCCATGTCGATGGCGGCGAGGAGCTGCGCGGCCGTGAGTTTTCCGCCCGGCACGCAGGTGCGGATCATGAACGAGATTTCCCGCGCGCTCTTGGCGCCCTCGCGGGGCTTGCGGGCCTCGCGGTCATCCTGCTGGTAGGTGCCGTGGTTCTTGAGGAGCTGGATGCTCGCCTTGCCGAAGCCCGGGGCGCCGTCGACGAGTTCGGTGGGGATGGCACCCTTGAGGTAGTTGCTGGCCAGCTTGGCGACCTCGACGGCCGAGGGCTTGGCGGCAGAGGCGGGCGAATCAGTGGCGGTCGGTTCGGAGTCGGCCATGGTGTGTTTCGCGGAGATCCGAAGGGGTGGTGGACGGGCGAACGGTCGTGAAAAGGATAGGCCATCGGCCGATCCGGTGCGATATCGTCGCGGATGGGCGATACTCCTCCGGTCCGACCGCCGGAGGAGAGCGTGCGATGGGCCTGTTCCTGTTTTTCCTGTTCGCCATCGTCGCCGGCTTGCTCTGGACGGCGGCGTGCACGGCGGCCGCGGCGCGGGCGACCCGACCTTGGCTCAAGGCCCTGCTGGTGGCCCTCGGAACCAGCCTGCCCGTGATCGCGATGCTCCCGATCGTGGCGGCGACATGGTGGTTGGCCTTCGGGATGCGGGTGCAGCCCAGCTGGTTTCCCCACGCCCTCACGGTGCTCGTCTCGCTGCTGCTCGGGGGCGGCTGGATCGTGCGAGCCGGCCTCGCCTCGCGGGGCGAGGGCACCGCTCCGGCTGCCCGCTGGCCGATCATCGGCCTGACGGCGCTCGCGGTGATCGCCGCGGCCGTGACCGCAGGCGTGCTCCTGATCCTCGACAACGCGGTCGTCGCCCAGTCGCCCTACCTCAGGCTCGAGGCCGCGAACCTGGTGCGGGACAACCTGCCGCCGATCGTGGCCGATGCCGACAACGCCGCACCCCTGCACCTGCAGGCCGCCGCCGCAATCGCGGCCGACGAGGTGTTCTCTGCCGAGGGGTCGCCGGTTCACGCTGAGGGCGACGTGCTGCGGGACGATGTGACGGCGTTTCTCGACCGGCACGCCACCACGCTCGATCTCGTGCGGCGGGCCGCCGACCGCGACACCTGCCGATTCACCCGCGACTGGAGCCGGCCGTCGATCGACATGATTCTCGCGGAGATCCAAGCACTTCGAAGCGAGGGCCGACTGCTGGCCCTCGCGGCACGACGGGCTGCGGCCGAGGGGCGTCATGCCGACGCGCTGGCCGACATCGTGCGAATCCACCGGATCGGGCGGCATGCGGCGGCGGAGCCGATCCTGGTGTCATACCTCGTGGGTATCTCCCTCGACAGTGTCGCCCTGGCGGCGCTCGTCGACATACTCCCGAGGCTCGGAGCCGCTGATGCGCCCCTGCTCGACTCACCCGCGGTTCGCGATCTCGTCGGCCGACCGTTCGATCTTCTGCCGGCGCTGTACGGCGAGGAGGCGTTCGGGCTCTCCACGTTCGCGGGCTTTGCCGACGGACGGGTGACGCCGGCCGAGTTTCTGGGGCCGGATCAGGCCGCCGACGCCAGCATGGTCGGGGATATCGACCCGCTGTTCCGGGTGTTCTTCCTGGAGCGCGACATCGCGGGATACCGGCAGCTGATGCACGACTACCAGCAGCTCGCGGCGCGACGTGACGAGTCGGCAAGCCACGCTGAGACCATTCGCCAGGCGGAGTCTCTGGAGCGCACGCTCGAGAAGCGGCAGGGGATGCTGTCGAGGCTGCTGTTTCCGGCGCTCAAGCAGGTGTTTCTGGTCCGGGGCCGTGCGGAGGCGGCGCATCGCGCGGCCGCGGCGCTCGTGGCGGCGACGAAGCAGCGGCTGCAGGCGGGCACGCTGCCGCTCGGGCCGGGCGAGTTCTCCGGGACGCCGCCGTACGCGCTGCCCTCGGATCCGTTCATGGAGGGCGGCAAGGCCATCGTAATGAAGAAGGGCGACGCCGGAATCGTGGCCTACTCGGTCGGTCCCGATGGCGCGGACGACGGCGGCCCGACGCCGCGGGGCGAGGAGACGGCTGAGGGCAACGACGACGTCGGATTCGTGATGGCGGTGCGGTAGGTCCCAGGGCCCTTCTGAACGCAGGCTCGGGGGCTGCCCGTGCCGTCGCCGGACGTTCGCCTCGTCCTTCGTGGCCTCGGCTTACTCGGATGCCGCTAACGCTTCGCCATCGTGGCTGCACTTGGCTTCATACGCCGGCTCCCGGGCACGGGCATCCCCCGAGCCAAGACCGTTGGCCGGGAAGCAGCAGTCGCGTGAGTGGTGCGGGTCAGGCGTCGAAATACAGGCAGAACTCATACGGATGCGGCCGTAGCCGCATCGGGTCGATTTCCTTCTCCCGCTTCCACTTGAGCCACGTCGTGATCACGTCGTCGGTGAACACGTCGCCCCGGAGCAGGAAGTCGCAGTCTCGCTCGAGGGCGTCGCAGGCCTCGTCGAGCGTGGCCGGGGCCTTGGGCACGCTCTTCAGCTCCTCCGGCGGCATGTCGTAGATGTCGCGGTCGAGCGGGTCGCCGGGATGGAGCTTGTTCTGGATGCCGTCGATCGCGGCCATCAGGATGGCCGAGAAGGCGAGGTAGGGATTGCAGGTCGGGTCAGGACAGCGGAACTCCACCCGCTTGGTCTTTGGGTTCGCCGAATACATCGGGATCCGGCAGCTCGCGGACCGGTTCCGCTGCGAGTAGGCGAGATTCACCGGAGCCTCGTAGCCCGGCACGAGCCGCTTGTAGCTGTTGGTGGTGGGGTTGGTGATCGCGAGGATCGCCGGCGCGTGGCGGAGGATGCCGCCGATCGCGTGGAGGGCCATGTCGGAGAGGCCGGCGTAGCCCGTGCCCGCGAACAGCGGCTGGCCCGCTTTCCAGAGCGAGATGTGGGTATGCATGCCGGAGCCGTTGTCACCGTAGATCGGCTTCGGCATGAACGTGGCGGTGCGGCCGTGGCGACGGGCGACATTCCGCACGATGTACTTGTAGAGGCACATCTGGTCGGCCATGCGGACGAGCTCCTGGAACCGCATGTCGATCTCGCACTGGCCGGCCGTCGCGACCTCGTGGTGCTGCGCCTCGACGTCGATCCCGCACTGGATCATCGTCTGCATCATCTCGGTGCGGAGGTCCATCAGCTGGTCGGACGGCGGGCAGGGAAAATAGCCCTCCTTGTGCCGCAGCTTGTAGCCGAGGTTCGGGCCCTCGTGCCGCCCGCGGTTCCACTCGGCCTCGATGCTCTCCAGATGGAAGTAGCCCTCGTGGGCGTTCTGGTCGAAGCGGACGTCGTCGAACACGAAGAACTCGGCCTCCGGGCCGATGAAGCAGGTGTCGGCGATCCCGGTGCTACGGAGGTAGTTGGCGGCCTTGCGGGCGACGTTCCTCGGGTCGCGGGAGTAGTCCTCCCGCGTGATCGGGTCCTGCACCATGTAGATCATCACGAGCGTGGGGATCGAGGCGAACGGATCGACGAAGGCGGTCGTCGGCTCCGGCACGAGGAGCATGTCGCTCTCGTTGATCGCCTGCCAGCCGCGGATGCTCGACCCGTCGAAGCCCAGGCCATCGGCGAAGGTGTCTTCCTCCAACTTCGCCACGGGGATCGTGAAATGCTGCCAGGCACCCAGGAAGTCGGTGAACCGCAGGTCGACGGCCTTGACCTCCTTCTCACGGCACAGGGCGAGCACTTCGCGGGGCTTCATGCGGTCACCTCGAAAACGACGCGGTCACAAAAACAGGCGGGGCGTCGGGTCTCGCGACCCGACGCCCCATTCTACGTACGCTTATGTCGACTGCCCGTCGGGCCGATCAGTCAGGCCGCCGGCCCCTGATGACCAATCCGGCGTCGCTTGTGCTGGACGATCCCGCCGGCCACGATCGCCACTGCCGCCACGACGGCCGTCGACGGCTCTGGCACCACTGGAATCACGGCCCCGACCTGGTTGCCTACGATGCCGTTGGCAGAGTACTGGAACACGGACTGCTGGCTGCCGTAGCCGAGGATATTGGCATTCAAGTTCGCGCTCTGGCCGATCGTCTTGAAGTTGCTGTTCGTCATGATCGAGGTGCTGCCGGAGGCGACGAGCGCGATCGGGAAGGCCCACGGCTGGTTGAAGTAGCCGGTGGTCGAGGCGATGTTGCCGACATCGCCGGTCGTGGCAAGCGACGGGCCGAGCGGGAGACCGATCGTGACGCCGACGCGGGAAGCGAACGTGGTGGGAGGAAGGCCCGTAACTGCGGTGACGGCCGGGAACGTCTTCGGAGTGCCGGTCGTGGGTGAAAACGCGTTCGTGGTGGTGCCGCTCGGATAGACGAACGGGCCGGGAACGGTGCCGGTGACGTTCACCGTGCCGGTGGTGTAGGTGATGATGAGCGTGGTGAGGTCGAGATTCTTGGGGTCGACCTGCATCTGGCCGGTGAGCGTGTTGAAGTAGACGACCGCCCCCGGGGTGCCGTTCAGGGGATTGGTGGCACTGGTGCGAACCGGGAGAGCCGTGCCCGTGGCGACAGCGGTCCACGCGATGCCACTCGGCGATGTGCCCGAGAGATCCGACGCGGTGGGCTGAACGAAGGTGCCAGCGGCGGCATGACCTGCCACGGCGGCGAGCAGGCACAAGGCGGCGGACAGGTGACGAATGGACATGATGATGAAACCCCTTTGTGCCACGACAGACCCGATCAGTGAGCGACCAGGAGACCCGTGTCTCCGTCACGACACGAAGGAAATGCAAATACCGTGCCACACATCACCAGGCTTGTGAGTGGATGGCGGCGGTCGCTGATTTGGGCCTCTTTTCCTCGGTGTTCGGCGAGGGTCGCCAGCCACGGAATCCCATCGAAAGAGGGGTTCATGCTGGCCCAACGTCGGCGGACCGACGCGACGCGTTTCCCAGAGGAAGCGAAATGTTTCGCAGGAACAGCGAATCGATTTCGCTAGATCAGCGAAACGCGTTCGGCGGATTTCGCAGGAGTCGCGAAATCTCGGGCTGGAGGCTGCGGGATGGCTGGCTGGTACGGCCGCACGGCCCGCTGAGCAGCATGCCCGGCCCGGTGTCAGTAGTCGGCGGACTCGGACTGCGTGCCGCCGATCGAGAGGGGCTTCGGCTTGTGACGGACGGCCCGCCGGGCGTGTTCGTCCCTCAGCCGTTCGACGGCGGCGTCGAGGCTCATGGCGCCGAGGTCGCCGTCCACGCGGTCGCGGAGGCTCACGGTGCCCGCCGCCTCGTCGCGCGGGCCGCAGACCACCATCATCGGAATCAGTTCGAGCTGGGCGGTGCGGATCTTGGCCCCGAGCTTTTCGGCCGCCAGATCGATGCCGACCCGGAGGCCGGCGGCCTCGAGGGCGGCCTTCACCCGGTGGGCGTAGGCCTCGCTTTTTTCGCTCACCGGGATCACCCGCACCTGCTCGGGGGCGAGCCAGAGCGGAAATGCTCCCGCGAAGTGCTCGATGAGCACGCCGACGAATCGCTCCATGCTCCCGAGGGGCGCGCGGTGGATCATGACCGGCTGGTGCTTGGCGTTGTCGGCCCCGATGTATTCGAGGTCGAACCGTTCCGCGCTGGGCAGGTTGTAGTCGAGCTGGACCGTGCCGAGCTGCCACTCGCGGCCGAGCGAGTCGTTGACGACGAAGTCGATCTTCGGCCCGTAGAAGGCGGCCTCGCCGGGCTCGGGCTCGCACCCCGGCAGGTTCATCCGGCGGGCGACCCGTTCGATCGCCGCCTCGGCCTCGTTCCACCGCTCCGGCGGGCCGACGTACTTGTCGCTCGATGGATCGCGGAACCCGAGCCGGACGCGGAAGTTGTCGAACGCCAGGCTCTCCAGCACCTTGAGCGTGAAGTCGATGCAGCCCTCGACCTCCTGCTCCACCTGCTCGTGGGTGCAGAAGATGTGGGCGTCGTCCTGGGTGAAGCCGCGAACCCGCGTCATGCCGCCGAGCTCGCCCGATTGCTCGTAGCGGTAGACCGTGCCGAACTCGGCCAGCCGCAGGGGGAGGTCCTTGTAGCTGTGCGGCCGGGCCTTGTAGATCATCGTGTGGTGCGGGCAGTTCATCGGTTTGAGCAGGTACTGCTCGTCGTCGCTCATCACGATCGGCTTGAACTGGCTGTCGGCGTAGTAGGGATAGTGCCCCGAGATCTTGTAGAGGTCGACCTTGCCGATGTGCGGCGTGTAGACCGGCTGGTAGCCGCGGGCGGCGAGCTCCTCCCGGACGAACGACTCCAGCGTGCCACGGAGCACCGCCCCCTTGGGCATCCAGAGCACGAGCCCGGAGCCGACGAGCGGGCTGGTGGTGAAGAGATCGAGCTGCTTGCCGAGCACGCGGTGATCCCGCCGGCGGGCCTCCTCCAGCGCGGCCAGATGGGCGTCGAGATCGGCCTGCGAGAACCAGGCGGTGCCGTAGAGCCGCTGCAACTGGGCGTTGGCAGCGTCCCCCTTCCAGTAGGCGCCGGCGATGTTCGTGAGCTTGAAGGCCCCGATGTAGCCGGGGCTCGGCACGTGGGGCCCGCGGCAGAGGTCGACGAACTCCCCCTGACGATAGAAGGAAAGCGACGGATGCGCCGCCAGGCCCGTTTCGATGTGCTCGGCCTTGAGCGGCTGATTGAGGCCGCGGACGAGTTCCGCCGCCTTCTCCCGCGGCACCTCCACCCGCTCGAACGCCTCGTCGGCCTCGATGATCCGCCGCATCTCGGCTTCGATCGCGGGAAGATCCTCGTCGGTGATCGGCCGCGAGGCCCGCATGTCGTAGTAAAAGCCTTCGCCGACCGTGGGGCCGAACGCGAGTTCGACGCCGTCGAAGAGCCGCATCACGGCCCTGGCCATCACGTGGGCCGCCGAGTGCCGCATCACCGGCAGGGCGCGGGGATCGCCGGCGTACAGCGGTTCGAGCTCGGCCGTGCCCTCCGCGGGCAGCAGGGCGTCGAGGCCGACCGTCGTGCCGTCGAGCACGGCCGCGATCGGGCGGCCCGCCAGAGTCGATCCGGCCACTGGGGTGGCGAGCACGTCGGCGACGCGGCCGCGGGGTTCACACTGGCGGACGGTGCCGTCTGGAAAGCGCACGGTGATCATGATGCTGGCGGCCGTGAAAGAGGGTTTTGGAGGGGATTCCGGAGCGTAGCCGCCCCGTCGATCGGGCGACAAGCGGAGCCGGTGGTTTCCCGCCCGTGGCCCACCGTCGCTTGACGGGTGCCATTTCAGGCGCGAGACTCCACTAGGTTCCGCGGGCGATTAGCTCAGTTGGTTAGAGCACTAGCTCGACAAGCTAGGGGTCATAGGTTCGAGTCCTATATCGCCCATTCACGGACGGCTTCTTTCAGGGTTTGCGGCAGGGCGTGGCCTGTCTGATCTCGTTCTTGCATAGCCGTTATCCACGAACCACCGCCAGGCGTGCTCGACGGTGTCTTCGAGCGGCCGGAGAGAGTAGTCCAACTCCCGTCGGGCTCGCTCGCTCGAAAAGTGCTGGCAGAGCAGCGACATCGTCGCTGCGGCGGAGTTGAGCGGCCCTTCGCGGCCGACGCAGCGGCCTAGCAGATCGCCGACCCGGCCGGCGAAGCGAACCAGCGGCGGAGGCGCCGTGCCCAGGGGCGGCCGGCGACCCGTCACGCGGGCGAAGAGCGTCCACGCGTCGAGAAAGGAGGCGTGGTGTCCGGCAAGGATGTAGCGGCGGCCGCGTGCCCCGCGGTCGACCGCCGCCACGATCGCGGCGGCGATGTCGCGCACATCCGCAAAGTGCTGCGATCCCGGGGGTGCGAACAGGCCCTTCCCCTCCGCCACCTCGAGCAGCATCCGCCCGCTCGAGGGCTTCCAGTCCCAGGGGCCGAGCATGAACACCGGATTGACGATCACCGCATCGAGCCCGCGGTCGACCTCGTCGAGCACGACCCGCTCCGCCTCGCGCTTGGTGACCACGTAGGGACACTCGACCGTGTTTCCGAAGGGAGTGTCCTCGTCGGCCGGCGAGCCGTCGCCGGTCAGCCCCAGCGCGTTGACGCTCGACACCTGCACGAGCCGGGCTCCGGCAGCCCGGGCGGCCTCGGCGACGATCCGGGTGCCCTCCACGTTCACCCGCCGCATCGTGTCGAGGCCGCGCCAGCCGACGTGGACCATGGCGGCGGAGTGGATCACCGTCCGGGCTCCGTCCACCGCCCGGCGAACGGCTCCGGCGTCGGTGACGTCTCCCACGACCGTCTCGATGGGGAGGCCTTCGAGCGCACGTCCGGCGGCATTCCTCCGCACCAGCGTCCGGACCCGCAGACCCCGCTGAAGGAGCACTCGCACGAGATTGTTGCCCACGAGCCCGGTGCCGCCGGTGATCAGGCAGTCGCACGATTCAGGCATGAGCATGCCCGCCGAAGGCGGAGCCCGGAAGGCCGCCGGTGAACCTGCCGTCCGCGCCGTGCGTATGGTTCATCGTCCCCGTGGCCTCGTCCTGGAGGAACTCCGTATGAACCGCGAAGATCTGGTCCTGCTGTGCGAGCGATTCGCCGGTCGTCGCACGGGTGTCGTCACAGGCCGGGTGCGGCTCGACGACCTCGGCGACGTGGTCGACCCGGTCCCGGAGATCCTCCGCAGCTTTCGGCGGGCCGAGATCTCCGAGAGCGAGAAAAATGCCTTGGTGTCGCTGGTCTGCGACCCCGAGGAAGACGCCGACGTGATCGCTGAACAGGCCTGCATCCGCGACCCCTTTGCCGACGAGCAGGCCTGCGCGGACGACGACTGAGTTTCAGGCTCAGCCGCCGCCCTTCATCGACAGGCTCTTGACCGTCATCACCGCACCGACGCTCATCAGCGCCAGCCCGAGCCACCGGGGCGGCTCGACCACTTTGCGGGGTGCCGCACCCTGCCACATGACCGGTTGTTGCGGCCCCGAGCCCATACGGGCGGCGACGAACGTGCTGGATCGCTCGTTGAGGGTGAACGACTGGACCACGCGGAACTGGATGCCCGCGAGAAACAGCAGGAGTCCGGCGAGCAGCAGGTGGTTGCGGGTGGGCAGCATGAGACACCTCCGGGCGTGCGAACCGACGCCCGAACCTGATCATCGAACCGCGACCTCCTCCCCGTTCACCCCAGCTTGCCCGGTCGGGGTCATGACGCCTGCTCCGAGAGCGCCGGCCGCAGCCACGCCGGCGGGCCGGGCAATCTGGCGAGGCGATGGGTGACCGTGCCGAAAATAACTGCGGATCGGGTCGTGCCGGTGACGATGAACCTGTCGATGGCGTTGGTTTTTCCACTGGAACCGCAACCGCTGACGAGGTCGACCGTGATCGCTCGCCTGACTCGATCCGTGATCCTGCTCGCGGCGTGGGCCGCCTGTTCTCTGGCCGCGACGCGGCCCCTCGCCGCTTCCGACCGCGAAGCGTTCGATCCGGCGTCGGTACCGCCCGTGTTCTCGGAGTCCGGCGACGACCTGCCGCCGACCGCGATCATCTCAGACCGCATCGTCCTTGCGCCCGATGAGTCGGCCGACGGCGGCCTGGCCCCGTCGGTCCTCGCTGACGAGCCACCGGCCGAGGTCGTGGCGCCACCGTTCGTCGAGTCGGTCATCGACGGAGGGGGTGAGCCGCGGATGCTGGAGGTGTCATCGCAGGCCCTCGACGGCATGCTGATGGACGACTTCAACGTCGATGAGATGCCGTTCGAGGCGAGTTCGGGCCGCTGGTTCTGGAACGGTGGGTGGTACCTCGGCGGCGAATCGCTGTGGATGGAGCGGAGTCGCAACAACCGCACCGTGATCGTGGAGGACTATCGCGTCCGGCCCCTGAACCAGAACGTTCTCGACGTCATGAAGTTCACCACGATGGCCCGCCCGTTCAACGTGGCGCCGGGGGCCCGGGCGACGATCGGCAAGTCGTTGGGCCGCGACTACCTCGACCGCGACAGGTTCCTGGAGTTCATCTACTACGGCGGCATGTCCTACCAGGACAGCAGCGGCTACAACGCCCGGCCCGACGCGGTCCGCGTGATCACGCCGCTGGGATCGCTCGTGCCCGGGTTCAACGGGGCCAGCACCTACAACACGCGGATGAACTCCGACTTCAACAGCTGGGAGTGGGACTACAAGCTCCGCCGCCGGCTGGGGCGGGACCAGCTCGTCATGTCGCCGGGCGGCAACTGGACCCGGCACGCCGAGCGGGGGTGGTTGCCCGCCCTGATCATCGGACCGCGGCTGGCGAACGTGAATGAGGATTTCCAGCTCACCACGAGCCGGGCCGGCGTGCCGTCGTCGGATTTCAGCGGCCAGTACACGGTCAATGCGGCGAACTGGCTGCTGGGTTGCAACATCGGCGGTGAGCTGATCAGCCAGAACGAGTTCTACTACTGGGGTCTCCGCGGCCGGGCGGCACCCGCTCTCACGTTCGCGAGCACCAACCAGACGGCGTATGGCGTCAACACGACGGGCTTCCCCACGCCCATCCCCCCGGGCAACACGTCCGTCGTGTTCGAGAAGCAGGCGACGCGGACGTCGGCCGGCTTCATCGGCGACCTGACCCTGCTGGCCGGCTGGCAGGTCACACCCAACTTCGCCCTTCAGGCCGGCTACGACTTCCTCTGGGTTGCCGGCATGGCCACCGCCACCCGCCAGTTCGACCTCGACCAACGAAGCACCCGGCCGATCAACACGGGCGGGCAGACCTTCTACAACGGCTTCTCGTTCGGCTTCAACGGCTCGTGGTGATCCGCCAGGGCCTCGTGGCCGGAGACCGGGTTCGTCACTCCGCCGCCAGCGCCACGGCGACCGCCTGACCCGTGGTGCAGGCGTTG
>JBJTRH010000454.1:0-5322 GCA_046076065.1 Planctomycetaceae bacterium | reverse complement strand
GCGCCGACTTGGCGATCGCATAGGGGCCCATGAACGGCGTGACGAGCTTGCCGGCGAGGCTGCCGATGAACACGACATGCCCCCGCGCGGCGGCCACGTCGTCGGCCGCGGCCCGGACGAGCTCCGTGCTGCTGAACAGGTTGGCCGTGAGGTAGTCGCGGAGCTCGTCGTCGGGCGTGTCGAGAACCTTCGCCCGGCCGGAGCGGCCCACGCAGCAGACGAGGTCGTCGATGCCGCCCAGCAGCCGCAGCGCCTCGCCGGCCACGCGGTTGCCCTCCCCCGCCCTGCCGAGATCGGCGGCGATCCCGTGCATGGCGGCGGTCGACTCGCCGGCCCGCTCGCAGGCCTCGAATGCCCGGCGGACACCCTCGGACGACCGGCCTACGAGCAGCATCCGCGCCCCGGCCCGGGCGAAATGCCGGGCGAGCACGAGGCCGAACCCGGCCGTGCCCCCCGTCACGATCACCCGTCGATCACGCCAGTTCGAGGTTGCCATGCCGGGGATTCTACCCACCGCCGCCATGCGTGCCGTCATGACGCGGACACGACAGCCGTCCGGTACGATATGCAGAGTGGACGGCCCTGCTCGAAAGGATCGTGTCATGGTTCGACGCTGGCTTCGCTCCGCCGCCGCGGGTCTGTTCGCCCTGATCGCGTCGGGGGCCCTGCCCCCCGGCGTTCTCGCCGGCCACCCGCTCGACGTGGTGCTGGAGTTCGCCCACGACGAGCAGGCCTACCTGCAGCGCACGGTCCGCGACTTCACGTGTCGGGTGACGAAGCGCGAGCGGATCGACGGCGAACTGCAGGACCACCGCTACATCGACATGCAGGTTCGCGAGCCACGCGTCGTCGGCACGCGGGTCATGCGGCCGCTCAGCGTGCTGCTCGAGTTCGTCGGCCCCTCCGATGTCGAAGGGCGGAGGGTCCTGTTCGTCGCCGGCCAGCACGACGACCGGCTGCTCGTCCGCAAGGGCGGGCGGCGTTTCGGCTATGTGATCACGGACCTCGATCCCTCGAGCACCCTCGTCAAGCAGGAGAGCCTGATGCCCATCGCGGAGATCGGCTTCTCGCAGGTGCTCGACCGCACGATCCGCGCGCTCCAGCAGGATATCGCCGCCGATCCACGCGGCGACAACACCATCGTCGAGCGCATCACCACCGCCACGATCAACGGCCGACCGTGCCAGATGCTGCGGATCACGCATCCACTGCGACGCGACGGCCTGCAGTTTTTCAGCGCCAGCATGGCGGTCGACGCCGAGTTGCACGTTCCCGTGCGGTTCGACGTCTACGACTGGCCGGATGTGCCCGGCCAGCCGCCGCCGCTGGTGTCAGAGTTCACGTACACCAACGTCGCGCTCAACGTGAACCTGGACGACGCGGTCTTCTCGCCGGCCATGCTGCGTCGCCCGTGAGGCCGCGGCCGGCTGCCACGGCTCAATCGTCGTCCTCGTCTTCATCGTCCTCCGCGAACACGAATGCCGCCCGCCGCGGTGGGGGCATCGGGGAATCGGCTCCGCGGACGCTCCGCCAGACGATCTCGTTGAGCAGCAGGTCGTCGGCCGCGTCTTCCTTCGAGAAGTCCATCGCCACCGAGGCCGCGGCTCCCCATGCCGTGGAGGCGTTGCGGGTGTCGAGCGGCACGGTCGCCGGACGGCAGCGGTAGGCCGCGGCATCGGCCGCGTTCGTGAAGGAGCGGATCATCGGCAGCGCGGCCGCATCGAACTGCGACATTGGCTCGAGGCCGAGGATCAGCTCGATCGTGCGGAGCATGGAGCTCGTCGAGTAGAGGCTCGAATCCACCGCCCCACGCCGTGCCCACGGGCTGACCACGAGCGCCACGGTGCGATGGGCGTCGATGTGGTCGGAGCCGTTCTGGGCATCGTCCTCGACCACGAAGATCGCCGTCGTCGGCCAGAAGCGGCTCTGCGAGACCGCCTCCACGACCCGGCCGAGGGCGAGGTCGTTCTCGGCGACGAACGCCGTGGGCGTGAGGGCGCCCGGCTTCGTGCCGCTGGTGTGGTCGTTGGGGAGCCGCACGATCTGCAGCCGGGGCATCTCCCCTTCCCGCTCGAATCGGGCGAGCTCGGCGACGAAGCGGTCGGCCCGCCTGAGGTCGGAGTAGTCCATGTCGAAGCTGCGGAACAGCGGGTCGAACCGGCCTTCGAGGGCCGGCGTCTTGGGCTTTCCCGGCGCGTCGGGCCGCGGCCCGTTGTCCACCCACTCGCCGTAGCTCCGGACGCTCACGCCCGCGGCGATCGCGCGGTCCCAGAGGTAGCCGCCCGCCGGCCGGGCGATGGCGAAGTTGCCCTCACTGGGGTAGGTGAACTTCTTCCGCTTGTTGTGGCCGTAGGAGAGAGGCCAGTGACGCTCGACGAAGTCGGTCGCATACGCCCCCATGGACCATTCGTGTCCGTCGGCGCTCACCTCGCTCTCGACGTAGAAGTTGTCGAGCAGGACGAACTGCCGCGCCAGCGCGTGGTGGTTGGGGGTGACCCGCTCCGGAAACAGGCAGAGCGTCGGGTCGCCACGGCCCTCGGGCATGTCGCCGAACACCTGATCGTAGGTGCGGTTCTCCTTGATCACGTAGATCACGTGGGTGATCGGGCTCGTCGCACCCGGGGCGAGCGGGATCGGGCCGCCGGTGAGTTCCTCGGGAGCGAACAAATCTTCCGCCCGTGGTGGCCGGCACGCGAAGGCCTGCGCGGTCCAGCCCTGCAGCTGCCGGTCGAACGCCTCGTCCGTGGGCAGGTCGATGAGCGACACGGTGCCGTCGAACAGGCCGCCGATGTAGTCGGGCGTGGGGGCGTCGGGGTCGTAGCCGGGGCGGGGGCCGTTGCGATTGGAGTCGGAGATCACCCCCTTGCCGTTGGCCACGAGCAGCCGGCTGCCGTCCTTCGTGAGCCGCACCGCGGTGGGATACCAGCCGACCGGGATGAAGCCGAGGCTGCGGGCGTGGCCCGGCTCCGCGACGTCCCAGACGCTGACGGCGTTGATGGTGGCGTTGGAGACGAACAGTCGCTTCCCGTCGGCCGAGATCGTCAGCGAGTTGGGCGTGTTGCCCGGCGGTGCGTCCGGCGTGAGCGTGGCCACGAGCGTCTCGGTCACCCGGCCGGAGTCCACATCGATCACCGACACGCTGTTGCGATTGGCATTGGCCACGAACAGGCGGTTGCCGTCGGGCGACAGGAGCATCTCGTTGGGATGATCCTCGACGGCGATCCGGTCGACGACCCGCCAGGCCGCGAGATCGATCACCGCCACCGTCGCCTGTCCCCAGAGAGAGACGTAGACCCGCTGTCGCCGGTCGTCCACGACGCACGTCCACGGGTGCGGGGCATCGGCCACGGCCCGCTCGAGCAGCGCCTCCGCCCGCTTCGTGATCGAGGGCTCCGGCGCGTCGGGGATCGCCGGGCCCGCCTCCGGAGCGCGATCGGTCAGCAGCAGCTCATCGACCGGCGGCGCGACCGTGCCCTTCGCCAGCCGCACGCGGGACACGGAGTGGCCCCAGACGTTGGCCACGAAGACGGTCTCCCCGGCGGTGTCGAGCGAGATCCCGCAGGGGATGCCGCGGAGTTTCTCGTCGCGGATCGCCACCTGCCCGTCGGGCACGAGCGAGCCGCCCTCGAACCGGAACCGCAGGAGCGTCTCGGCCGCGCCTCCCGACACCCAGACGGTGCCGCCATCGGGCGAGCAGGCCACGCCCTGGAATGCCTCCTCGAGCCGTGTGCGCGACACGAGCCGGCGGGTCACGACGTCGAGCACCGCGAGTTCGTGGGGGCCGTGACCGCAGTGGAGCACGACGGCATGCCGCCCATCTGGATGGAGGGCGATGGCCACGGGGAAGTCGCCCACCTCGACCTGCCTGCCGGCCGGCCGGAGCGACCACTGGTTTGGCAGGATCACCGAGCCGTCCGGCTGCGTTCCGGGCGTGCGCGGTGGCGTCTCGGCGTGGAGCGGCTGCATGGGGCCGGAGGCGAAGAACGTCAGCAGCAGGAAGGCGAGCCAGCGGCAGCGCATGGGAGATCTCCCGGGGGAAGGGCCGTCGACCGAGGCCGCCGGTTGTAGCGAGGTCGACGGGCGGGCGGGGCGAGGCTCACGAAAAACTCACGGATTTCGAGCCCTCGCGTGGCTCGGGAGACATCAAATCCTCATCGCCGTCTGGTGCAATGCGGGTGGGCGGCGCGCGGAGTGACCGCCAGGAGCGGGATCATCGTCTGGGAGGACGGAGCCGTGGAAACCGAGTCGTCGATCGTCACCGCCGAGCCTGCCTTTACGGCCGAGGCGGTCAATGAACTGATGGAGTTCGTGGCCCACGATCCGCAGTTCGCGCGGGTCGGGTTGCGGGGCGCGATCACGCTCGTGCTCGGCCGCCGGCTCGGCGGACCGCCAAGCGACGAGATCGTGTCGCTGATGTCGCAGGCCTTCTGGGACGCCTGGGAGGATCGGTTCTGCGAGTTCGAGCGGTCACCGCCGCGAAGCCCCCGCTGACGGCCCCGGCGGCCGCAGGGTACGCTGCCAGCGTGCCATCCCAGCCCTGTGTCCCTGCCCTGCCCTGCCCTGGAGGTGATCCCGGTGCTCACTCGTCGCTCGCTCGTGCAGTCTGGACTCGCCGGCCTTGTGGCGGCGCCGCTGCTTCGCCGCAGCGAAGCCGTTGCCGATGCCCCGGCCGCGGGCCGTCCCTTCCGCATCGCGCATCTCACCGACATCCACGTGCAGCCCGAACTCGAGAGCGCCAAGGGGCTCGCGTCGTGCTTCGCGCACGTGCAGTCGCTGCCGGAGCGGGGCGAGGCCGCCGTCGACCTGATCGTGACGGGGGGCGACACGATCATGGACTGCATGGAGGCGGGCCGTGACCGCACGCAGACGCAGTGGGATCTCTGGAAGAAGGTCAAGGCCGACGCCTGCTCACTCGAGGTGCGGAGCGTGGTGGGCAACCACGACGTGTGGGGCTGGACGAAGTCGAAGGCGAAGACCACGGGGACCGAGGCGGGCTACGGCAAGGCGTGGGCCTGCGAGCAGTTCGGCCGGGCGCTGCCCTACGAGAGCTTCGATCGCGGCGGTTGGCACATCGTGCTGCTCGACAGTGTGTTTCCGCATGGCGAGGGCTACATCGGCAAGCTCGACGACGCCCAGTGGGACTGGCTGGACAAGGATCTCGCGGCGGTGCCGGCCACCACGCCGGTGCTGCTCGTGTCGCACATCCCGATCCTTTCGGTGCACCCGCTGGCCACGGCGACGGCCGACGCCCCGGCCGCGGGCGGGAAGCCAGCGTTTGCGGTGTCGAGCGGCTTCGTGCACGTCGATCATCCGAAGTTTCAG
>JBJTRH010000453.1:0-4080 GCA_046076065.1 Planctomycetaceae bacterium | reverse complement strand
CACAACTGGCTCACGAAACGCACACGCGGTGCTCACAGATGGGCCCTGCGGATCGGTTTCACAGGGCCGCCGCCGCGGGCGTGTTTCCTCATCGAATCCTCATGCGATCGGGCATGGCGTTTGTTGGGAGGGTTCCCCGACGTCGTGACACCCAACTCGCGACCGCACCCCGCCCAGGAACCAACGCCATGCATCCCCTGCAAACCACTCTCAGCCTTCTCCTCTGCTACCTGGCCGTCCTCGCCTCATCGCCCGCCGTCGCCCAGGGACTGTGGTCGCTCCGGATCACCGAGGCGATGAGTTCCAGCGGGGTTGGTGGCACCGCCGACTGGTGGGAGGTGACCAACTTCGGCGGCTCGGCCGTGGACATCACCGGGTGGAAGTTCGACGACAACAGCTTCGCCTTCGCGAACTCGGTGGCCCTCAACGGCATCACGAGCATCGGCCCCGGCGAATCAGCGATTTTCGTGGAGACGGCCTCCCCGCTGACCGACATCCCCACCTTCCGGACGTTCTGGGGAGGATCGGCGGCGACGGCCGCCATCGGCTCCTACACCGGATCCGGTGTGGGCCTCTCCTCGGCAGGTGACGGCATCGTGCTCTTCAGTTCCACCGGCAGCGAGGTGACCCCGCGAGTCACGTTCGGCGCGGCCACGACCGGGTCGAGCTTCTATTACCAGTACGACGCCGTCGGCGACCCGACGACGAGCCCGAACACGGCCGCGTTCGTGAGCACGGCCGGCACGCTCAGCGGTCAGATCACCTACCTCTCCGCCACGAGCGTGCCGCAAAACATCGGCTCGCCGGGCACCGCCATCAACGCCGTGCCCGAGCCGTCGTCCGTGGCCACGGTCGCCTGCGGCGGGCTGCTGGCCGCCGGCTGCCTGGCCCGCCGCCGGCACCGAAACTGAGGGTCCAGCCCGGTCCCGACAGACCGTGCACATGCCCCCGTGCCGGCCCGCGGAACGCAGGGAGTCGCCGCCCCGGCGACCTTTCCGGCGTTTTTTCGAACCTCCCTCACAAAGTCCTCATGGGCGGCTGGCAAACTGCCCGCAATCCGCGATACTGCGTCGCGGCGGATGTGGTCGATCCCCTTTCTTCTCCTCGGAGCGACGAGCCATGCGTTCGATCCCCTCCCACCCTCGCCGACGTCGCGCGGCCACCTTCCTCGGCCGGGCCATGGCGCTCGTCACCAGCATTGCCCTCGTGGGCGGCCCGTCCGCCGAGGCGGCCCTGCTCGCCGGCTGGGACTTCCAGACGACGACGACCGGGGGCACCGCTGTCGCGGCCTCACCTGCGACGCCGAAACTCTACGCCGCGAACTTCGGCACAGGCACACTCTACCTCGACGGGTCAAATGGCTCGAGCGACTGGTTCGTGCCGGCGGCGGGCAGCACGAACACGGAGCTTAATGCGTTTGGTGGCAGCACCACAAATACGGCGGGGACGGCGTTCTCCACGCTGACCGCGTCGCCCGCCGCCCTGGCGCTCGTCGGAGGCGCCACCACCGGCCCCGGGAATCTTCCCGCCGCCAACGGCAAGTTCGCCGTCTTCGCCTTCAACATGAATGGCTACCAGGACCTGGTCGTGAGTTATGCCTCGCAGGCCACGGCGACGGGCTTCAAGGCACAAATCTGGGAGTACAGCACCGACGGCACCACCTGGAATGCCGCGCAGACCGTCACGACGATCGCCTCGTCTTTCACGGCTCCCAATGGACTCATCACGCTCAACACCATCACGGGACTCAACAACGTCACGACCGCCTATCTCCGACTCTCGGGAACCGGAGCCACCGCTGCCTCCGGCAACAACCGCTACGACAACATCCAGTTCAACGCCAGCACCTACGTGCCGCCATCGGGCACGGCCACGTGGACAGGCAACGGCTCCGGCGGCACCTGGGCCAACGGAACGCAGGGCCACTTTGCCGCCCCCTACGCCGGGAATCTCGGCACCAGCGTGGTGTTCGCCGGCATCGGCGAGACGGTGACGGTGTCCGGGGCGGTGCAGGCCGGGAAACTCTCGTTCGAGCCCACGAGCGGTGCCTACACGGTCACCGGTGGCTCGTCGCTGGAACTGGGCGTGAGCACCAATGTCTCGGTCGCTGCAGGTTCCACGGCCACGATCACCACGCCGCTGGTAGGCGCCAACGGCCTCACCAAGGGCGGCACCGGCACGTTGATCCTCGGCGGCGTCAACACGTTTACCGGGAATGTCTCGGTGTCGCAGGGGACGCTGCAGGTTGCGTCGGACGGGGCGCTCGGCGATGCCGCCAACAGCGTCACCGTGGCCGGCACACTCAAGACCACCGGCAACCTTACGCTCGGTGCGAGCCGGGCCCTACTGGGGGCGGGCACCCTCGACATCGCCGCAGGGACCACGCTCACGGTGAGCGGCTCGGCGAGCATGACGGGAGTCACGCTGCCCAACTCGGGCACTCTCGACCTGCAGGGCGATTCCCGCTCGATCGGTGGCATCACGTTTGGAGGTCCCTCCACGATCACCGGCGCCGGCGCGATCGGCGTGTCGGCGATCGCCGCCGCCGCAGTCACATCGGGCACGGCGGTCATCGGCCCTGCGGTGGCCTTCTCGTCCGGCGAGCGAAGCATCGATGTGGGCTCCGGCGGCACCGTGCTGCTCGCCGGCCCGGTCAGCGGCGGTTCCGGTACGCGGCTGGTGAAGACGGGCGGCGGCACCCTGCTGGTGCCCGATTCCAACACGGCAAACAGCTTCCGAATCGGCGTTTCCGGTTCGACCCCGACCAATGGCGGCACCGTGATCCTCGGTTCAGCCGCCTCCTCGGGCACCGCGGCTCAGATCCAACTCAACTACGGCACGCTCCAGACGGCCACCGCCGCCACCTTCACCAACGGCCTCTCGATCGGCGGCCGCACTGGCGCCGTGGCCGTGCTGGGCGGCACCGAGGCGATGACATTCTCGGGGTCGACAGGCTTCTTTCGGGGCACGAGCACCAGCGGTGAACTGCGGCTCGACGTCAACAACACGACGACGATCAGTGGCACCCTGGGCCCCACGGGCGGCGGCGGCAGTGCCACGGGCGTGACGATCGGCGGCAGCGGGCGGCTCATCGTGACGGCCAACGGATCGACGTTCACCGACAAGGTGCAGGTGAGCCCGGGCGCCACGCTCGAGATCGCGGCCGACAACGCGCTCGGCGGTGCGAAGCTCGATCCTTCGGCTGGTGGGGCGTTCGTGTTCAGCGTGCCAGCGGCCACCGTTGGAGGACTCGTCGGCAGCGGGTCGCTCGCGCTCGTGACCACCACGGCAGGCCCGCTCGCGCTGACCGTCAGTCCGACTTCCACGGGTACGTTTGCCGGCATTCTCTCCGGCGCAGGTTCGCTCACGAAGACGGGTGCGGGCACCCTGCGGCTCACCGGCGCCAACACCTACACCGGCACGACGGCGATCGCCGGCGGCAGGCTGCTCGTCAACGGCACCCAGACGGCCGCAACCGGAGCCGTGACGGTGCTCGCCGGCGGCACCCTCGGCGGCACCGGTGTGGTGGGGGGCAACACGACCATCGAGTCGGCAGCCACGCTGGCTCCGGGCAACAGCCCGGGGGCCCTCGGCTTCGCAAACGGCCTCGCCTGGAATGCGGGCGGCAACTACGACTGGCAGATGCTCAGTGCCGTGGGCACGGCCGGCGCGGGCAACACGTGGGATCTCGTGACGGTCGGCGGTACGCTCACGATCGCCGCCACCTCGGCGGACCCGTTCAAGATCAACCTCTGGAGCCTGGCGAACATCGGTCCCGACGTGGATGGCGACGTCGCCAACTTCGACGCGGGCCAGAACTACAGCTGGAAGCTCGCCTCGACCGGCGGCATCTCCGGATTCTCCGCAGACAAGTTCCAGATCAACACGGCGCCCACCAACGGGACCGCTGGTTTCAGCAACGCGCTCGCCGGCGGCACGTTCAGCATCGCTCGCAGCGGAAATGACCTGAACCTCGTGTTCACGTCGGCGAGCGCCCCGACCGTGATCACGATCAACGTGGCCAGCGGCACGCAGACGCAAACGCAGGCCGGATACCCCACGCTCTCGGGCTCGATCCCG
>JBJTRH010000452.1:0-22404 GCA_046076065.1 Planctomycetaceae bacterium | reverse complement strand
GGGAAGGCGTGTGCTCTTCCGATCGCAACACAGACCACGGGGGTCCGCAATTGGATGGCCTGCGAGCCTGTGTTGTTGTTCGTGTCGTCGACCCTCCCCAACGCGGAGGTCGATGCCGACGCCTGCCGCGCGGCGGGGGTCGCCGTGCTGCGCAGGCCCAGCGGCGGGCTGTCGGTCGTGCTCGGCCCGGGCTGCCTGATGTGGACGGTGGTGGCCGCGTGGCCCGAGCCCACGCCGACGATCGGCGCGATTCACGATGCGATCCTCGATCCGCTCTGCGCCGCGCTGCAGGCCGCCGGCAGGGACGTCGTCCGCAGTGGCTCGAGCGATCTGGCGATCCGGTCGCGGGGCTCGCTCCGCAAGATCTCGGGCAACGCGCTGCGGGTCAGCAGGGGTGTCGTGCTCTACCACGGCACGCTGCTCGACGCCTTCGATCTCGATCTCGTCGGCCGCGTGCTCCGCCATCCACCGCGGGAGCCCGACTACCGCGCGGGCCGGCCCCACGCCGACTTCCTCGAGAACCTCGCCCTCGGCCGCGGGGCCCTGGAGCATGCGGTCCGCCGCGCGTTCGTCGCCGAGGCGCGGCGCGGCGACTGGCCCCGCGACGACGTGGAGCGGCTGCTTCGCGACCGCTACCTAACGCCGGCGTGGACCGAGCGGCTCCAATGACTGGTGCCACCAGATGACCGGCACCACCGGGCTGGCACGGGCCCAACGGTGCGGGTCGGCCTGGCAAGCTGGGGCGACCTTGCCGACGGTGCGAGTTGGGGGGGCGTGTGGGCGATCGATGATCGCGGGCCCGCCGGCGAGCCGATGGTTGCTCGTGGTGGCGGGCCGGGAGGCCGGCAACGGGTGATCCCGCGGCAAACCAACCTTTCGTCGGCGACGACGCCTCGGTAGGTTTCCCGGCCCGATCGACAGGACGTCGATCCGACAGCCTGCAACAGGAGGTTGCCTTCCATGCGTCTGCATATGAACGCCGCCGATGTCCGCGGCCTCGTTTCTCGCCACTTCCTCGAGCTCGGGGCCGACGTCCGCGACGTGGATGATCTGCAGGAGAACATCCGCATCGATCGCGGCCGCTGCGTGGCCCGCTGCTATCGGGTGGCCGAGATGTTCGCCATGTGGCTGATCGACGTCGGCGTGCTGCAGTTCTACGACGCCGACGGCGAGATGCTGCACACGGTGAACCTGTTCACGGAGCTGCAGCCGCAGCGAGTCGCCGCCTGACCGCGGATCGACGTCTGGGGGATTGCGGTGCCGCGGGACGCTCCGGGGGGATCGTCCGCGCGCCGCGTGGGACCGATCGGGGGGTTCGATGCCGATGCTGCGCCAGTCCGCCCGCGGTCGCGGGCTTACGGTGGTGATCCCCGCGGTCGACGCGGCGAGCTTCGAGGAGACGCTCGTCAGCGTCCTCGAGCACCGGCCCGATGACTGCGAGGTGGTCGCGGCGCTCGGCATGCCGTACGACGATCCGTGGAACATCGGCGAGGAGGTCACCCTGGTGACCGCGCCGCGCGGCAGCGGTCTGGTCGGCTGCGTGGCCGCGGGCATGGAGGCCGCCGCCAGCGACGTGATCCACGTGCTTGCCGCCGGCTGGAAGGCCACCGCGGGGTGGACCGACGCCGCCGTGCGGCATTTCACGAGGGGCGACGTGGCGGCGGTCGTGCCGCTCGCCGTGGCCGACGCCGATCACGACCAGCCCGTGTCGGCGGGTGTCCGCCGAACACGATCCGGCCGGAGCCTGACGGTGGTGCCGCGGCGGACCGCGACGGGCATCACGACGAGCCGACTCCCCGATGCCCCAGGCCTCGAGGCCGGCTTCTGGCGCGGGGAGTTGCTGCGAGACGTGGGCTTCTCGCGGGCCTGCGGCGACGCGCTCGCAGCGGCCGACATGGCAGCGGCCGTGACGGCCCTGGGTGCGGACGTGGTATTCGAAGCGGAGTCGCGAGTGATCGCCGGGCCCATGCCGCGCCGCGAGGGCTCGTTTCGCGCCGGCCTCACCGCCGAGCGGCTCTTCTGGCGGTCGCTGTCGTGCGATCGTCTGGTGCCATCACTCATCGCACACGCCGGCGAGGTCATGCGGCATGCCGCCGTCACCGCGCCCGTGGGCACGCTGAGCATGCTGGCCGGCCGCATGGTCGGCCTCCTCGAACTCGGGGCCTCGGTGCCGCGTCGCCGTCAGCTTGCGGCGCTTCGACGGCGCGGTGCGGGCGGCGACGAGGCCACCCGCACGGTCCGGATCGACGCCGCCCACGACGGTGTGGCGAGGCCGCACGTCGAGGAGCCGGCGCACGAACTGCGGCGGTCGGCCTGACGCATCGGCGACAGGCCCGCAGGCAGCCGGCTTTCGTGGCCCGGCCGACGCTGGTAGACTCTCGCACGTCCCGCTCCCGTAGCTCAATTGGATAGAGCGTCAGCCTCCGGAGCTGAAGGTTACAGGTTCGATCCCTGTCGGGAGTACTTCGGTCTGGAATGTCGGACCCGGCCGCGCGATCCGGCGGCGATCACGGAGGAATGCCATGCACGCGGTCCGTGGATTTCTGTCGCTGCTCGCCCGGCTGATGATCGTGGCGATCTTCCTGAGCGCCATCGGTGGCAAGGTCATGGCGTATCAGAAGGTCGTCGAAGACATGGCTGCCCAAGGCGTGCCCTCTCCGAAGATCCTCCTCGGCGGCGCGATCGCCTTCCTGATCCTCGGAAGCCTGTCGATCGTGCTGGGCTTTTGGGGAAGGTTCGGGGCCCTGCTTCTGCTGATCTTCCTCGCCGCCGCCACCTACTACTTCCACGACTTCTGGAAGCTGCCGCCCGACACGGATCCAGCAGTCCAGCGTGTTGAGGTCATCAACTGCTTCAAAAATGTCGCCCTCATGGGCACGATGCTGTTCCTGATCGCCAACGGCACCGGCCCGTGGAGCCTCGACAACAGGGGCGGGACGGCGGCACCGACCGCGGCCGACGACGAGTGACGCTCGTGCCGAGGTCGGCTCACCCGCCCGCGGCCAGGAGCATCGTGGCCGCGTGGATGTCGACGATCGCGTCGAGGTCGTCGCAGTAGCCGCCTCCGCAGACGATCGCCACGGGCGCAGCGGCTGACCGGGCCGCCGCCAGCACCCTCCGGTCGCGTTCCAGGAGCCCCGGCTTCGTGAGCCGCAGGCGGCCGAGCCGGTCGCCTGCGAAGGGGTCGGCACCGGCGATGTAGAGGACGAGCTCGGGACGCGACCGCGAGACCGACTCATCGAGTGCGGCCACCAAGGCCGCGAGATACTCCTCGTCGCCCGTCCCGTCCTCGAGCCCCACGTCGAGCGAGCCCGACACCTTCCGCAGGGGGAAGTTCCGCGCCCCGTGGATCGACATCGTGAACACGTCGGGATCGCCGGCGAAGATGGCGGCCGTGCCGTTGCCCTGGTGCACGTCGCAGTCGAGGATCAGCACGCGGCGGACGAGGCCGCGGGCCTGTATCTCACGGGTGGCGACGGCCACGTCGTTGAACACGCAGAACCCCTCGCCCCAGTCGGGGCCGGCGTGGTGGGTGCCGCCGGCCAGGCTGGCCGCCGCGCCGTCGGCGAGCGCGGCGGCCGCGGCGTCGACGGCCGCGCCGGTGCTCCGCAGCGACCGCTCCACGAGCGCGGCGGTCCACGGAAACCCGATCCGCCGCACCTCCTCGTGGGTGAGCCCGCCCGAGAGCACGCGGCCCACGTAGCCGCGGTCGTGCACGCGGAGGAGTTCCTCGTCGGTCGCCGCGTGCGGCTCCACGAACTCGAGCCGTGCGCCGGCCGCCGCGTGGCGCTCGAGTCGCCGGCGCAGGAGGGCGTACTTCGCGGCGGGAAACCGATGCCCCTCCGGCAGCTCGAGCGGATAGCGGTCGGATGGAAAGATGCGCATCGGCACCCGTGGCCCGGCCGAGATGGCGTCATCGTGACCGCTTGGCGGCCTTCTTGCCGGGCCGCTTCGCCCGCGTTGCCCCGCCGCCGTCGCGGCCGTCGACGAGCACGTCGATCGTGCCGGTCTCCACCCGGTAGAGCCAGCCATGGATCCGCGGCAGCGATCCCTTGGCGTGCATGTTGCGGATCAGCGCCAGGTTCTTGAGGTGCTTGATCTGAAGCTTGACGTTTTCCTCGGTGAGCACCGCGAGCTTCTCGTCCCGCGAGAGCTTCCGCTCCTTGGCGATGCGGTTGGCGGCCTCCTTGGCCCCGGTCGCGATGCACAGCCAGTCGGCGATGTAGTTCTCGTGCACACCGTCCTCGATCGCGGCGATGCCGCCACACCGCGTGTGCCCGCAGACGATGATGTCCTCGATCTTGAGGTGGACCACGCCGTACTCGAGGATCGCCGAGATGTTGACGTCGTTGAAGGCCACGATGTTCGCGACGTTGCGGTGCACGAACATGGTGCCCGGCTTCGAGCCGGTCATCTGGTGCTCGCTGACCCGCGAGTCGGAACAGCCGATCCAGAGCACCCGCGGCCGCTGCTTGGCGGCGATCGCCTGGTAGTACTGCTCGTTCGGCTGGTACTCGCCCTCGACGAACTTCGCGTTGCCGTCGAGCAGCTGGTCGATCATGTCGCTCATCGCGGTGGCTCCCGAGTCTGACCCTGCAGGCCAAGCGCCCCGAGGCCCAGAGGCTACCAGCCCGCCCCGGAGCGGGCCATCGGCGGCGGTCCGGCCGGATTTGCCCTTGCAAGGGCCCGGGCGCGGCGCGAAAGTCTGTGCTTGGCGGCCGCGGGGCCGCCCCGGGAGACGGACGATGGGCCTCGACGGCATGGTGGACAACTGGCAGGCCGTCTTCACGGGCGCGGTCGTCGCGGCCACGCTGGCCGCGCTGCTGTTCATCCAGCGGGCGCCCGACATGGTGATGATCGGGGGCGTCGTGCTCCTGCTCGCCGCCGGCGTGCTCACGCCCGACGAGGCTCTCCGGGGCATGAGCAACGAGGGCATGATCACGGTCGCCGCGCTGTTCGTGGTGGCGGCGGCCGTGGAGCGGACCGGCGCGCTGGCCTCGCTCGTCGACCGGGCGCTCGGGAGGCCGACGTCGCTGGCATCGGCCCAGCTGCGGACGATGATCGGCCCGGGCGTGCTCTCCGCCTTCACCAACAACACTCCGGTGGTGGCCCTGATGGTGCCGGCCATCCGCGACTGGGCCAAGAAGCACCGGCTGAGCGTCTCGAAGCTCCTGATGCCGATGAACGCGGCAGTGGTGCTCGGCGGCCTGTGCACCCTGATCGGCACGAGCACCAACGTGGTGGTGAGCGGCCTGGTGGCGGCCAAGCGGGGGAAGCCGCTGGAGATGTTCGACATCACCTGGCTCGGCGTCCCGCTGTTCGCCTGCGGGCTCGTGTATCTGATCGTGGCGAGCCGGTTCCTGCTCAAGGATCGGCGGCCGCCGATGAGCACCAGCGACGATCCGCGGCAGTACAGCCTGGAGATGGTCGTCGACCCGGGCAGCCCGCTCTCGGGCCGCACGATCGAGCAGGCCGGCCTGCGTCACCTCGACGGCCTGTTCCTCATGGAGATCGACCGCGGTGGCCACGTGATCGCCGCGGTCGCCCCCACCGAGCGGCTCGAGGCCGGCGACCGGCTGGTGTTCGTGGGCGTGATCGAGTCCGTGGTGGAGCTGCAGAAGATCCGCGGCTTGCGGCCGGCGACCGACCAGGTGTTCAAGCTCGACGACCCGCGGAGCGAGCGGGTGCTGGTGGAGGCGGTGGTCTCCCCGTCCTGCCCGCTGGTGGGCCGCACGATCCGCGAGGGCCGGTTCCGCTCCACCTATGGCGCCGTCGTGATCGCGGTCGCCCGCGACGGCGAGCGGCTGCAGATGAAGATCGGCGACATCGTGCTCCAGCCCGGCGACACGCTGCTGGTCGAGGCGGGCTCCGCGTTCGTCGACCGGCAGCGGTCCAACCGCCACTTCTACCTCGTGAGCGAGGTGACCGGATCCACGCCCCCGCGGCACGACGAGGCCTGGATCGCCTGCACGGTGCTCGCGGCGATGGTGCTCGCCGCGGCGCTCGACCTGGTGCCGATGGTGGCCGCGGCGCTGGTGGCCGCCGGGGCGGTCGTGGCGCTGCGGTGCATCTCCTCGACCGAGGCCCGCCGCGCGATCGAGTGGGAGTCGCTGCTGCTGATCGCCGCCAGCTTCGGCCTGGCGAGGGCGATGGAGAAGACGGGGCTCGCCGGGGCCGTGGCGGCCTCCACGGTCGGAGCCGCCGGCGACAATCCCCACGTGGTGCTCGCGGCGATCTACCTGGTGGCGATGCTGTTCACGGAGCTGATGAGCAACAACGCCGCGGCCGTGCTCACGTTTCCCATCGCCTGGCAGACGGCGGCCGACCTGGGCATGAACCCGATGCCGTTCGTGATGGCGATCACGGTGGCCGCGAGCTGCGGGTTCGCCACCCCCATGGGCTACCAGACCAACCTGATGATCTACGGCCCCGGCGGCTACAAGTTCCGCGATTACGTCAGGTTCGGGGGGCCGCTGAACCTCCTGGTGATGGCGCTGACGGTGGCGCTCGCCCCGCTGATCTGGCCCTTCTGAACGGGGCCGGCGGGTTTTCAAGGCCGCGTCCCGGCCGTAGGCTGTATCGTTTCGGCGGCGGTCTCCCTGCATCCGGACGGCATGAGCGACATTCTCCTCCACTACCACCGCGTCAATCCGACGACCTGGTTCTACTTCGCCTCGCTCCTGTCGATAGCCCTGTTCTTCAAGTTCAACAGGCTCCTGAGCATCCGCAACCTCGATCTCCTGGGCCTGATCCTCCTGGCGCCCGGGCTCCTGGCGGTGGAGTCGGGGGGCTACAAGGCGAACATCGCCGATCAGCAGCTCGGGTTCGTCTGGATCTTCGCGGTCTCGGCGGCCCTCCTCGCGCGGATGCTCTGCGACTCGATGATGGTGCGTCGGCCCATGCTCGAGCCGAACCTGACAACCGGCGGCCTGGTGTTTCTCGGGGCGGCGCTACTCGTGTTCCTCCTGGCCAACGTGATCAGCACGCGGCCCCAGAAGGACGACGTCGCCGGAGCGGCCGGCGCCACCCGGCTCGAGGCCCGCGACGCCGAGGTCGATGCCGACCAGCTCGCCCGGCTCGGCCCCGGCTATCCGCTCCTGTTCCTCCTGCCGCAGATCTCCACGCAGCGGATCTTCTTCGCGCCCGACGGGTCGGAGGAGAAGGCCGACGCGGGCGACGCCAGCCGCAGGGCGGTCCACGAGACGACGGCTCGGGTGATGGCGATCGTCTCGCAGCTCGCGATCGTCGCCGGCATGGTGGTGGTCGGCTGGCGACACTTCGAGAACGCCCGCCTGGGGATCGCCGCCGCGGTCCTCTACCTGCTGCTCCCCTACACCGCCACGATGACCGGCCGCGTCGACCATGTCCTGCCGGGCGCCCTGATGATCTGGGCGATCGCCGCCTATCGCCGGCCGTTCGTCGCCGGTGTGCTCGTCGGCCTGGCGATCGGCACGATCTACTACCCCGTGTTCCTGCTGCCGCTGTGGTGCAGCTTCTACTGGGAGCGGGGTGTTCGTCGCTTCGCACTCGGCGTGGCCGCGGCCCTGGCGGCCCTGATCGTGGCCCTGTGGTTCACGTCGCCCGACGTCGCGGTGCTGCTCGGCCAGCTGCGGCAGATGTTCGGCTGGATCTTCCCCAGCGAGGTGTCGCTGGAGGGCTTCTGGGCCCTGCCGGCCCAGGATCCCGTGTTCCGCCTGCCGGTTCTGGCCGCGTTCGTGGCGATGATGGCCACGCTGGCGATCTGGCCCGCGCCGAAGAACCTGGGCACGCTCCTGAGCTGCACCGCGGCCGTGCTGCTCGGCAGCCAGTTCTGGAAGGCCCACAACGGCGGCCTGTTCATGGCGTGGTGGCTGCCGGTGCTGCTCCTCGTCGTGTTCCGGCCCAACCTCGAGAACCGCGTGGCGATCCTCACGATCTCGCCCGAGTGGTTCCCACGACGTCGGGCGGCCTAGCCGCCTGCTCGCGCGGCGTAGCCGCCTGCTCGCGCGGCCTAGCCGCGACGCGGATCGAAGTCCGCCGGCGGGGCATTGCGGGAGGCGTGCCAGCGGCGCCAGGCGTCGGCATCCCACCCGTGGTTCGTGCCCGTGATCGTCACCAGCGCCTCGAGCACCTGGGGATTGCGGGCCACCGCGACCGACTGCTTCGGGCCGCCCCCCATCGAGAGTCCACCGCCCGACGGCGTGAACGTGGTCGACATCTGGCCTTCGGGGGCGTCGGCCCCGACCACGTGCCGGGTCTGGAGCGCGGCGATCAGCGGCGCGATCGCTTCCTCGCCTCCCAGCCGCCCGAGCGCCTCGGCGGCGCGGTTCACCTGCGCGTTGTCGCCGCTGCCGAGGGCCGCCGTCAGCAGCGGCGCGGCGAACTGCGGCCCGAGCTTCTCGAGCCGTTCGACCGCGGCGATCCGCGTCTCGGGATCGGGATGGTCCAGCGCGATCGTCGCCAGCGCCCGGATCGCATCGGCGGATCCGATCCGGGCGAGGGCCTCGACGTACCAACGGCGGACCGTGGGATTCGCCTCCTTGCCGATCGCCGCGGCGAGCGCGGGCACCGCGAACGGATCGGAGAGTTCGCGAATCTCCTCGGCGGCGCGGTCGGCGGTGGCAGGCCGGTCGGCGTCGCGCCGGAGTTTCTCGAGCCGACGGCCCCACTCCTTCTGGGCGAGGCTCGCCCGCTCGTACCGCTCGATCAGGTCGATCTCCTGGACCGACCGCCACGCACCCCGATGCCGCACGTAGCCCCGCGCGGCCATCAGTTCCTTCTGGGTCGGCTTGGCCGGCTCGTCGGCGACCAGCAGGGGCGCGGTCACGATGGCGAGCACGAGCGTCGCGGCTCGGGCCATCGACCGCACGCCGGTGGTGGATCGGTCTCTCATGGGTATTCCGGGATCGCCACGACGGAGCCTAGCGGCTGAGGCGACGCCACCTCCAGACGCACGCCCACCCCACCACCATATTCATCGACTCACGGGGCGGGGGACGGAGAATCGCCTGGCGTCGCCGCCCCAGAGTTCCCACTTCCTCACGGCCGCCCCGGCCGCCGGACACGCGGCGGATCACCGCGGACGGGCCAGGTCCTCGACCATCCGCGCGTAGCCCCCCACCACCCCGACGACGATCGTCACCACGAGCCCCGCCACCACGGCCCAGGCCAGAAACCCGAGCATCTGCACGCCGGCGGCAAGGCCGCGGGCGGCCTGCTCATCGAGGTGATCGGCGACGCGATCGAGGGCCTCGGCCGTGGTGCCGGTCGCCTCCCCGACCGCCACCGCCTCGGTCACCACCCGCGGCAGTCCCACGACGGCCGCGAGCGTCGCGGCGAGATCGCTGCCGCTCCGCAGCCGCTGCTCGACGGGGCCGGGGTCGCACGCAAATCCCGGTGCCGCGCGGGAGGCCAGGTCCACCATCTGCCCGATGCCGAGCCCCGCATGCGCCGCCAGCGATGCCGCCCGGCACCAGGCCGCGGCCTCGCCCGCCTCCGCGGCAGGCCCGACGACCGGCAGACGGCGGCCGAGCGTCCACGCCCAGCTCCGCCTATGCCAACTGCGTCGTCCCATGGTGATCAGGGCAAGCGCGCCGGCGACCACGGCCGCCATCGCGATCGCCGCGACAGCCGCGCCGCGGCTGCCGCGGAGCCCGAGCCCAAGGAAGTCGAGCGGGCCGCCGTCGATGCCCCTGGCCGATCCCGCAACCATGATCAGCACCACGATCGCGACCGCCGCCACCGCCAGCCGGATCGCCGGCCCCACGACCGCGGCCCGGAGCGTGCGCCGCAGGGCGAGCGATCGGCTGATCGACCGGGATGTCTCCTCGAGCACCTCGGCGAGGCGGCCGGTCCGGTCGCCCACGGCGAGCATGCCGGCCACCACGGCAGGAATCGCGCCTCCGGAGTCGGCGCACGACTCGCCGAGGGGGTCGCCGGCCTCGAGCCGCGCGGCCACCCGCGCCATGGCAGGCCGCCACCGGGCCGGCGTACGGCTCGCCTCCGACGCCCAGGCGCGGCGAAGGTCGACGCCCGCCGCGACGGCGATCGACAGCCGGTGCAGCAGGGCCGCGAGCGCCGCGTCGGGGATTCGTCCCAGGGCCGCCATCGTGGGTCTCGCCGCCTCTCCCGAGCACCGCCCGCGGCGGTTCTAACACACGCGAGGGCCATCTGGTACAACGCGGCGGCCACGAGTCGCCTCTCCCTCCCGCCGCCCATGAAAGCCCACTGGCCCGTCGTCGCGATCGTGGGCGTGGGCATGATCGGCGGCTCGATCGGCAAGGCCCTGCGATCCCGCCGGCTGGCGACGAAGGTGGTCGGCATCGGCCGGTCGCAGACCTCCCTCGACGCGGCGCGGCGTGGCGGCTGCGTGACCGACACCTCGACCGACGTCGCGGCGGCGGCCGGGGCGGATCTCGTCGTGGTTGCCGCGGGCGTCGGGGCGATCCCGGACCTGCTCGACGCCGTCGACGCGGTCGTCAGGCCGGGCACGCTGCTCACCGACGCCGGGAGCACGAAGGGCTCGATCGTGGCGGGCTGGGAACGGCGGCGCCGCAGCCGCCGAGGTCGGTTCGTGGGCGGCCATCCGATCGCCGGCAGCCACCGCCGCGGCCCTGCCGCCGCCGACGGCGACCTGTTCGCCGGCCGGGTCACCGTGGTCACCCCTGCGAAGGCCACGCCCGCGGCCGACGCCGACGCGATCGGCGACTTCTGGTCGGCGCTCGGCTCGACCGTGTTCATGATGCCGCCCAGGGAACACGACCGGATCCTCGCCGCCACGAGCCATGCGCCGCACGTGATCGCCGCCGCGCTCGCCGCGGCCACGCCCGAGGCCACGCTGGCCTTCACCGCCGGCGGCTGGCGCGACACCACCCGCATCGCCGCGGGCGACCCCGAGCTCTGGGCCGACATCCTCCTCGACAACGCCGGGGGCGTGGGCGACGCCATGAAGCGGTTCGCCGTGTCGGTGGAGCGGCTGCTCGCGGCGCTCGACCGCGGCGATCGCCGTCGGCTCGTGGAACTCCTCTCCCGCGCGAAGGGCACCCGCGATGCTTTGGGAAGTTGACGTCTCGCTCCGCGACCCGGCCGGCGACCACGCCGCCCGCGAGGTCGTCGCCGGGGCCATGGAGCTCGGCGTCGCCGGGTGCGATCGGGTCCGCACCGCGGCGGGGTGGCTGATCGAGGGCGAGCTCACGCGGGACGACGTCGAGCGGCTCTCGGCCACGCTCCTCGCCGACCCCGTGACCGAGTCGTTCGTGGCCGACCGGGTCGGTGCGGACGCGCTCATGGCGCCGCTCGACGGACTGCCGACGGTGGTGCACGTGCTGCCCAAGGCGGGCGTCACCGATCCGGCCGGGCTGTCGGCCCAGGCCGCGGCCGCGGCGCTCGGCCATCGCGTGGCCATCCGCAGCCTGAAGAAGTACTGGCTGCCGCCGCTCGAGGCCGCCGCGGTCGAGCGGCTGGCCGGGAGGATGCTGGCCAACGACGCGATCCAGGATGTCGTGGCCGGCCCGCTCACGATTGCGACGCTCTCGGGCGGGCGCAGCTGGACCTTCGCGCAGGAGACGGTGCCGCTGGCCGGCCTCGACGACGCGTCGCTCGAGCGGCTCAGCCGCGATCGCTGCCTGGCGCTCTCGGTCCGCGAACTGCACGCGGTCCGCGACCACTTCGCCGCGCTCGGCCGCGACCCCTCCGAGATCGAGCTCGAGACGATCGCGCAGACGTGGAGCGAGCACTGCTGCCACAAGACGCTCACCAGCGCCGTCGACCACGCGGGCCCCGCCGGCGAAGCCCGTTTCGACAACCTGCTCAAGGAGACGGTGTTCGCCGCCACGACGTCGGTCCGCAAGGCCCTCGGCGGCCGCGACTGGTGCGTGAGCGTGTTCAAGGACAACTCCGGCGTGGTGCGATTCGACGGCGACCACGACATCTGCGTGAAGGTGGAGACCCACAACCACCCCTCCGCGATCGAGCCGTATGGCGGAGCGGCCACCGGCCTGGGCGGCGTGATCCGCGACGTCCTCGGCACGGGACTCGGCGCCAAGCCGATCGCCAACCTCGACGTGTTCTGCGTGGCCCCGTCCGACACGCCGCCCACGGAGATTCCGCCGGGCGTGATCCACCCGCGGCGGCTGCTCGCCGGCGTGGCCGCGGGCGTCCGCGACTACGGCAACCGGATGGGCATCCCCACGATTGCCGGCGCCGTCGCCTTCCATCCCGGCTACATCGGCAACCCGCTGGTGTTCTGCGGCACCGTCGGCATCATGCCACGGGGCCATGCCGACGCGGCCGTCGAGCCGGGCGACCTCGTGGTGGTGGCCGGCGGCCGCACCGGCCGCGACGGCATTCACGGGGCGACTTTCTCGAGCATCGAACTGACGAGCGAGAGCGAAACGGCCAGCGGCGGCGCGGTGCAGATCGGCCACGCGATCAACGAGAAGATGCTCACCGACTTCGTGCTCGAGGCGTCGCGGCAGCGGCTGTTCCACGCGATCACCGACTGCGGCGCCGGCGGGCTCTCGAGCGCCGTCGGCGAGATGGGGGCCACGCTCGGCGCCGACGTCGCGCTCGATCGGGTGCCGCTGAAGTACGACGGCCTGTCGGCGACCGAGGTCTGGATCTCGGAGGCCCAGGCGCGGATGGTGCTCGCCGTGGCCCCCGCCGACTGGCCGGCTCTGGCGAGGATCGCCGCCGACGAGGGCGTGGAGGCCACGCCGATCGGCAGCTTCACGGGCACTGGGCGGCTCGTGCTGACGTGGCATGGCCGTGTTGCGGGCGAGCTCGGCTGCCACTTCCTCCACGGGGGGTGGCCGCGGCAGCGGCTTCCCTCCCGGCACGCCCCCGCGGCGCCGCAGCCGCCGAGCTGGTCGGGCGACGCAGCGCTCGGGGCGGCGCTTCTCGACGTGCTCGCGCTGCCCGACGTGGCGAGCAAGGAACGGATCATTCGGCAGTACGACCACGAGGTACAGGGCTGCTCGGTGCTCAAGCCCCTGCTCGGCCCCGGCTCGGGCCCGGCCGACGGCACCGTGATCCGCGGCGTGCTCGGCCGCGACCGTGGGATCGTGCTCGGCGTGGGCCTGCGGCACCACCTCGGCCGCCTCGATCCCTACCAGATGGCAGCGGGCGGGATCGTTGAGGCGATCGCCAACGTGGTCGCCGCGGGGGCCGATCCCGACCGCATCGCCCTGCTCGACAACTTCTGCTGGGGCGACACGCGGCGGCCGGAGTCGCTCGGCACCCTCGTCGAGGCCTGCCTCGCGTGCCGGGATCTCGCGGTCGCGTTCGGGGCGCCGTTCGTGAGCGGCAAGGACAGCCTCAACAATGTCTTCTCCTATGCCGACGCCGCGGGTGCCGCCCGCGAGATCTCGATCCCGCCCACGCTCCTGGTGACGGCCGTGGGGCAGCTCGACGACGTCCGCCGCGCGGTGTCGCCCGATCTCAAGGCCACCGGCAACCGCCTCGCGATCGTGGGCGAGACGAAGGCCGAGCTCGCAGGCAGCCAGCTCGCGCTCACGGCCCGCGTCCGCGGCGGCGACGTGCCGGCCGTCGACGTCGCCGCCTGCCGGGCCGCGATCCACGCGGTGGCGGCCGCCCGCCGCGGCGGGCTCCTCCAGGCGTGCCACGACTTGTCCGACGGCGGGCTCCTCGCCGCCGTGGCCGAGATGGCGATCGCCGGCCGGTGCGGCGTCCGAATCTCGCTGGCCGACGTGCCGGCCGCCGCCGGCGCCAGAGGCCACGACCTGACGATCGCCTTCGCCGAGACACCGGGGCGGTTCGTCTGCGAGGTGCGGCCCGAGCATGCCGCAGAGTTCGCCCGCTGCCTCGGCGTCATCCCGTGGGCGTGGATCGGCGAGGTCACGGGCGGCGACGACGTCGAGATCGTCGCCGTGGGGGGCAACAGTGAGCGGGTCGCCGTGCGGCGGCTCGCCGCTGCCTGGCATGGGGAGGATCTCTGAATGCTGTCACCGCGTGCCCTGATCCTCCGCGCCCCCGGCACCAACTGCGACCACGAGACCGCGCATGCCTTCGAGCGCGCGGGAGGCCTGGCCCGCCGCGTGCACGTGCGGGCGCTCGCCGAGCGGCCCGCGCTCGCCGACGACTGCCAGATCCTCTGCATCCCCGGCGGCTTCTCCTACGGCGACGACATCGCCAGCGGCCGGATCTTCGCGCTCGAGCTGAAAACGCGGCTCGGCGACACGCTGCGGACCTTTCACGAGCGGGGTGGGCTCGTGCTCGGAATCTGCAACGGCTTCCAGGTGCTCGTGCAGACCGGCCTCCTGCTCGCCGACCCCGTCACCGGACAGGCGGAGGCGTCGCTGGCCCACAACACCTCGGGCCGCTACGTCGATCGCTGGGTGCGGCTCGCCTGCGGGCCGAGCCCGTGCGTGTTCCTGCGAGGCCTCACGGAACTCGAGCTTCCGGTGGCGCATGCCGAGGGCCGATTCGTGCTCCGCGATCCCGCGCGGCTCGCGCCGCTGTCCGCCGCCGGGCAGCTGCCGCTGACGTACGTGGCCGACGGGGCGGGTCGGCCCACCAACCCCAACGGCGCCCTCGGCGACGTGGCGGGAGCCTGCGATCCGACCGGCCGCGTGTTCGGCATGATGCCGCACCCCGAGCGATTCATCGACGCCACGCAGCATCCCTCGTGGCCCGGCCGGCTCGACCCCTCGGCCCCGGGCGCCGGGCTCACGATCTTCGCCAACGCCGTGAAGGCGACGGCGTGATCCGCCGGGTCGGTGGCACTCGACCGGGTGGTCTGGAGAAGCGGGCGCGGCTGCGGGGTTCCCGGCCGTTCGACCCCCGTTGACCCCACGGTGGCCGTTCGGTACCTCCCCATCTTCCGTCATCCCGGCCCGCCCCACGGCGACACCTTCCGATGCGTCCGCCCCCGGCGACCGCCCCGTGGCTGCTGCCGATCGTCGTGGTCGTCATCGCCACCGGGGGCTGCTCCGTGCTGTCGACCGCGGTCGGGGAGCGTAGTCGCGTGGCCGACCTCCCGGCCACAGACGCCGCGGCCGTCAAGCAGCCGCCGCGCACGATCGCCCTCGAGGTGACGTTCGTGCGGTGCGACGACGACGATCCGGCGCTCCGCGAGGAGATCTGGCGGCACGTCGACGAGCAGGTGCTCGACGACCCGCGCCGCCGAGCGCTCAACGCCAACGGGCTTCGCGCGGGCGTGGTGACGGGGCACCTGCCGGCCGAACTCGCCGCGAGGCTCGCCGCCTCGGCCGCTGAACCGGTCGATGTCGCCGGCGTCGATCCCGCGCGGGCCAGACGCCTGCTCAACCTGCTGCCCGGTCGCGGCGGCGAGCTGGTGACGGCCCATCGTCTGCCGAGCCTCGTGCTCTTCGAGCAGCGCGACGGCGAGGTCCGGGGCGAGACCTTTGAGGACGCCACGCCCCAGTTCGCGCTCGACGCCAGTCCCGCGGCGGACGGCCGGATCCGCCTGGAACTCGTGCCCGAGGTGCGGCATGGCCCGGTCGAGAAGTCGTGGGCCGGCGAAGACGGCGTGTTCCGTCTCGAGACGGGACAGCGGCGTCATCGGATGGAGCATCTGGGCATCGACGTGACCGTGCCCGCCGGTGGACTGCTGCTCGTGGGCTGCGCGGGCGAGGCGGCCACGACGGTGGGCGACGGACTGCTCAGGGATCAGGGGGACGGCGACCGCGGACCCGTGCGGCTGCTGGCGATCCGGCCGCTCGCCCGCACCACCGACCCGGCATTCACCGAATCGGTCGCGGCGACGGCCGACGACGAGGGCCCTCGGCTGCCGGTCCGCTGACCCCGGCGTTGGAAGCCTCGGCAAGGTGGCGAGACGCTGCCGACCGCGCATCCTGGGCCGATTACGGACCCGTGGGGTGATGGCGGGCGGGGGACGGTGGTCGTGGAGGAGGTGAGCCTCCGGACGGGCGACGGCCGATCTTCTGAGGGACGAGCTTTCCTGCGCCCGGAGAGGATTCAGCGACGCATGCCTGCCGCGACGACGACCGATTCCAAGCCCGCGCGTCACCGTCCGAAGTCGTACACGGTGTTTGCCGCGGCATTCCTCGCGGGTGCCGCGGCCGCTGTCGGCGTCAACCGCGTGCTCGACGTCCAGGTGGCGCAGCGTCGCCCCCAGGTCGAGTGCGAGCCGATCTTCGTGGCGCTGCGGCCGCTGCCGCAGGGCTCACCGGTGACGGTCTGGGACGTAGCGCTCAAGGATTGGCCCAAGGCCATGCTGCCCACCTCGGCGCTGCGGGCCGGAGCCGCCTTCGAAGGCTATGTCCTCCGGCATGCCGTCCGCGAGGGTCAGCCGCTGCTGGCGGTGCAGCTCGTCCGCTCGGGCAGCGGCGAGGGGCAGACCGCGACCGAGGCCTTCGTCCCCGCCATGCCGGCTCCGACGCCGTCGACGGCCGAGACGTCGTCCTCTGCCGACCTGTGGACGCCCGCCGAATCCGCGCCGGCGCAGCCCGCACCGCCTCCGGCGACTCCAGCCGCTCCGGCCGCCGTCGCCGCCGCGACGGCGCCGGTAGCGGTGGATCCGACTCCACCGACGACGGTCACCGAACCGGTCGCCCCACCGAGCGATGCCGTGACGGCAGCCCCGGCTCCAGGGACGCAGCAGCAGGCGGACGAGGCCATGGCCGTCGCTCCCCCGACCCCCGAGCCCACCGTCGTCGCAGTGGCGGAACCGAGCGAGCCAGCCGTCGCGGCCACGCCGGTGGAGGAACCGACACCGGCCCCATCGCTGCTCACCGCACAGCCGGCTGCCGCACCGCAGGGTGATGTCGACGACGATGCCTCGGAGGCCGTCGCCACCGACGTGTCGTCGATGCCGTCGGTGATGGCAGCCCCGACCACCAGCGGCCCCGCGCCGAGTCGTCCAGCAAAGAACGATGCCGGACGGTTCCTCGTCGTCCCCGAGCGGATCGCCCTTCAGGCCGACACGTCCTTCACGACCCCGCGGCCGGAGCCGCCCGGACCTCCTCCCACCGTGCGGCCCACCCCGCAGGCCCGACCGCGGACCACGACTCGGCCCACCGCCCCGCGGACGGGGCAGACCGCGCCGCGGACCCAGCCCGCTCCCGCCAAGGGCCAGCCGCGAGCGCCGTCGCAGCAGCCCCAGCGAAGCACCAAGGCGTCGTCCGACTCCAAGGGCCCCAAGGGCTGGGGCGGGATGTTTCCCAACGTGGCCGCCGGCATCGAGGCGATCGGTGGCCAGTGGCAGCGCGGCCGCTCGACCACAGAGCAGTCGCCGCGGAGCGAGCCGTCGGTCAGCCGGTGATGCTCGCCCGCGTGGCGAACCAGAACTGCGTCAGGGCGTGACCACGATCCGACCGGCGAGGGCGCCGGATCGGCGGATGGTGGCCGACTCCTGCAGGGCATGAGCCTCGCCGGTGCGGTCGAGGGGCAGCACCCGGTCGACCGGCACCCGCAGCAGGCCGCTGGCCAGCCAGCGATTGATGTCGGCCGCCGCGGCGGCCTGGACGGCCGCTTCGGCCTTGAACATCACGAACCCGAGCAGCCGGCAGCCCTTCACGTAGAAGGGCCCCACCGGAAACGGCGGCCGAGCGTCGCGGCCCGCCATCACCACCATGCGGCCGCGATCGGCGAGCAGGCCGATGGCGAGATCGAAGTCGGGCTCGCGCTGCGTCTCCCACCACACGTCGACACCGCCGGCCGCGATCCGCCGCACCGCTCCGGCAAGATCCGGGTCGCGATAGTCGAGCACCGCCTCCGCGCCGAGACGCGCGACGGCCTCACGCTTCTCAGCGGTACCGGCGGTGCCGATCACGCGGGCCCCCAGCGCGCGGGCGATCTGCACCACGGCAGACCCCACGCCGCCCGACGCACCGTTGACGAGAATCGTCTCGCCAGCCCTGACGGCAGCCTCGCGGACCAGGCCGAGGTGGGCGGTGATCGACACGAGCGCTGCGGCCGCGGCATCGACGTCGGAGACACCGTCGGGCGTGGGATAGAGCCAGCGGTCGTCGACCGCGGCCAGTTCGGCAAACGTGCCCTGCCTCCCGAGCAGTCCCTGGTTCGATCCCCAGACCCGCATGCCGGGCCGCAGTCCGTCCACGTCCGCGCCGACCGCGATCACCTCGCCGGCGAGATCGCAGCCCACCACGTACGGCACCGGGAGCGGCATGGCCACCGCGCCCGATCGCACGTACGTGTCGATCGGATTCACTGCACACGCCCGCACCCGCACCAGCGCCTGCCGCGGTCCGGGCACCGGGTCGGGAAGGTCTCCCACCACGATCGACTCCGCGGGGCCCACCTCCCGGATGAACGCAGCTCTCACGGCTTCGCCTCGTGCCGACGGCTGGATGCCCACGACGCGAAGGCCGCCGCAGAGACGATGGCCGCCATGGCGGCCACGCCCCACAGGCCCCGCGACACGCCGCGGGTCGCCCGGGTGAACTTCCCGAACCGCACCTCCTGCGGCGATGGCGTGCGGCTCAGGCCGGACTTCGACATGCCGATCCACGCGGAATGAATGGTGGAGATCGGCGCAGCGTCCACCGCGCGGCGGATCTCGTCGGGGCGTACTGGCTGCGGCACGAACAGCCCGCCGACGGGGATCGTGGCCGCCGCGGCGACCGCCGCGAGCAGGGCGACGGTCATGCCGGCGAACGCGATCCCGCGGCTCGCGTCCCATGCGGGCCGACGACTGGCACCGGCGACCGGCGGCGGCTCGAACGCCGCAAGATCGCGAAGCCGCGGCACCTCGACCGCCGCACGGCACGTCGGGCACTCGACGCGGGTGCCGGCCTGTCCGGCCGTGACGACGACGACCGCCGAGCAGGGGCACGGGATGGCGAACGTTCGCTCGGCGACGGGCATGGGGCAACGACGAACGGCTCGCGGCCGCGCGGAAGAGATTCTCCGGACGGAGTTTTTTACCATCCGGGGCGGTGTTCGGATCGAAAAACCGAGTTTCCGGTGAAAAAAAACTGGCCCCCGGCCCACGACAACGGCATAATGTTGCGTCCCCTCGGAAGCCCCGGACGATGGCAAATCGTGACCGCGTGTCTTGCCTCGCTTCCCCAGCATCCGCAGTCATCACCCGAGATCCCTCTTTTCGCGGGATTGCCGTTCCGCAAGCCCGCCGCTTGCGGCAAGTCTCCGGCCCGTTCGGCGTCGTGTCCGCTCGCAAGAGCGGCTCGCTGGACTTGCCGGTCCCTTGAATCACACTGACCGCACTTCGAATGATGACCTGGTGCCGATGGCACCCCGCGGGCCGGAGGAAACCGGCCATGGATCAGCCCGAACGATTCGCGAAGGAGCACCATCTTGTACGACTCGCTGCTGGATGAACTCGAGGACGACGTCGTCTCCAATCCCCAGGAGGTCGAGGAGCTGACCGAGAAGGTCGTCGATGCCGAGGAGGCCGACGCCGAACTGCTCGTCGAGGACGCCGACGTCGCGGGTCTTCCCGATGGCGACATCGAGGCCGAGGCCGAGCAGGAACTCGAGGCGGCGGGCGATGCCGAGGAGTCGCTCCTCGAGCAGGTCGAGAACTGGTCGGACGATCCCGTGCGGATGTACCTCACGCAGATGGGCGAGATCCCGCTGCTGACCCGCGCCCAGGAGATCTTTCTCGCGCGGCAGATCGAGACCACGCGGGCCCGGTTCCGCGCGAAGCTCCTCGAGTGCGAGTATGTCTGCCAGCAGGCTTACCGCGTGCTCGTTCGCGTTCACAAGGGCGAGCTCCCCTTCGATCGCACCGTGCAGGTGTCGGTGACCGATCGCCTGGAGAAGGACCAGATCCTCGGCCGGCTGCCGCACAACCTGCGGACGCTCGAGGTGCTGATCCGGCAGAACAAGGCCGACTACCGCATCGCGCTGTCGAAGAAGCGGAAGATGGCGGAGCGGCGTGAGGCGTGGGCCCGGCTCGGCCGCCGCCGCCGCCGCTGCGTGCGGCTCATCGAGGAACTCGGCCTGCGGACGCAGCGGATCGAGGCGATGATCCCGACGCTCGAGCGGTTCGTGGTGCGGGTGAAGGAGCTCAAGTCCAAGATCGAAGCCCACAAGAAGTCGAAGCAGCCGCCGAGCGGTCGTCAGAAGCTCGTGGAGGAGTACCGGCAGATCCTCAAGAGCTGCCAGGAGACGCCCCGGAGCCTGAAGCGGCGGGTCGACGAGATCCGCGGAATCTTCGCCAAGTACCAGCAGGCGAAGCGGGGGCTCTCGGAGGGCAATCTCCGGCTCGTGGTCTCGATCGCGAAGAAGTATCGCAACCGCGGGCTCTCGTTCCTTGACCTGATCCAGGAGGGCAACGCGGGCCTGATGCGGGCGGTCGACAAGTTCGAGTACCGCCGCGGCTTCAAGTTCTGCACCTACGCAACGTGGTGGATCCGGCAGGCGATCACCCGCGCGGTGGCCGACCAGAGCCGCACGATCCGCATCCCAGTGCACATGGTGGAGACGATGAGCCGCGTGCGAAACGTGGCCCGTCAGCTCCTCCAGGAGTACGGCCGTGAGCCGACGATCGAGGAGATCGCCGCCCGCGCCGGCACGCCGGTGGACGAGACGCGTCGGGTGACGGCGATGAGCCGCTACCCGATCAGCCTCGACCGCCCGGTGGGCAACAGCGAGGACAGCCACTTCGGCGACCTGCTCCCCGACCAGGGTGCCGAGAACCCGGCCGTGGGCGCCGCGCAGGAGATGCTCCGCAACCGGATCGCCAAGGTGCTCAAGTCGCTCTCCTACCGCGAGCGGGAGATCATCAAGCTCCGCTACGGCCTCGGCGACGGCTACAGCTACACGCTCGAAGAGGTGGGCCACATCTTCAAGGTGACCCGCGAGCGAATCCGGCAGATCGAGGCCAAGGCCGTCCGCAAGCTGCAGGCCCCGGCTCGCAGCGAAGAGCTCTCCGGCTTCATCGACTGACTACACGCCCGCCGGGGCATCCATGCCCCCGGCGGGCTGTATCAGTGGCCCGCCGTCCGGGCGGGCAGGTGCAGGTGATCCAAGCATCCATGCCCCCGGCTGGTGCTGCAGCAGGCACGAAGTCAGCGAGGGGCTGCCAATGCCCCGGGAGCCGGCGTATGTCGCCAAGCGAAGCCACGATGGCGAAGCGAAGGCGACATCCGAGTGAGTGGCAGGCACGACGCCCGCCGCGAACGTCCGGCGACGGGGCACGGGCAGCCCCGAGCCAAGCAAACGAGTCGGGTTCCCCCGCGGATCCGTGTCGCGCGGCGCCGGTTGGCCGCAGACCGCCATCCCGCCAGCGAAGAGCACGTTTCCGGCCGCCTGACCCTCCCGTTTGAGACCGCAGCCAGTGAAACCCTCGTCCAGCGTGGTGCTATGATCCGCCGCGACAGCCCTTCGCGTTCCAGGAGTCCTCTCATGCGCCGCCTCATCCTCGCCCTCGTCGCCTGCTCCGCCCTGCCCTGCCTCGCCGCCGAGCCGGCCGCGTTCCCGCGCACCACGATCGACCTCGGCTGCGTCGTCAGCGACCTCGATGCGAGCGTCCGCTTCTACACCGAGGGTGTCGGCTTCCGCGAGCTGCCGGGGTTCTCCGTCGAGCCGGCGCTCGCCGCCGCCGCGGGGCTCACCGACATGAAGGGACTCGACATCCAAGTGCTCGTGCTCGGCGACGGTGACGACGCCACCAGGCTCAAGCTCATGCGGGTGGCCGGCACGGAGCCGCGGAAGGGCGACAATGACTTCATCCACTCGCACACCGGCTTCCGCTACCTCACGATCATGGTGGCCGACACCGACGCGGCCGTCGCCCGGCTGGCGAAGATCGGCGTGAAGCCGCTGGCGGAGTCGCCCGTCGCCCTGCCCGACCGGCTCGGCAAGGGACTTTTCCTGACGTGCGTCCGCGATCCCGACGGCAACCTCGTCGAGCTCATCGGCCCGCGGGCCGCCCGCTGATCAACGGGCCGGGATCTTTCCGTTGCGTTCCAGCCAGGCGACCACCTCGGCGGCGAGTTCGTCGGGCCGCCGCGCCGCGGAGTCGACGACGAGCTCCGGGGCGGCAGGCTCCTCGTAGGGGTCGTCGATGCCGGTGAAGCCCTTGATCTCCCCGGCGCGGGCCTTCTTGTAGAGCCCCTTCGGATCGCGGCCCTCGCAGACCTCGAGCGGCGCCTTCACGTACACCTCCACGAAGTCGCCGGGGGCCAGTAGTCGGCGGACGGCGTCGCGGTCGCGGCGGTAAGGGCTGATGAAGGCCGTCAGGGCGATGGTGCCGGCCTGGGCGAAGAGGTCGGCCACCGAGCCGATGCGGCGGATGTTCTCCTCCCGATCGGCCGCGCCGAAGCCGAGGCCGAAGCGGGCCGCGAACTCTCGGCCGTGCCGCTCCTCGAGCATCGCCGGCGCCGCGGACAGGCCGTGGCGGACGTTGTCGCCGTCGAGCACGAACGTGCGGCAGCCCCGCTCGTGCAGGAGCCGGTCGACCGCGTTGGCCAGCGTGCTCTTGCCGCAGCCGGAGAG